>NZ_CAXTNE010000020.1:0-52804 GCF_964245445.1 uncultured Nostoc sp.
GTGCGGGGGGCAGAGGGGAAAACTCTTCTCCCTTGCTCCCTGCTGCCCTGCTGCCCTGCTTCTTCCCCACTCCCTACTCCCCATTCCCTACACCTAGAATGCACCCACTACGTGCTGGAACAGTCAATGACAACTGCTGAGTTTCTCCTTCACTATTCCACTCAACTTCAGCAGTACCATATAAGAGCTTGTTGGGTTGAGTACGTAAACTGACGACATCTGCATTGGCTGTTGCCGAACTTGTGCCAGCGTTGACGGCAATTATCAATTCCTCTGTTCCTAAAGTTCGGGCAAAGATATAAATTTGTCCTTGAGCATGGAGGACTTGGTAATCACCTGTACGCAAGGCTGGGTATGTGTGGCGTAGGGCAATTAATTGACGATGAGTATTGAAAATTTCTTGATTCCAATTACTCTCTAAAGGAAAGCCACGACGTGAGTCTGGATCTATTGCACCAGGTAAACCAACTTCATCACCATAGTAAATGCTGGGCGCACCGGGAAAGGTAAGTAGCAGTAGAGTTGACAATTCTATACTACCTATATCGCCGCCTGCAATGCTCATCAATCGGGCTGTATCGTGACTTGCTAGCAAATTGAGTTGAGTTAGCTGAATTTCCCAAGGGTAAAGTTGCAGTACTTCTTGGATTTTGGTGGCGTACTCGGCGGCAAATAAGGGTGGGTAGGGTTGATAGTCGCGGCTTTGGACTTGTTCTAAGACTACGCGATCGCCTGCTGTAAAAGCAATTGTTGGCCCAGTAAATAGATAATTCATCACGCCGTCAAATTGTGTTCCATCCAACCACTCGCGGGAATCTCCCCAGACTTCGCCCACAATGTAAGCTTCGGGATTGACTGCCTTGACGCGATCGCGGAATTCCTGCCAAAATCCAGGAGTTTTTATTTCAAATGGTACATCTAATCGCCAACCGTCGATGCCGAATTTAATCCAATATTCGGCAATTTCCATAATATATTCCCGCACTTCTGGATTGTCGTGGTTAAATTCTGGTAAAGCACGATTGCCTGCCCAACCTACGTAGTTTGCTGGGAATTCTCCATTGTATGGTGAAAGAGGCCAGCCTTCTATTTTGAACCAATTTACCCAAGGCGAATGAGGACCATTTTCTAAAACGTCATGGAAGAAGAAAAAACCACGGCTGGAATGGTTAAATACCCCATCCAAAACAACTTTGATATTCCGTTGATGGGCTGCATCAAGCAATTCCTTAAAAGCCTCGTTGCCCCCCAGCATGGGGTCAACTTCATAATAATCGTGGGTATGATAGCGATGATTGCTAGCGGATTGAAAAATGGGTGTAAAGTAAATTGCGTTAATTCCCAAATCCTGGATGTAGTCTAAACCCTCTATGATGCCCCATAAATCCCCGCCTTTATAACCCTGGAGTGTTGGCATAGAGTCCCAATCTTCCCAACGGGCTTCACGCAGCAGCCGTTTGTGCGGCTGTTTGCTTCTAGCAAAGCGGTCTGGAAATATTTGGTAGAAAACAGCGTGCTTTACCCAGTCTGGTGTTTGAATTTGCATGAATAAATTTTTGTACCTTCAGAAGCGATCGTTGCAAATCTTAGCTTCTTTATGGCTCTTACTTATGATAGAAAATCTGTCATTTGCCAGCAGTCATTAGCGATTTAGTCTGTATCCGGCTACTTTATACGCAAATGTTATCAGTCTTAACTATTTTGACTAGAAACTAGAATTTATTTGAGTTTTTAACAGAAATCAGAGATGCGGCTGCTCAAAGATGTCTCACGAGCCACAGAAAATAACTATGAGGGAGACAGAATTCAAGAAGATGAGTTATGAATTAGCAATTGTCTTAGGAAAAGCTTACTGCCTCCTAAGCTTATTTGATGTTATCTATGAAAAAAATAGATAACTATAATCGCATCAAATAATAAATGCGAAAAAACTACGTTATAGAGCGACTGTTCCCTACTCAAATCACTACTTTCTTGACAGTAAAGAAATTTAACGTGAGGTAAAAATGAGGCACGAAAAACTTTCTCCTGGATTGCTTTTGGCATTTCAAGACTATCAAAATGAAGGAGATCAAGCTTTAGTTACACACAAGCGATCGCTTGGCATCATTGCCCACAAAAGCCCAGTCAAGCCCACTAAGAGCGTCGTTTTTATTTACTGCGACCATGATGCAGACTTAAGTTACTTATCACAATATAATATTGAAGTCAATCAAAACTCTGGAAGTGTGCGGACGGCTTTCTTACCGATAGAGAGTTTAGATGTCTTATCTGAAGAAGATGTGATTCGGCGAATTAAGCCATCACGCAAACTTCATTTGAGGATGGACACTGCAATGGGAACAGTCAAATTACCGGAGTTCCAGAACAAAACCGGACTGACTGGTAAAGGAGTAATTATTGGCATTATAGACAGTGGCATTGATCCGAAACACCCCGCCTTTGCTGGACGAATTTTACACATTTGGGATCAAACACTGCCAGGGCCAGGAGTCACAGAGGGCGGCTATGGGGCTGAATTGACGGGGGCGCAACTGACAATTTCTCAGGATACTGGTGGTCATGGTACTCACGTTGCAGGAATTGCCGCCGGTGCCGATGCTAGCTATGGCGGTATAGCACCAGAAGCGGAATTAGTTGTTGTCAGGTCAGATTTACAGGATGCCCACATTGCTGATGCTGTGCGTTACATTTTCCGAGTTGCTAGAGAATTGGGACGCCCAGCAGTGGTAAATCTCAGCTTGGGTGGACATGCTGATGCCCATGATGGTAGTGATTCTTTATCCAAAGTCATCAATGCCGAAACTGGCCCTGGAAGAATTGTTTGCTGTGCTGCGGGTAACGAAGGAAACTATAACATTCATGGAGAAGCGACGATACCCTGTGGACGCACTCGTGGTATGCGCTTTAATGTTCCTTTGAATCAAATAAGCATAGTTTGGTTAAACGGTTGGTATTCCAAAGACAGCGAATTGGAAGTGTCTGTGCGGAGTCCTAACGGTTTTGTCACCCCCTTCCAAAAAATAATTACTCACGGTAATGCCGCACAAGATTATCAGTTACCAGATGCACGGGTGCAATTAGCAACACCAGCGCCAGACCAAGCCAACGGCGACCATAATTTCTTTGTGCAAATACGCGGTATCGACCCCTCGCCAGTCATGGGAGGTATTTGGCAGCTGCGAGTCCGCAACAGTTCTTCAACTGACACACGTTTGAATGTGTGGACGCTAGATGACACTTCATCAGTGTTTTTTACAGGTAAAAGTGTGAAGGATACAGTAAAAATTGGTTCGCCAGGAGCCGCTAGCAGTGCAATTACAGTTGCCGCCTATACTACTAGAACCAAGTACACAGATATTGATAACAAAGAGCAAGAAATGGGGTTAGAATTGCATACTATTTCGGAATTCAGTAGTGAAGGGCCACTACGCAATGATGGACAAAAGCCGGATGTAGCAGCACCAGGAGCAATGATTATTTCCACCCTTTCCGCCGATGCAAGTTTTGACCGTTCATCAATGATTAATTCCAAGTTTGTGGTACAGGCTGGTACGAGTATGGCAACACCCTTCGTTAGTGGGTTAGTGGCACTGCTGTTGCAGCGCGATCCTAAACTTGATCCGGCTGCTGTGAAAGACTTGCTACGTAAAAATAGTACAATTCCCGGAAAACCCCCAAACACATTTGATGAAAAATGGGGTTATGGAGTGATTAACGCAGCTAATCTGTAATTAGACTGAGAAAGGTAAATATTATTTCTGTACAAGGATAGGCAATAAAAACCTATAAATTTGATAAGTTAGGGTAGGCAATTTTTGCCTGCCCTTTTTACCAAGGAATTACTGATGAATTATCAGAAACTAGATGCGGCTCTTGCTACAGCGCTGAATGGTGTTCAAAATTCAGAAAAACCGAGTTTGACGGTTTTTATTCATACTGAACCAATTTTAAACTCGGCTGCAACTGCTGTTTTAAAAAGTTTAGGCGTTAGTGGTGTTAGCAATGGCAAAGATATTTTCACGGCAACACTGTCACCAAATGCCATTTCTCAGTTATCAGAGCAACCTTGGGTGAAGTATTTGAAGCGATCGCAGCAATTAGGTTTGGTTGAGAGGAGAATAAATACTGGGAAGTTGGGTGTTTAATGAGTAAATAAGAGCGATCGCATTTCTAAACCAAGAATCTGTGTTATGCAAAGTCAATAAATTAAGGCTAAATTTGCTTTTTTAGTTAGAGTTGAAAATTAATATTAATATTTTCTATATAATCGTCTTGAGACAAGGCCGCTATTGCCATTTTATTACATAAAATATTTCTAGGTAACAAAAAAGACTTACACTTACCAATAGTAGTTTTCCTTAGACTGTCAGTAAGCGTAATTTGTAATTAATATACCGCAAGCGTTTCATTGATTTGGAATGTCTGATTTATTTACGCAGTGTCGTACTAATAGTCTGCCTCCCACACAGATTATGACAGGTTACAGATCCCTAACTTATTGAAAAAGTCGGGGATCTAAACACCCTCGACTAGTCAAAATTACGCTTGGTGGACTACTAGCAGAAATACCAAAGTTCAGCAGTTAGTGGTTTAACAATTAACATGAGAGGTTTTATCTGTGAAACGTCTAATTCAATTTCCCTTAGAAGACGGTAGCTACATCTTAGTAGAAGTAGATAAACCAGAGTCTGAAGATAGCATAGGACGAATTGGCCGCCAAGAGGATCTCTTGCAGAAGGCTGAACAAACCTTTGAGACAGCTTTGGAAGGAATCAAGCCCATAGCCAATACTATTATTAATAAGCTTCGGACTTTAAATCAGCCAGCCAACGAAGTAGAAGTAAAGTTTGGTATCAAAATGAGCGCTGAAGCTGGGGCGATTATTGCCAGTGCTAGTATTGAAGGAAACTACGAAATCACCCTTAAATGGAAACAAAAGTCAGTATAGATGCCAACAGAACTTGAAGCAGCAATTGTCCGAATTTGTAAGTCTAACGGAGTAGTTGTCGGTGCTGGCTTTCTAGTATCTCAAAAGCATGTCATTACTTGTGCCCATGTGGTTGCTGATGCACTAGAAATTTCCAGGGACACTCAAAAAAGACCTGCTGAAGTTGTGTATCTCGACTTTCCTCTCATCGCCCCAGAAGAAACGTTAACTGGAAGAGTAGTGTTTTGGCGACCAGTTCCGCCTAAAGGTTCTACCTCAGTCAAGGGTAAAGAAGACATTGCTGCATTGGAATTAAATAGCACTGTTCCAGAAACCGCTCAACCCGTAGATTTAATTATAGAAGAAGATTTACGCGGCCATTCCTTCAGAACTTTTGGATTTCCTGCTGGACATGATGACGGGTTAGAAGCTACTGGTGTACTACGCGGACGCCAAGGAACTGGCTGGATACAAATAGAAGATATCAAAGAAACAGGAGTTCGATTAGAGCCAGGCTTCAGTGGTGCGCCTATTTGGGATGAACAACTAAATGGCGTAGTCGGGATGGCTGTAGCAGCTGATCAAAAGCGTCCAGAAGCCAAGGTTGGTTTTATGATTCCAACTAAGGTAATAGCAACCGCTTGGCCTGCACTAGCTCAACAGACTATTCCACCACTAATTCTGACCCCGAAGAAACGCTTTCGATTCAGGTATAGCCCTTGGACATTAACTAGTCTTACTTTGCTTCCTTTATTGGGAGGGGTATTTCTTCTTGTGCCAAAAAATCCAACGCCACCAAAAATCTATCAGTGTAAAACTATGTCTCAAATGCAGGAAACAGTCAATAAAATTGTCATTGCTAATTTCTACAATACTAGTGTTGATACAAAAAATATTTTGCGAACAGAAGATCGATTATTTGAAATACTTAAAAAGGATGTTCAAAAAGTAAATGCAATCGAGGTTTGTCTTGCTAATGAAACAGTTTATAACTCATTAGAAGCCCAAAATTTAGGAAATAAGCTAAAAGCAACAATAGTTATTTGGGGAGGCCACGATAGCACATCGTTTGAGGTTAAATTAGAGGGAATAAAAGAAAAAATTCCATATCTAAATGGGTTATCATTTCCTTCAAGCAACGCTTCAGAATATAATTTACAGACCCAGGATATTCCAGGTTTGATAAGTGTAATGACTGCTTTTGGCTTGAGTGTGAGTTATTACTTGAACCACCAAATTCCTAAAGCTCGTGACATACTCACAGAGGCATTAGCAACTGCCGATCAGAGAAAGCTTGGTAAAAACAATGACGAGAATGCCGAAAGATTAGCAGAAGCTTATTATTTGTTGGGTTCTATGTTTGAGGTAAATATTGATGATTATAACTGTGAAAAGACTTTCGAGGCTTGTCAAAAAGCTTTAAATGCTTATGAAAAAGCTTCGGAATATAATAAATTTAAACCGTCCCAAAATCTTTTAAATAAAGGCATACTCTACGAAAAGTTAAAGCTACCAGATAAAGCCATAGAAGCTTACAAAACAATAATCGATTATGAACCTGAATCAAATTCTGCTGTAGTAGCGCGTGCTTACCGCGCAGATGTTTTATTAAGTAAAGGGGAAAAAGAAGAAGCCATAAAAGATTTAGACATTGTTTGTCAACGAAAACCTGCAAATCTTGAGTATCGTCATTTTTTAGGTTTAGCCCAATTACAAACAGGAAAGCTGGAAAAAGCTAAGGAGACATATCAGTATGTCAATATCTACGTAGATTCAGATAAAGAATTGAAAGATGAGATCATTGAGGATTTAAACACCCTCGCTAAAGGAACAAAAAGTCCAGATATGACAAAAGCAATACATGAAATTATTTCTGCTCTATAAAATATCATCAGGAGGCGAAGTTGGCCTCGGTCCGTCACCGCCACATAGTGTATCAGTGCATTGTCCATTTTTTTTACAACGTCCTCGCTCTCCACGATAAGGGCCATCAGGACAAATTGGCATACAGGTACATCTTTTCATTTTTAGACGTGATTGGAAATTTGTGTTCTCAGAAATGTTTGATGTAATTTCTTCAAGAGAAATTTCAGTGATTAAAGGCTCCTGGCTTGGGTGGCTAGATATTAGGTTAACTTCCATAAATCTTTTTTGTGCCTGATTTTAATTAGGTATGGAATAATACAATTATGAGTATTGCTCGTATTATGACATAACTAAAAACCGTAATACTAGGCAATTTTCCTAGAATTTATCTTGAGTTTATGATGATATATCCTAAAATTTGATCGCACCCCTAACCCCTAAATTTAACCATTATCTTGCTTCTGACTGCCCACATACATCTAAATCTACTAGTCTAGGTAACTCTAAGTAGACTATATTATCAGTGTCTAACAAGTGAAGCTTTGTGATGTGAAGTGAGATTCATTGAGTTAGCACTTATAACACTAGCGTAGCGATCGCCCCCCATTCCTCATACCAATTAATACAAATGTTCTGGTTGTCTACTTCCAGGCAGCATTATCTATCACCAGTAGTATTTTATAAAATTCATCCCTGAGAATATTTGCTCCCCCCTTACCTGTGGTGGCAGACAGTCCTAAACTGAAGATGAGAGTTGAAAGGCAGTCTGGAGAAATTTTGTGAAAAAAGTATTATCAATCATCCTTGGTGGTGGCGCGGGTACTCGGCTTTACCCGCTAACCAAACTACGCGCTAAACCAGCAGTACCAGTAGCGGGGAAGTATCGCCTAATCGATATACCTGTCAGTAACTGCATAAACTCCGAAATATTCAAAATCTACGTCTTGACACAATTCAACTCAGCTTCCCTGAATCGTCACATCGCCCGTACCTATAACTTTACTGGCTTCAATGAAGGGTTTGTGGAAGTGCTAGCGGCACAACAAACACCAGAAAACCCTAACTGGTTCCAAGGTACAGCCGATGCTGTGCGTCAGTACCTGTGGTTAATGGAAGAATGGGATGTAGAAGAATATCTAATTCTCTCAGGCGATCACCTCTACCGCATGGATTATCGCGAGTTTATCCAGCGCCATAGGGAAACGGGGGCTGATATTACTCTCTCAGTCATCCCCATCGATGAGCGCCGCGCCTCAGATTTTGGCTTGATGAAAATTGATGATTCTGGTAGGGTAATCGATTTTAGCGAAAAACCTAAAGGTGAAGCATTAATCCAAATGCGCGTTGATACAAGCGTACTGGGATTATCAAATGAACTTGCCCAGCAACAGCCTTACATCGCCTCAATGGGGATTTATGTCTTTAAAAAAGAGGTTTTGTTCAAATTGTTGAGAGAAGGTATAGAAAGGACTGATTTCGGCAAAGAAATTATTCCTGATGCCTCTAAAGATTACAATGTCCAAGCTTACCTTTTTGATGACTACTGGGAAGATATTGGGACAATCGAGGCATTTTATCATGCAAACTTAGCACTGACTCAACAGCCCCAGCCACCCTTTAGTTTCTACGATGAAAAAGCACCAATTTATACCCGCGCTCGTTACTTGCCTCCGACTAAACTTTTAGATTGCCATATCACAGAATCAATTATCGGCGAAGGTTGCATTTTAAAAAATTGCCGCATTCAACATTCAGTTTTGGGAGTGCGATCGCGAATTGAATCTGGCTGCCTCATCGAAGAATCTTTGCTCATGGGTGCAGATTTTTACCAAGCTTCTGTAGAACGCCAATCCAACGTAGAACAAGGTGACATTCCCGTAGGTATTGGTGCTGACTCGATTATTCGCGGTGCCATCATCGATAAAAACGCCAGTATCGGTCACGATGTCAAAATTATCAATAAAGATAACGTGCAAGAAGCTGACCGCGAAAGTCAAGGTTTCTACATCCGCAGTGGCATCGTGGTTGTGCTGAAAAATGCTGTCATTCCCGATGGAACCATCATTTAGTCATTAGTCATTAGTCATTAGTCATTGGTTAATAGTTACAAGTGACAAACGACAAAGGACAAAGGACTAATGACTAAACTCATTTTGTTGATTGGTCTTCCAGGTAGTGGGAAGTCAACTTTGGCAAAACAATTGCTGGCAGAATGCCCCCAGATGCCACTGATTTCTACGGATGGCATTCGGGGGCAACTGTTCGGTTCCCAAGCTATTCAGGGGCCGTGGCTGGTGATTTGGCAAGAAGTAGGACGGCAATTTCAGCAAGCTATTTCTACAAATAATACAGCTGTTTTTGATGCTACCAATGCCCAGCGCCGCCATCGGCGTGAAGTTATTGCTTTAGCCCGTGACTTGGGCTTTACCCAGATTACGGGAATTTGGGTGGATACGCCAGTGTGGCTGTGTTTAGCACGTAATAAAAGGCGATCGCGCCAGGTTCCTGAAGAAATTATTTTGCGGATGCACCGTCAACTCCGAGATGTTCCCCCAAGTCTGGAAGAAGGACTAGACAACCTGATCCGCTTATCAGAAAAATCGGAGTACGGAAATTGCGATCGCTTGTTGAGCGAGAACCACACTTGAATTTCTATATTCTTTGTTAATTTAAAGTCAGATTCTCTTTGCTTGGCACTATACCGGGCAAACTAACATCTCTTATCTTAAAAAAACATAACAGGAATTTCTATAGGAGGCTGGTAGATAGATGGCTGCAACCGACTTCAAAGACTATTACGCAATTTTGGGAGTTACTAAGACTGCCACTCAAGAGGAGATTAAGCAAGCCTTTCGTAAACTAGCCCGCAAATATCACCCTGATGTTAACCCAAATAACAAACAGGCAGAAGCACGCTTCAAAGAAGTTAGCGAAGCCTACGAAGTTGTGTCAGACCCAGATAAACGCAAAAAATACGACCAATTCGGTCAATATTGGAAACAAGCTGGTGAAGGTTTCTCATCTGGCGGCGCTGGTGTTGATATGGGTGGCTTTGACTTCAGTCAATACGGAAATTTTGATGAGTTCATAAATGAGTTGCTAGGACGCTTTGGTGGTGCTACCCCTCGTGGTGGCCGACAAAGTTACTCACAACAAAATAATTACTCAAATTCAAATTACTCACAAAATTACTCTTACCGCAGTTCTACAGGTACGACGAATGGTTTTAGCAGCACCTTTAACGATTATGGGTTTGGTGATGTAGGTACGGGTACTTCCCAAGATAGTGAAGCTGCGATCAGTCTAACTTTTGCTGAAGCATTTAACGGTGTGCAAAAGCGCTTCAGTTTAGGTAACGAAACAATTGATGTTCGTATCCCATCTGGCGCTAAACCTGGTACTCGTCTGCGCGTGCGGGGCAAAGGTCAAATCAACCCGATGACTCAACAACGAGGGGATTTATACTTAAAAGTCGAATTTCAGCCGCACTCTTTCTTCCAAATGGAGGGCGATAACTTGGTGTGCGAAGTGCCAATCACGCCAGATGAAGCTACCTTGGGAGCGTCTATTGATGTACCTACTCCTGATGGTTTAGTTAATGTCAAGTTACCAGCAGGAGTGCGTTCTGGTCAATCGCTGCGTTTACGTGGCAAAGGCTGGCCCCTCGCCAAGGGTGGACGCGGCGATCAGCTGGTGAAGGTGGCGATCGCACCACCAAAAGACCTCAGCCAGCAAGAGCGGGAATATTATGAAAAAATCCGGGCTATACGTACTTATAATCCCCGCAGTCATTTGCAACAAGTCAAGCTGTGAAAATTTAGCTTTGTAGAGATGGAAAATTTACCGTCTCTACATTGACTAGCTATGAATTTGCTGCGTGTTTCTCGCTACTACGATGGACTTTAACGCTTCCATTGCCTCTAGTGTAGCCTCGGTAGCTTGCCACGTTGAACGTGCAGCTAATCGGTCGTGCCAAGCATTCACTTTTGGATAATCACTTAAAGAAATGCCTACTTCTGGCAGCCATATTACTACAGTTCCAGCTACAATCTCAGCTAGAGTTAAGTTTTGACTACCAAAGTAAGGGCGATCGTCAAGTAAATTCTCAAAAAGCTTCAGCACTGTTGAAATTTTTTGCTTTGCCTGCTCGATTTTTTCTGGATCTTCCCCAGGTAAGCCCAATACCTGAGGTAAAAACGTGGTGGTTGCTGGCAAAAGCTCATTTACAGTTACCAGTTGTACCATGCGTGCGATCGCTAAATCCTTGGCATCTTTAGGCAACATCGCAGGTGTGGGATATTTTGCCTCTAAATAGTCCAAAATTGCCAAAGATTCCACTACATTAAAGCCATCATCCACCAAAGCTGGAATGTGATGGAAGGGACTAATTGCCGAAAACTCTGGTTTAAACTGCTCTCCATCCAGTTTTATCTCTACTAATTCAAACTCAAGTCCTTTTTCTAGCAGAGTAATCCAGACGCGGCGGGAGTTAGGAGAAATCGGCGCGTGGTAAAGTGTCAGCATGATAAAATTCTGATACTAGCTAATTGAGTAGTGAACTTATGAGAATTAAACAATCTTTTCAGATTATTCCACTTGTAATACTTACAGTATGCTTAATAGTCGCACCAACTTTATTATCAATTTCAACAAATAAGTTAGAAACAGTTGCCATAGGACAAACTACTAACATTGTACCTTCTGGATACGTGGGTGTTTGGCGTGGTAATGGTATCCAAAATAATAAGAATCAGTGGTCGATATTAATAACTCTAATATCCGGTGAAGTTGATTCTATAGTTGGCACAATTGCATACCCTTCCTTGAATTGTGGAGGATAACTTTCTCTGCAAAGGGTAAACAAAAGTTCTATTGAAATCTCAGAAGACATTACTTATGGCAGCTGTACTGGCAATGGAATAATTACTCTCCAGCAAGCATCAGCAAGAAAGCTAACATATGCATGGCGAAAAAACTTCAGCTCAGAAACTGCTACTGGGAGCGTGCAAAAAATTAGCAGTAATTAAGTCATTGTGCTTTGAAAGCATAACCGCAAACGTCAATTGATGACTTTTGCAATCAGTGTATTCATTTTGATAATTTCATTGGATTGAATTGTTCTAACAAAGTCTCAACGCTAGCATTGTGATCCAAAAAAGAAAATAAATGCCAGTACTGGAGTTTTCCTTCTTTATCTAATACGAACTGTGCTGGCAAAGGCGCTCCCAGTGCTTGTCCTACTTGATAGGTACGAAAAAATCGACAACTAGGATCGCTCAATAACGGCATTTTTAAACCTAAATCCCTCACAACAATTTGACTCTGCCGTTCATCGGTACTAGTAATCATCAAAACTTCTATACCACGTTTTTTAAATTGCTCGTAGTTCTCCTTTAAAGCTTTGATGTGAGGAAAACAAAAAGGGCAATATTGTTTTTCAGTAAAGATGCGAGTAAAGGCGAGTAACACTGGTTGCTTGCCTTTATAATCAGACAATTTTACTAAAGTTCCGTTGGTAATATCTGGCAGTTGAAAATCTGGCGTTCCTACTCCCAACCTGAGTTTATTTGTCGCTGGAACTGGTAAAAAATTGCGGAAGAATCGCTCATTTAATAAGCCACTAAAATCAGTTGAAGTAAGCATAATTTTAACCCTGATTATTTAAATACTATTTTATGAGAAAACCACAGATAGATACCGAGGTTGACACTGTTTAATGTGTATTATCTCTGTTTATCTGTGGTTTTCGTTGATTTTAGTCTCAACTCCAAAAGGATGGATTAGATCCTAGCTAGCGAAATTTAGACAGCAGAGAAGTAAACTTTAGACTTCACTGGATCAGGATTCATTGTCTTGTCACCAGGTTGCCAACCAGCTGGGCAAACTTCGTCGGGGTGAGACTGAACATACTGAATTGCTTGCAGTGTCCGCAGGGTTTCATCAACGCTGCGACCAAAAGCTAGGTTGTTAATGGTGGCGTGCTGTATAATACCATCTTTATCGATGAGGAACAGACCACGCAAGGCAATGCCTGCTGCTGGATCAAGAACGTTGTAAGCGGCGCTAATCTCTTTTTTGATGTCGGAGACTAGAGGATAATTCAGGTCGCCGACGCCACCAGACTTACGATCTGTTTGAATCCAAGCGAGGTGAGAGAATTCACTATCAACAGAAGCCCCAAGGACTTCAGTATTGATTTTCTTGAATTCTTCGTAGCGATCACTAAATGCTGTGATTTCAGTGGGACAAACAAAGGTAAAGTCTAGTGGGTAGAAAAACAGGACGACATACTTACCGCGATAATCGGAAAGTTTGATTGTCTTAAATTCCTGGTCTACCACAGCTGTTGCTGCAAAATCGGGAGCTTGTTGACCAACGCGGAGGCTTCCTTCGGTTCCGTAAGTAAGGGACATTAACCTAATTCTCCTTTATCAGTTTAGTAGCGTTGGAATTTGGGTCAAGTAAAACTCACCCATCCACGCTCTCACAATTTAATTACGATCTGTTACAACTATATCATACTCATAACGATTTTGAGTAGCAAATGCTTGATTTAGATACAAGAGAATGGGTGCTTACCAATGGCTTAGGAAGTTTTGCCAGTGGTACAGTTTCGGATGTCCGCACACGTACTTATCACGGTTGGCTGTTTGCCGCTACAAAGCCTCCTTCTGAGCGGACTCTGCTGTTTTCGCACCTAGAAGCTAGCTTGGAAGTATTAGGGAACGTTGTAGCACTGGGAACAAATTTTTGGGGTAACGGTCAGATTGAGCCGACAGGCTACGAATTGCTACGCTGTTTTGATATTAACCCAGTTCCAAAATGGATTTGGGGTCAAGATAACTGGCAGTTAACTAGACAATTAGTGATGCCCTATGGTTGGGAAGGGAGTAGCGAATGGGGAGTAGGGAGTAGGGAAAAGAATCATACTTCTTACTCCCCACTCCCTAGTACAGATGCGATTAATCGCGTCTCTTCCCACTTCCAATTTTGCCATCGAACTTTAATCCAATATCGCTACGAGGGAAGTGACACAGCGATTTTACGGCTGCGACTGCTGATAGCAGAACGTAACTTTCATCACCAGCAAACTGCTAATCCAGGATTACAGTTCTCACAATTGCTTGGGGAACAGCAAATCTGTCTGCAAGCAAAAAATTCTAGGGATTTCGGTATACCTTGGCACTTGCGCTGGACACAAGGAAGATATCAAACAGATGCAGTTTGGTATTGGAATTATGGATTGCCTGAAGAGACAAAACGGGGATTAGGCGACAAAGAAGACCTCTACAGTCCTGGTTACTTGATAGTTACACTGCAACCAGGAGATACAGTCACTCTAGAAGCACGAGTAGGTTTTCCCGACTCGATGGCAGGTGTTCTCACCTCCGAAACCTTTGCAGAAGCAGTAGAGGCAGAGCAAAAACGGCTCTCCCAGATTTTTGGATGGAGAGAGGGAGGCAGAGGGGCAGAGGGGCAGGGGAGCAGGTAAGCAGGGGAGCAGGGGAATAATTACGAATCTCAAATGCCCCATACCCAATGCCCCATGCCCACTTGCCCTAAGCGTATCGCTAAAGCGAAAGCTCCGCTAACGCGCAGCGCCTTTGTTAGGAGAAGCCGAAGGGATGCCCACTCCGGACTCTGGCAACAACTACTCAAAGCAAGCGATCAGTTTATCGTCTATCGAGCCTCAATTCCAGGCCCTACGGTCATTGCTGGTTATCACTGGTTTAATGACTGGGGACGCGACACATTAATTGCTTTACCTGGGTTGGCACTAGTTCCACGGCGCTTTGACTTGGCAAAAGGAGTATTGCGGACTTTTGGGCATTATTGCCGCCACGGTTTGATTCCTAATGCATTTCTTGATGTCAATGGAGAACCAATTTATAACAGTATTGATGCAGCGTTGTGGTGGATTGAAACTTTAGGACTTTATTTAGAAGCTACCCAAGACTGGGAATTTTTGGCAGAGCAATTCCCTTTAGTACAGCAAATTTACAAAGCATTTGTTGGTGGTACACATTTCAATATCCAGATCGATGCCACCGATGGGTTAGTTAGTTGGGATGCCCCTGGTTTAGCCCTTACCTGGATGGATGTGGTAATTGGCGCATACCCCGTCACTCCCCGTTACGGTAAGCCAGTGGAAATCAATGCACTGTGGTATTCTGCTTTATGTTGGCTGAGTCAGTGGGCAGAACGATTGAGCCAGCTTGAGTTTGGTGAGCCAGTGCGCCTCACGAAGCAAGCACAGCGTTATGCTCAACAAGCACAACATGTGAAAACCTCGCTGCAAAAATTCTGGAATCCTCAACTAGGTTATTTGTACGATACTATTGAGCCGGACGATCACCGGAATTTTCAAGTTCGTCCCAATGCGGTTTTGGCGCTGTCGCTGCATCATTGTGGCTTTTCTGTACAGCAGGGGTGTCAAGTATTAGATTTGGCAACTGTGAGCTTACTCACCCCCTATGGTCTTCGCAGTCTCGATCCAGGAGATCCCGAATACAAAGGCAGATATGAGGGTAATCAAGAACAACGCGATCGCGCCTATCACCAAGGCACTGTTTGGGCTTGGCTAATTGGGCCATATATTCGGGCTTGGCAACGTTTTTATCCACAGCGATCGCTGCCTTTTGATTGGCAACCTCTGCTAGATCACTTCTTATTTGACGCTTGTCTTGGTTCTATTTCTGAGATTTTTGATGGCGATGCACCTCATAAGCCCAGAGGAGCGATCGCTCAAGCTTGGTCAGTTGCCGAAGTAATCCGCCACATTAAATAGTATTGAAAGGATAGAAGCAGAATTTTGGCAGGAGTTTAAACAATTCGAGCAGGAGCGTACCATGAGTTACATGACCACAGGCGAGCGCATTGGCTACGAGCGAGGGAAGGAGGAAGGACAACAGGAACAAGCACAAACACTTGTACTACGACAGCCTAGCAACTGTGGTTGAGCTTGATGCTGAAAGACTACGACAGATGTTGCCTCCAGAAGGTGTAGGAATGAAGCACAGCCCAATTCCCTTGTGGGGAGCCTGCTATGCTGAGTCAGTTTGCCATAAAATCGAGTGGCAAATTAAAAAGACGGTGGGATGCGTAGGCCAAGCCCGTCGCAGACATCGCCATCAGTTACGCTTGTTACCAAAATGCCTTGTCTGTGAAAAACTTTTTCCATTCCGGCTTTATGGATGGACGGGCAATGCCAGCGATGTAAAACATCCTTTGCAAAAATGGCAGAATATCAAAAGCCTTACTAAGTAACAGAACTTGTCTTAACACTTTGACAATATAGTACCTTAAAAATAGTTATCAGATTGCGATCGCTTAAAATCAGCTTTTTAATTAAGCAACGCCATTTTCTAAGCAACATCAAGCTACTACAGCCAAAAACAGACACCTTGAAAGGGCTGGTTCTATATAAGGGAAACAACGATCACCATAATTGGATATTTTGTGGAAGGTTTATAGATATGATTTTATTTCAGAATATCTGATAAAGCTGCGTAGGCGTAGCCAGCCGTAGGCATCGCTGTGGACACAACCACTTATGCTGTCACCATTGACCGTACTGAATCAGGGGATGCTGGCTCAAAATGTAACACCATAATTTGCTCTGGGCGTAAACCGACAGATTCATAAGTGCGACCGTTGCGATCGCTAAATTCAACTTCAAAAGCAGCACCGGCAGCTAATAATTCTACTACTGTGCCAACTTGACCACGGTACAGGTTGTATTCAGGCAGATCAGCTGTCAGTGCCACTACATCCAGCAACTTGATTGTATTTTTAGTCATCTTCTACCACTTCCAAATATTTACAGCAGATAGCAGGTTGTTAATCTTGGGATATCAAAACCTTCTTCGATAATCCAACCACTGCGAATGGTCGCACTTCTATCTTGCCATTCCAACGTGAAATCTAGAGTGTAGCGTTGTCCAAATTCATCGCGTCGTCCCAAGCGAACTTGATGAGTTTTGACAACTTTGAGAATAATCTGGCGCAATTCTTCAGCATCGTCAGCTGTTATACCTAGAGTTGAGGAAAAAACGTGAGCTTTATGTTTCCCTTCATCATGTTCTGGATTGAGGCAATAATCACGCAGTTTACGAATATCAACGACTGCATTTTCTGCATTTGGAATTAAATTAGCTGAATTAGACATAATTTTTAGACTAGGTACTGGAGTTTAGGGAATATAAACATAGAAAATGCCTGTGCAAATTAAGTTTTACAGCCAAGGGGCTATTTGCGCTTAAAATACACAGGCACTTCAATTTTATTTCCTTAGTACATATTATACATTTAAGTCATAGCAAGGGTATATTTATTGAATTTTATTCAACTTTTTCAACAGAGTTAATGCTATTCCTTACCGCCGCCGAAAAGTTTGTATATCCCGTATCCAATAGCTGCCGCAGCAGCAACAGGTGCAGCAGCAACTATCGCAGTACCAGCGATCGCACCTCCCCCAACAACACCACCGATACCTGCAAGGGTACTCATAATTGCAGCACCAGAAGCACCAGCAGCTACTGTTACAGCACCAGCACCAGCTACACCAGCAGCAGCCCCAATATTTGTAGCTGTTCTTGCAGCTGCACGAGCTTCACGTTCTTCCGCAGACAAATCCGGTTGGTCTTTGAACAAAGTTTCATTCATTATTTTTGCTCCAGCATAAGCTGGGCCTGCTGCCAATACAGCAGGAGCAGCCGCCATACCACCACCAACCACACCACCTGCAGCAGCTAGACCAGAAGTGATTCCTGCTCCTGAAGTTGCTGCAACAGATAACCCTGTAGCAGCACTGACAGCAGCCCCTGCGGCCGCACCGGTCTCTACAACGGCTTTTACCGTCTTTAGGTCTTTAACGCCTAAAGTTTTTTCTACAGCAGTTTCTACACCTTTTTCAACGGCTTTATTGGTAATATCTTCAAAATTCATAAATCAATTTCTCATAATCTGGTACACGATACTCTACTATTAAAGCATAATTGTTACTAAACTTGTACCAGTATTAACACTGGTGGCATTTCGCTGTATACCAAATCAGCAACAAAGAGTTTGAAGCTGCTTAGAATAGTAGTGATAGAGAGGATTATAATTATGAGCGTCGTTATTCCTAATGAAATATTAACCGCAACTCGGATGACTGAAGGCGAAATGAAGCAGGAAATTGCAGTGATGCTTTTTCAAAAAGAAAAGTTAACCCTTGCTCAAGCCAGCCGATTTGCAGGGATAAATCGTATAGCATTTCAGCATCTACTCGCAAGTCGTCAAATTTCAGTGCATTATGGGGTCGAGGATTTTGAACAAGATATAGAAAACTTGCGGGCAATGGGTAGACTGTGATCATTGTCAGTGATACTTCGCCAATTAATAACCTCGCCGCCATTAACCATCTTCATTTACTACAACAGCTTTATGGAACAGTCCTAATTCCTGAAGCTGTCTACCGAGAACTAACTGATCCCAACTTTCCAGTTGCAGGTGCAATTGAAGTCCAAACTTTTATCTGGATTCAAACTCGTCCAGTTCAAGATCGTATATTGGTTGAAGCACTCAGCAATGAACTGGATATTGGTGAAGCTGAAGCGATCGCTCTAGCGCTGGAAATGAAAGCAGATCAAGTTTTGATTGATGAACGTCGTGGTCGCATGATTGCAGCTAGGCTAAATCTTGGTTACACAGGAATTTTAGGGATCTTGGTTGAAGCTAAAAGTCAAAGGCTGATTTCTGCTGTGAAACCTTTGTTAGATGCTCTGATTAACCAAGCAGGATTCTGGGTAGCAGAACCTTTATACAAAAGGGTTTTGCAGCTTGTTGATGAAAATTAATTTTTGATACATGTATGCGCTGAAGCATAACATAGGTCAGTTGATAGACAATGCGGCATAGACTCTCTAGCTGGGCAGCAGTAGGCATTCTGAACATTTCCTCACCTATTGGCTATCTTAGCAAGTCTTTGCGCTTAATTTGCCAGTAATACTTCGCCCATCAATAACTTCGCCGCCACTCTACTGAGTTTCCTTTTACTCTGATTCAAATTTATGCCAGAAGTCTATTGACTTCTGGTAAATCTATTGAGAAGCTAATAGTTAGCTTAACTAAATAATGCAGGTGCATCAAACTTGTGACAATACTGACGGGAAAAATAAATAGATCGCAACTTCCTAGCGAACCAAAACCGTTGATTTTGGAAACTCAGGGACTCACACGCCGTTTTGGGAAGTTAACCGCAGTTAATAACCTGAGCATATCTGTGGAACAAGGCGAAGTGTTTGGACTACTTGGCCCCAATGGCGCAGGGAAAAGTACAGTTATTAAAATGTTGACAACCTTACTGCCTATCAGTGCAGGGAAAGCAACCTTAGCTGGCTATGACGTGACTCGTCAACCTAATCCTGTGAGACGGGCTATCGGCTATGTCCCCCAGGCGCTCTCTGCTGATGGTAGTCTCACGGGTTACGAAAATCTCTTAATCTTCGCCAAGCTGTATGGAATACCTGCCAAAGGACGCGATCACCGCATTTATGAAATTCTAGAGTACATGGGTTTGCAAGATGCGGCGAAACGCTTGGTACGAAACTACTCTGGTGGGATGATCCGCAAGCTGGAAATTGGCATATCAGTTCTACATCAACCCCAAATTCTCTTTCTTGATGAGCCGACTGTCGGACTAGATCCCATCGCTCGGACTCAAGTATGGCAGCTTGTACTACAACTCTGTGCTGATTACGGCACAACTATATTTTTAACAACCCACTTTTTAGAAGAAGCAGACAGCTTATGTAACCGAGTGGCGATTATGCAGCAAGGTGAAGTCGTTACCACAGGTACACCAAGCGACTTAAAAGCTTCTTTAGATAACCCAAATCCAACTTTGGATGATGTCTTTATTCACTATACAGGCGACCAGTTAACATCAGGAGTCAACTACCGTGACACAGCAAGAACCAGACGTACTGCTCAACGGTTGGGTTAAAGCACCACCCACTGTCCGAGTAAATTTGATCTCTGCAATTAAAGAGCTAGTTACAAAAACCCTGGCGATCGCAGAATTGGAAATACGTAAACTCCGCCACGATCCCACTGATTTAGTAGTTCGAGCTGTGCAACCAACCTTATGGCTGCTGATCTTTGGGCAAGTTTTTGCCCGCACTCGCGTCATTCCTACAGGAAACTTACACTATTTGGACTTCATTTCTGCTGGTATTTTGGCTCAGAGTATTTTGTTTGTGGCAATTTTTACTGGTGGAATGACGCTAATCTGGGAGCGAGATTTAGGGATTGTACATAAATTTCTAGCTAGTCCCACACCCCGAATGGCAATGGTGTTGGGCAAAGCCCTGGCATGTGGGGTGCGATGTTTATCTCAAGTAGTATTCATTTACGGATTGACATTTCTATTGGGTGTCAAACTAAATCTTCATCCCTTAGCTATTCTGCAAGTACTAGTGGTAGTAATGCTGGGGGCGGGAACATTTTGCATTTTTTCATTAATTATTGGCTGTTTGGTAAAAAGCCGAGAAAGGATGACGGGTATTGGACAATTGTTAACCATGCCGTTATTTTTTGCGAGCAATGCCATCTATCCGATTTCGTTGATGCCCAGTTGGTTAAAGTTCATTTCCCATTTAAATCCCTTGACTTATGAGGTTGATGCCTTACGCGGTACCATGCTGTTAAACGGCACTAGCATCTATGGCTTTGGTCTGGATTGTACAATTCTCTTATTAACATTAATAATCTTAGCCATCATTGGTGGAAAACTTTATCCACGGGTGGCGATGTAACTAGGAGAACAACAAGCCCATGACCTTGGATAAACCTAATCAAGGTACAACTTCCGAAGAATGTGCCGCTAGAGTAATGGACACAGTTCCATTAGTGATGCGGTTTATCCGAGCGGATATGCGTGCCCATAGTGCCGCTTTTTTATCTATACCTCAGTTGCGATCGCTAGCATTTATCAACCGGAATCCTGGTGCTTCATTATCTGACTTAGCAGAGCATTTAGGTGTCACCTCTGCCACGGCATCAGCAACGATAGAACGCTTGGTAAAACGGGACTTCGTGAAACGGATTGCTCATCCTCAAGAGCGGCGGCGGGTGCTGCTCAATTTAACTGAAGATGGAAAACACCATCTCAAGCAATCCCAAGATCAAACTCGCGCTCATATTACTGACTTGCTGAAAGGTCTTACAGAAGACCAAATTTCCAATATTGAAGAAGGCTTAACTCTACTAAAAAATGTCTTCGAGAAAACAGAACTCAAAGCCCCATAACTTTGAGGTTGCACAACACGATCCCTTTGCAGCCTTTAAGTTTCGAGACTATCGGCTATTCACCATTGGACGGCTAATATTGTCCGTGGGGTCGCAAATGCAAACTGTAGCTATCGGCTGGGAACTCTATGAGCGGACTAACTCAGCCATAATTCTAGGTGGTGTGGGACTGGCGCAAGTATTGCCAATGATTGCTCTCACCTTGATTACCGGACATGTGGCCGATCGCCGCGAGCGCAAACTCATCATGTTACTGTCAGTGATGCTGCTAGCTCTCTGTTCGCTAGCTTTGGCAGTACTTTCTTATACTAAAGGTGCAATTTTTCTAATTTACGCCTGCTTGGTATTAACAGGTGTCGCTAGAGCATTCCTCAGACCAGCAAGTGATGCTCTGATGTGGCAGTTGATACCTGTGAGTGCCTTTACCAATGCAGCAACTTGGAATAGTAGTAGCTTTCAGCTAGCCGCAGTCATCGGCCCAGCCTTCGGAGGATTTGGGATTGCGCTGTTGGGAAGTGCTACAGGAGTGTATATAGCAGCAGCGATCGCAGCATTGCTGTGTTTTATTTTAACGCTGCCGATCAAAGAGCAAAAAAGTATTCGCTCAACCGAGCCAATCTCATTCAAAGCACTTGCAGCTGGTGCTAAGTTTGTTTGGCAGAATCAGTTGATTTTAGCCGCGATTACATTGGATATGTTTGCTGTATTGTTGGGTGGTGCGATCGCACTCCTCCCGATCTTTGCCAAAGATATTTTACATGTGGGGCCAGTGGAGTTGGGATATTTACAAGCAGCTCACTCCATCGGTGCTTTGACTATGGCTATCACCCTGGCGTATTTACCACCATTACGCAAAGCAGGACCAGCCTTATTATGGTCAGTGGTTGGCTTTGGGGTTGTAACAATTATCTTTGGACTTTCTCATTCTTTTTGGCTGTCTGTGTTGATGCTGATCCTTGGTGGCGCACTAGATAGTATTAGCGTTGTGATTCGCCATACATTAGTTCAAATCAGAACACCAGATCATTTGCGTGGTCGGGTTGCTGCTATTAATAGCGTGTTTATTAGTGCCTCGAATGAATTAGGGGGCTTTGAGTCAGGCTTGACTGCTGCTTTATTTGGCCCGGTGATTTCCGTTGTGGGTGGTGGAATTGGCACAATTGTAGTAGTGATTGCTACGGCAATGATTTGGCCAGGAATTCGTAAGTTAGGGGCTTTGCAAGAATATAAATAGAAGTACGTCTGATTTTAATTCCTGCATTTTGTAGCTCAGTTACTTACAAACTGCTGTAAAAAGGAAAATGGTAATAGTCAGATGATGAAGTCATAGCTACTACCATTTATTCCATAGATAATATTTGTCCTACCCAAGCAAGAGATAACAATCAGAATATGTTAGCTTTTGCATCAGGTAGGATTTTTAATTAGCGATTACACATTGCGTAATTAGAAGGTAGAAAAACCTAGAATTTGGGGATAATTTCTAACTTCAATTCGCCCTTAAAGTTATGCAATTGGCACTAAGCAATTGGGAAACCGCCGTCACCAGTACCAAATGGTATATTGCCTCCTTGTGGAATTCCATACTTAGAAAAGTCGAAGCTGCCTTCTTGTGGAATTCCATAATTAGCTATTTATTAACTCATATCTTTTCGAATTCCATAATTACCAAATCTAAATCTGCCTTCTTGTGGAATTCCATACTTAGCTTAATCGAAGCTGCCTTCTTTGGGAATTCCATACTTAGCAGAATCGAAGCTGCCTTCTTTTGGAATACCATACTTATCAAAATCGAAGCTGTCAGCCGTTGGGATGCCAAAAGCACCTCCAGGTGCGAAAGGATCGCTGAGGTTGCTAGCCTGACCACCACCATTAACGGGGTTACCAAAAACAGAATTTGAATCAGATGCCATTAGAGTTAATCCTCCTATTAGGACATAAATATTGCTTCATTAATAAATGTCAAAAAGCACAATTAAGCTTTATCTGTAGCTTTTTTATTGTTTTTTGAATTGCTAATCTTGAGCTTTTCGGACTAAATTACAGAGTTTTTTTATGAAAAAAATTACTGACAAAAAAACTGTAATTTGCCCTGGTCATGTTAATAAATATAAAAAACTTAACTTATTTTTACAATGAAAAATCTTTAGATGCTTGTGCCAAATCTTTTGATGCTTATGTAAAATCTTTAGATAATTTTACTAATGCAATTTGCAAGGTAAGATCATGTAAATTGGTATAAATAGGACTTGACAAATGGGCATTATGAGTAAAAAGACAATAATGCTGTTTTAAAAATTTCAAGGAGCAGATTACTTCTATAGCAATCCGATTTGATTATATGAAAAACTCTACGTATACGTAGGGTGTATTATGTCTTTTTTTATTACCTTTGATAGAGAATAATCTAAAACCTATATTTTTACCTCTCTTCTCAACAAAGAAGTTTAAATGACAAAGTTAGCTTGCGCTGCACAATTTATTATTTTATTTAGCGTTCAGAAGTGAGGCAGTATTTTTCTCTCCTCGTAGTAACAAAAGAGGGGTCAGGAGTCAGAATTCATTCTGAATTCTGTACGACTGGCGGATAGCCCAGCGTAAAGCCTTCGGCATGGCTTCTCTACGAGACGCTACGCGAACGCTTAGAGCGAGTCCACGTACTTTTACAGAGAAGCAAGCTACGCTTTTAGCGTCTCGTAGAAAGCGTCTGAATAATCGGCGTTTTTGCACCCCCACCAAATTTTCAATTTGGTGGTCAACAAGAAAGTCGCGGGTCTGAATCCCCAACTGATAGTGCAGCGTTAGCGTTAGCGAGGAACGAGCGTCTTGATTCTGACCGGAGGCAGAGCGTCTCCGGCTTTGCTCCTGAATTCTGACTTCTGAATTCTTCTTCAAGTTTAATTTTTAATTTTTTGACGGTGGTTAGCAGCTTGTAATAACAGAGATTCGGCAAAAGCGATCGCATCACTTGCAGATTTACCACCAGCTAACTGTGCTAGTTCTTCCCGGCGAGTATTTAAATTCTCCAAGGTAGTAACTCTGACAACGGTGCGCTGTTCGGCGTTGTCATTGTTGGCTTTTTTACCTTTGCCTTGATTGATAGTTTGCTTATCTACGCGGAAATGGCGATCAGCCATTGCTGCAACTAAAGGCTGGTGGGTAACACATAATACTTGGTTGCGTTGACTTAGGTGGTGTAATTTTTCTGCGATCGCTTGGGCGACTCTTCCTGAAACCCCAACATCAATTTCATCAAAAACCATTGTCCCAGCCACATCAACCTGAGAAAAACAAGCTTTCAGCGCCAGTAAAAAGCGGCTCATTTCCCCGCCAGAGGCAACTTCCGTTAAAGGTTGCAGTGGTTCTCCAGGGTTGGAACTAAACATAAAGGTAATTTTATCTGCTCCCATAGCAGTTGGGGGAGCAGGCACTATCTCAACCAGAAACTTCACCTTTTCCATCGCTAGGGGCTTGAGTTCAGTGATCAAACGTGATTCTAAATTAGCAGCCGCCTTACTCCGCAATTGAGTTAACTGATTACTTGTTTGGGTGAGTTTCTCAAAACACGCCTTTTCTTGCTGTTCTAGACTTTCGATAGATTGTTCGCTGTCGTTGAGTTGGGCTAATTCCCCTTGGATACGTTCGTAATAAGCGATCGCTTCTGTAAGTGTCGGCCCATACTTACGGCAAATTTGCTTTAATTCCTGAATTCGTTCTTCCACCTCTTCCAACCGATGCGGATCGGCTTCCAATCCATCCCCATAAGCATTAATCTGCCTTCCCACTTCCATTACCGCAGCTTGCGCGTCCCGCACCAATTCTAATAGGGATTGGAGCTGGGTATCATATTCCACCATGTCATTTAATGTCGCCTCACTATCTCCCAATAAATCTGCGGCGGCGGGAGTTTCATGATCGTTTTGATACAAAGCTTGATAAACCTTGTAACTCATTTGTTGCAAATCAACGACATGATTTAGGCGTTCTTGTTCTTGTCCCAACTGTTCCAATTCATTAGGTTCGCTGAGGTTGGCTGCTCCCAGTTCTTGCACTTGATAAGTGAGCAAGTCGAGTTGTTGTAACCGCTCCCGTTCTGATGTGCGGCGTTTTTCAAGTGCTAAATGCGCCTGTTGGTAAGCACTGAAGCCCGTGGCAACTTTATGACGCTGCTGCATCAGAGAGTCACCCCCATATAAATCCAACCAATCGCGGACTTGAGCAGATTGTCCCACTTGTACAGTTTGACCTTGGGCTGTGATTTCCACCAAGCGATCGCGCATTCCTGCCATAATCTGGCGATTGACCAACACACCATTCACCCGCGATCGACTGCGGATATTACTACCAGTGGCTGTGATTTCTCGGCTAATAACTACGGAATTTTCATCAAGCAAATCTATTTCTTGTTCAGTTAACCAAGCGGCTAGGGGGGCGTTTGAGGTGAAAGTAGCTTCTACCATCGCCCGACTTGTCCCCGTGCGAATGACTCGACTAGAGACTTTACCGCCCAAAGCGGCATCAATGGCATCCAAGATAATCGATTTTCCAGCGCCGGTTTCACCTGTTAACACATTTAGTCCCGCGCCAAATTCCAATTCCAGTTGGTCAATTAGGGCAAAGTTTTCAATTCGCAGGCAAAGCAACATCAAGCCAAATTCTCCATGAGGGCAGATGCCAAATACTTCTAACTTACAAGACAATAAGTATGATGATATTTCAGCAACTAGCAATACCTACTACTATTGAACTAGTATGCCCGTTTAAGTGTAGCAGACTAGTGGGGAGTAGGGAGTGGGGAGCGAGGAATGAGGGAGATGAGGAAGAAATAATTAATGCCCAATGCCCAATGCCTAATGCCCAATGCCCCATTCCCAATTCCCAATTTTTAAACATATTGTTACAATACTTAATGTGATCGTTCTGACTGGTGGCCATTCTTCATGATTGTTAAGACACTTCCCCCTAGTTCCCGACCGATTCAGGAGGACAGTAGCAACGGCACAAATAGCCGAGGCGAACTGGACGTTATTGATATAGTGCCAGAAGATGGTACACCAAGCTTAGTTGTGCGCTCGCCAAGACTCTTAGCAGCCCAACAGTTGAGGATAACAGCCCAACCTGAGACGCTTTACGATCCTGTGGTCATAGCGGCGCATTACCAAAACAGGCCCCTACAAGTTGTACGGCGGATTTTCGCCGTGTTGGGGCCGGCTCTATCCTTTGCTTTTGGGTTGTGGTCGGATAGTAAACGGGGAATTGTCGTCAAAAATGATCGCCGCCGAGCTACTCAATTACGAGTATTGCTGACCAAATTAGGGCCTGCTTACATCAAAATTGGACAAGCTTTATCCACCAGACCGGATCTGGTTCCTCCCGTATATCTAGAAGAATTAACTAAGCTACAAGACCAATTACCGCCTTTTCCTAACGAAATTGCTTACCAGTTTATTAAAGAAGAACTAGGCGCTCCTCCAGAAGAGGTTTACGCCGAACTCTCGGCCCAGCCAATTGCTGCGGCTTCATTGGGGCAAGTGTATAAAGGTAAGCTAAAAACTGGTGAAGAAGTTGCTGTTAAAGTTCAACGCCCCGACTTAAGAGAGGGGATTACCATTGACTTGTATATCTTGCGTAACCTCGCCGCTTGGGTGCAGAAAAAGGTCAAACGGGTAAGAAGTGATTTAGTTGGGATTCTCGATGAATTAGGCGATCGCATCTTTGAAGAGATGGACTACATCCACGAAGGTGAAAATGCCGAGCGATTTTTCGAGTTATACGGTCACATAAAAGACGTATATGTACCGAAAATTTACTGGGAATACACCAATCGCCGCGTCTTGACGATGGAGTGGATTAACGGCACTAAATTAACCCAAACAGAAGAAATTAGCGCTCAAGGTATAGATGCTCGTTATCTAATTGAAGTGGGTGTGCAGTGTTCCCTGCGCCAGCTGCTAGAGCATGGATTTTTCCATGCAGATCCCCACCCTGGTAATTTGTTAGCAACAACCGATGGTAAGTTAGCTTATCTCGACTTTGGCATGATGAGCGAGATTAAGCCACCACAACGTTATGGTTTAATTGAAGCGATCGTCCACGTCGTCAACCGCGATTTTGAAGGATTAGCAAAAGATTACGTTAAGTTAGATTTTTTATCACCAGAAACCGATTTAACACCAATTATCCCAGCTTTTGCCAGAGTCTTTGCTGATGCCCAAGGAGCCAGCGTTGCCGAACTTAACATTAAAAGCATTACCGATGAACTATCGGCTTTGATGTATGAGTATCCTTTCCGTGTACCGCCCTACTACGCCTTAATTATTCGCTCCCTGGTGACACTTGAAGGTATTGCAATATATATAGATCCCAACTTTAAAGTCCTCAGTGAAGCTTATCCCTACGTTTCTAAACGCCTGTTAACCGATCCAGCACCGCAATTAAGAGCATCATTGCAAGATTTGCTATTTAAAGATGGCAGATTTCGCTGGAACCGCTTAGAAAACTTGTTAAAGAATGCGCGTAATAGTCAAGACTACGACTTTAATTTAGTGCTGAATCAGGGGATAGAATTTCTGGCATCTGAACGCGGTGCTTTTATTCGTGACAAGCTAGTAGATGAATCTGTTAACGGACTCGATGCTTTAGGTAAAAATGTTTTGCATAACTTCACCTATTTGCTACGGGAACGCGTTGGGTTGACAGCAGTTAATGAAACTCCGGCGGCGACAGTTGAGCAACAACAAACCTTGGAGCATATCAAACGTATATTAGGTATTCTCCGAGAAACACGAGGCTTTGATCCAATGGAACTTGCGCCCAAAGTTGCCCAGTTATTGGTAAATTCAGATGTACAGCGTTTGGGTCAACAAATTGCCAACCGCTTTACGCAAAAGGCTGTAGCCAGATTAATTCGCCAATTATTGGCATCTTAGTAATATAGCAATCCTATCTGATTTGTGAAAATTCGCAGTGTCCAGATCCCCGACTTCTTAAAGAAGTCGGGGATCTAACTTTTCACGAATGATTTAGGATTGCTATATATAACGCAATACAGTTCAGTTAAGCATTTATTTCTTCTCTGAGTGCCGCGCCAGTTGCTAAGAAAGCGGGAACGCTAAGAGCGAACAAGTCGGGGAACCGCAAGGGCGCACTGGTTTCTTTGCGCCTCTGCGGTTCGTTAAAAAACTTGACTTTGCCAAAAGGTTTTAAGCCTTAACCCAAGCATATTGATATGTAACCCAACTCTTCCAGCTTTTTTAAGACCTTAGTTGCACTTTGAGCAACACTTTCTTCATTCGTTTTGTATTCGACTTCTGGACGGAGTGGTATTTCATAAGGATCATCAATACCAGTGAAGTGCTTAATCTCCCCGGATCTGGCTTTTTTATATAACCCTTTTACGTCTCGCTGTTCACAAACTTCTAATGATGCATTGACGTAAACTTCAATGAAAGATGGAATACTTTGGCGCACTTGTTCCCGAATTTCACGGTATGGTGAAATGGCCGAAACCAATACAATTACATTATTTCTGGTAAGAAGATGAGCTACAAAGCCAATGCGCCGAATATTCTCTTCTCGATCCTCTTTACTGAAACCCAATCCTTTGCAGATGTTTTGACGTACCGCATCGCCATCCAGAACTTCAACTCTGTATCCCTGTATCCGCAGTTCCTTCTCCACGAATTTACAGATAGTAGTTTTACCTGCACCACTTAGACCAGTAAACCATACTGTTACACCATACTCTTGTTGTTTCATCTTACCTTTGCCGTACACTTCAAATGGCACACCAAAAAAATGCTTTTTTGGGTAGTTTTAGGTCAATAAATACACACTTGAGCATGTTGTAGCTTTGTTACACAATTTTGGATTTTAAATTTTAGATTTTAGATTGATTTAAAATCTAAAATTCAGTGGGCAACACAATTACAAACTTTTAATAAATTCTGGGGGTTTAAGTCCCCGGCTTCTAACAAGCGGTAAGTTTTGTAGCAGAGTATAAATCCCCGTTGCAAAACTTAATTCACGAATTACGAATTACGAATTACGAATTATTTTAACTTTCCTCTTGGGAATGACCGTTTTTCTCACGTTTGAGGCTTTCTTCTAAGGCTTGAATTTGTTCACGACGAGCTTCCAATTCTAAGGAACGCCGCGCTAAGTCTTGGTTTTGCAAGGTTAGGGATTGTCGCCAATGTTCTGCTCGTTCGGCTTCGTGCTGCAAAAATTCCGGGGTAATGCCTATAGTGAGGTAGCTTTGTACCAGATGGAGTACCCAGTTAGTGGCATCTTCTAGTCTTTCAATGTCGCCTGTAGGGGAAAGTTCTACTAAAACAAGCAAGTTTTCACTGATAATTTTTCCCTTTCCTAGCAGAATGAAAGCGTCTTCTGGAATTATCGCCCACAAGTTATCAGCTTCTTGACGCGCCAACAAGCGTAACTGGTGCTTGTCTAAAAAATCGTTTTTACGCACCTGGGCTAGATATAGCATGAGAGTCGCTTCGCTCCAATTAAAAATTAAAAATTAGAAATTAAAAAATTTAATAAAAAAATAAGTGCCATTGATATTTGGATTTTGTTAATTGGTAATGGGTTATTGGGAATTATTGACACTCCCTATTACCCATTACAGTTATCCTAAGCCACGCAGGCGATCGCTACGACAACCCCTTGAGGCGATCGCGCAAAATTTCAGCTTGCTTCTGTGCTTCTGCGAAGGCATCCCGCGCCCCTTGTACCACATCAGCCCTAGCTCTATCTACAAAACTAGGATTGTTTAATCTGGTACTCAGGGATTGAACTTCGGCTTCAGCTTTACTTAAGCTTTTTTCTAGCTTGGCACGTACAGCTTCAATATCTACCACACCGCTTAGAGGAATTAGCACCTGTATTGTACCAATTACACCTGCAATCGCATTTTCTGGTTCTTGTGATTGTTCTAATTCTTTCTGCGGAAAAAACTGTCTCCATAACTTTTGTCTAGCTTGAGCAGTGAGTAAATTTTGGCTAACAAACCACGCTGTGTAACCAAAACCAACTAGTTCAAAGAAAGTTCCGATAATGGGAATGTCATCAATGGCATTTCCCGCAGCTAAACCCAATCTACCAAAGACAATGGCCACAATAATTAAGCCAATTGTCTTCAAACCCCTTTGAGGTTTTTTCGCAGCAATAGTTTGGTTTTCTTGCTTGTCGGTAATAGTTAAAGTCCCAACCTTCGCCAAATCTTTAATGTAATCTTGTCCAGCAGTGAGAACTTCCCGCTCTTTCTGGCTTTCAGTTTGCAAATTCGCTGTCACTTTTACCCCTGGCTTAATATCCGCTTCAGCCCGCAAATTCCGAATTGTGCGGATAGTAGCAATCAGTAATTCAAACTGTTCTTCTAAAGCTTGATCAATCAAGTTTGCATCTACCTGGGGATAGATTTGTAATGGTAAAGTTTGCGGGGAATCTGCTGATTGTTGGGTGAGAGTTTGCCAAATTTCTTCGGTAATGTGGGGCATGAAGGGATGAAGCAGTTTCATAATCCCTTCCAGTATGTAGCCGAGGGTTTGCTGTGCTACCCGCCGCGATGCTGGATCGGCATCTGCTTGCAATCTGGATTTCACTAGTTCAATATACTGATCGCAGAAATCACCCCAGATAAACTCATACAATCCCTTAGCTGCTTCCCCTAAACCGTAATTATCGATGTAATTGGTGGTTTGTTTAACAACTTGATGATACCGCGAGATAATCCAGCGATCGCTCAATTCGATAGCTACTGGGTTCCCCAATTGTTGCGGCGTTTGTCCATCCAAATTGATCATCACAAACCGGGCAGCATTCCACAACTTGTTAGTAAAGTTGCGGGAAGCCTCCACCGATGCTGATTCATCCTTTTTGCGATCGTACTCCAATCGGATATCTTGACCAGCGCCAGCCACTTCCCTAATTAGGGTATACCGCAGGGCATCAGTACCATATTTGTCAATTAATAACAATGGGTCAATGCCATTACCTTTGCTCTTTGACATCTTCTGGCCTTTTTCATCCAGCACCAAGCCGTGGATGTAAACTGTTTGGAAAGGCATTTTCCCCGTAAAATGCCCAGCCATCATGGTCATTCTGGCTACCCAGAAAAAGATGATGTCAAAGCCTGTCACCAAAGTAGTAGTCGGGTAGTAAGTTGCTAAATCCTGAGTTTGTTCCGGCCAGCCCAAAGTCGAAAATGGCCAGAGTCCAGAAGAAAACCAAGTATCTAGCACATCTGGGTCTTGTTCTAACTTGACATTTTCGCCAAATTGCGCTTTGGCTTTCTCCCAAGCTTCAGTTTCCGATTTTGCCACGACAAACGGCGTGTTATCGGTAATTTGCCCACCCGTTTCACTGACAGCGTACCAAGCCGGAATTTGGTGTCCCCACCATAATTGGCGAGAGATACACCAATCATTGAGTTTTACTAGCCAATCACGATAGACCTTTGTCCAGCGTTGGGGAACAAACTCTGGAGAATTTTGCTGGTCGAGGAATTCGAGAGTTTTGTCAGCTAGGGGGCGAATTTTGACAAACCACTGAGTCGAGAGGAGAGGTTCAATGGGTACTTTACCGCGATCGCTGTAGGGAACGGTATGCTTATAATCTTCTATCTTCACCAAAAAGCCATCTGCTTCTAGGCGAGAAACCACATTTTTTCTAGCAACAAAGCGGTCTTGTCCTTGAAACTCCCCAGCATTGGCGTTGAGAGTGCCGTCTTTATTCATAATGTTGATTAACGGCAGATTGTGACGCTTACCCATATCAAAATCGTTCGGGTCATGGGCGGGAGTTATTTTCACGCAACCTGTGCCAAAAGTGGGGTCAACGTATTCATCGCCAATGATCGGAATTTCTCGTTGTAAAATGGGCAGAGTCAGAGTTTTGCCAATGAGATGTTTGTAGCGATCGTCATTAGGATTAACCGCTACAGCCGTATCGCCTAGCATCGTTTCTGGTCGAGTTGTCGCCACCTCCACAAAACCGGAACCATCGGTGAGGGGATAGCGGAAGTGCCAGAGATTTCCATTCACCTCTTGATTTTCTACTTCCACGTCAGACACAGCCGACTGAGAAGCGGGACACCAGTTAACTAAATATTCACCACGATAAATTAAGCCTTCCTCGTAAAGGCGAGTAAATGCCTCCACAACAGCCTTAGATAAACCCTCATCCAGGGTAAACCTTTCCCGTGACCAGTCCACCGAGACACCCAAACGTCGTAGCTGATTCAGAATCGTTCCCTCAGACTCCGCCTTCCATTGCCAAGCGCGTTCTAAGAATTTTTCGCGCCCCAATTCATAGCGAGTCTTACCCTCTGTCTTGAGTTGCTTTTCCAGCATACTATGAACAGCGATGCTGGCGTGGTCAGTTCCCGGTAACCACAGGGTATTGCGCCCCTGCATCCGGTGGTAGCGCACGAGGGTATCAATCAACGCACTTTCAAAAGCGTGACCCATGTGTAAGCTGCCGGTGACATTCGGTGGGGGAATGACGATGCAGTAGGGTTCGCCACCTTTATTGGGGTCAGCTTTGTAAACTTGGTTGTCTTCCCAGAATTTTTGCCACTTGGCTTCGGTGGAAAAGGGGTCGTAGAGACTGGGGAGATTGGGAATGGTTGCGGTCATGCGGGGCAAACTAAGGAAGGACTTTAATAAATTTTGCCACAGGGTTGCAGAGGGTTTGTTTAGCAATTCTCGAAATCGTGGATGTACCCTTTAAAAAATTTGGAAATGCGAAATCTATTCTTGACTCTTGTAGTTATCTTGATAAATTCCGTAGCTGACATCTGTATATTCATCCAGAAATACTCATGAAATTGAAACCAGGTTTATTTCAACTCATCGTGTTCGTTATGACTGTATCGCTACTAGCTTCTTGTGCGACAACCCCAGAAGCAAGACAGTCAGATTGCATCTCCACAACGTCGCCGAACCTTAAACAACAACCCAATAACTGTTCACCCTCATCTAATAATAGCGGCAGATCAAGTGGTTACTCTGGTGGTAATAGCATTAGAAGATCCGGTTCTGGGAATTTATCTGAGGTCGGTACTTCCAGCGGTTCTTCCAAGGGTCGTAGTGGTTTTGGTAGTTTCGGTCGTGGTGGTCATGCGGGTGGATAAGAGAGTTATGAATATTTTCAACAGTCCTCAACGAAAGCGTCTATTTCAGTCGATGAAAATGGGTTGGTACAACTTTGCTCCCATTGAAGAAGGAACAGGTATACCTCTAACTGACCAAGAAACACCTTACGCTCTTTATTATTGCCATCAAGTTTTACCACAGACGATACAAGAAATCCGGCAAGCATCGGAATTAGTCGGTAGTGTTTTAACCCAAGCGTGGGAAATTATCCGCACTCTTGATGAGGATACATTACTTTACTATGGATTTCCTGAAGCTACCATCAAGTTAGTTAAATATGACTTCCTTGCACCATTTTGTATGCGTCTTGACTGGTGCTGGAATCAAGAAACGGGGATAAAAAAGGTAGTAGAAACTAATCCCCAAACTCCTAGTTTTTGGTTTGAGTGTACGGACGGCAATAACAAAGTCGCCAGACATTTTGGATTCCAAGAACCAGATTTAGATGCTCAAAAAATCTTAAAAATAACACTTAATCAGCATGTAAATAGAGCCGCATTAAATTTGCGTAAACCAATTACAGACTGTCGCGTGGCATTTACAGCTTTGAATAATGCGGAAGATTTAGGTACTATGCGATGGTTAAACAATTACTTGGAGTCTAAAAGTAGCGTTTTACCCTTAGAATATCTTGGCATCAAAGATGGTGAATATCTATTTGACCGGAGAACACAAAAACCAATAGATATACTCTTTATGTGGTATCCCATGGAATGGCTAATCCATGATACTGATGAAAAAGGTGAAAGATTATGGCCGGCTCTAGAGCAACTAATTTTTGAGAATAAAATTGTGATTGTGAACTTTGGTTCTGCCTTTGCACTGCAACCAAAAAGTATATTTGCCCTAATTACAGATTTGGGATATGACTTTTTCTCTGACAAAGATGCTGGAACAGTCTGGGAATATTTTCCTAAGACATCACTGAGTGCAACAGCAATAGGTAATTCATACTTTGCCAAACCTATTTTAGGAAGAGAAGGTGAAGGAGGATTTGCAGTTAATTCAGGAAATATCTCTGTGCGTAGTAGTAATAATGACCCTTGGTATACACAACAAAATTATGTCTATCAAGAGTTATTAGAGTTTCCTAAACTAGAAATTGATGGCAAGTCAATGACTCAAGTTTGGGGAGCATGGCTATATAACAATGGTAATGACAAGTTTATATCTGGAGGTGTAGGAATCCGCCTTTCTGAAGGGGAAATTACAGATAACTTATCCTATTGGTGTCCTATTGGATGCTAATTTTAATAGCATCGATAATTAGAGGCAAACATGAAACCTCAAACAACTTCCCCTTGGACTTTCATCCCTACCTTATATTTCACCTCCGGCATACCTTACGTCATCATCAACACAGTTTCCGTAATCTTTTACAAAAAACTCGGAATAGATAATACTCAAATTGCCCTTTGGACAAGTTTTCTTTATCTACCTTGGGTGATCAAAATGTTTTGGGGGCCAATTGTTGATATTTACTCTACCAAACGCAAATGGATACTTTATACCCAATTTGCCATGTTCTGTTGCTTGGGTTTGATAGCCATCTCTTTACAACTGCCAAATTTCTTTTTCATCTCCCTTGCAACATTAACAATAGGAGCATTTATATCCGCAACTTATGATATTGCTACCGATGGCTTTTATCTGTTGACTTTATCTCCAGAACAACAAGCCTTCTTTGTCGGCATTCGCTCACTGTTTTATAGAATGGCTGTCATTTTTGGCTCTGGAATATTAGTAGTCTTAGCAGGTCAGCTTGAAGTATCTCTCAATAACATTCCTTTAAGCTGGACTATAGCTATTGGCTTATCAGCTTTAATTTTAGCAATTTTGTTTATTTCGCATCGCCTAATTTTACCTTTATCTGAATCAGATAAGCAACGACAAATACAGGCTAAGGAAAATATACCTTTTTGGCCAATCATTAGCTCATATTTTACTCAGGATAAAATTATAAATATTTTAGCATTTATCTTACTATACAGACTTGGTGAAGCAATGCTTATCAAGATAGCCTCTTTATTTTTATTGGACAAACCAGAAGTAGGGGGCTTAGGTCTATCAACATCAGATGTCGGATTAGTCTACGGTACATTTGGGGTAATCTCCCTAATCTGTGGAGGAATTTTAGGAGGCTTACTAATTTCTAAATATGGATTAAAAAAATGTCTCTTACCTATGGCTTTAGCATTAAATTTACCTGATGTATTTTATGTTTATATGGCTTACATGAAGCCTTCACTAACATTAGTGTATCCCTTGGTTTCCTTAGAGCAATTTGGGTATGGTTTTGGATTTACAGCTTTTAGTGTTTATTTAATGTATATCTGCCAAGGCGAATATAAAACTTCTCATTTTGCTATCTCCACTGGCATTATGGCTTTAGGAATGATGTTACCCGGATTAGTTAGCGGTTATTTGCAAAAAGCACTTGGCTATCCATTATTTTTTGTCTTGGTCTGTTTGCTGACCATTCCTGGGATGATTGCTCTATTTTTTATTCCTTTAAAAGAAAAACCGAAGCATCAAAATAATTAAGATTATTGCAATTCATGAGTTATGTTTTAGGAATAGATGGCGGCGGTAGCAAGACTGTTTGTGTCTTGATGGATGATTCGCGTCAAGTGCTAGTCCGTGGTGAAGCAGGGCCATCTAACTATCAGAGTATAGGTATCGAAGCAACTTTACAATCTATTCAATCTGCAATTCACAATGCGGTTGAGGCAGCAATAATTACAAATACTGTGAATATTGACGCTATATGTTTGGGTTTAGCAGGTGTAGGTCGTGCAACAGATATCGAAGTAGTAAAAGGTTTAGTTAAAGAGTTACAGAATAACAAATTGCCTATTTTTTTGGCATTACAGCCAGCGAATATTGTAATTTGTAACGATGCTTTAATTGCTTTAGTTGGCGGAATTGGTCAGCCTGTAGGAATTGTGGTTGCAGCAGGTACTGGTTCGATAGTTTTCGGCCGAAATCATCAGGGATATACTAAACGAGTCGGCGGCTGGGGTTATATTATAGGAGATGAAGGTAGCGCCTATAAAATTGCGATCGCTGGCATGAACGCAGCATTAAAATCTTATGATGGACGGGAAATATCAACGAGTTTGCTAAAGGATTTCAAACAGCATCTTGATTTGAAAAGTATAGAAGATTTAATAGAAGTAATATATCGGCGAGAATGGGGAGTTAAACAGATAGCTGCTTTAGCACCAGTTGTAGATTTTGCAGCAGCGTCAGGTGATAGAGTAGCGAATATCATAATTGATGATGCTGTAAAAGAGTTAGTAAAAGCTACATCTACAGTAATTGATGCAATTTTTACTGCCGACTCAGTTTTAGAAGTAGTCACAACAGGAAGTGTCTGGCGGGGTAGATGCAAGATCCATGAAAGATTTGCAGCATCTCTTGTTAAGAAGTTTCCTAATGTAAAGGTGATTTTTCCGAGGTATGAACCTGCTTACGGTGCTGGTTTGTTAGCGTTGCAGACAACTCAAATTTGACGGACTACTAAATAATAGGAGTTTTCAGTCTGCAAATATGCGCCTCAAGAAAGTTACTATTTCAGACCAAGCTGCGGTGGTAGCACTAGAATCATAACGATAACCGTCGTCGCGCATGAATGTATGTTCTGCTTCATACAAGAAAACTTGGTGAGGTATGTTAGCATTTTCAATTGCTTTTATTATGGTTTGGCGATCGCTCTCTGGTATATGAGGGTCAAGAGTACCAAACACCATTAGCATCTCGCCTTTGATTTCACTTACCCTCTGGATTGTATCGGCTACCTCCTTACCCAGTTTACCACTGGGAATACCAGTAGGGTAACAGCAAACGGCAGCCCGAATTTCGCTTTGAAATGCTGCGCGGAAAGCTAAATGTCCACCAATACAGAAGCCGAGAGTGCCTATTTGATTTGGAGAAACCGCACTCTCTGTTTTCAGAAATTCAATCACAGCAAGGCAATCGGCATCATAATTAGCTACCGAGGTTCGACGCGCATCATCATTACCGCGCATCCTTCCCAAATCGTCTGGCTCAATTACTAAACCAACTGGCTCAATTCGGTGAAAAATTTCTGGCGCTGCTACTACATAGCCGTATCCTGCTAAGTAGTTAGCTAGACGAATCATTGCATCACCTAACTGATAAATATCACTGTAGAAGACAATACCAGGGTATTTTCCTGCTGCTTTGGGAGCCGCAACATAAACACGCATTAAGCTGCCATCTACTCTTAATTCAACATTGCGCTTAGTGATTTGCACTTTTTTGTCTCCGTGTTACGCTTGCTGTCATTAGCTTCTACACTGTAGCGCCGCAGCATCCGGTTACTTTCAAGTTACTAGGGAACCATATATTATTACTCTAAGTATTTTTACGCTAGCGTTTTATTTATTCAATAAGTACATTGAAATGATTGATAACATAAAACATTAGAAATTTTTACTTATTATATAATTTTTTATGGACAATAATTACGAAGAAAAAAATTTTTTCTATGAAAATACCTTTAAAGTAATCGAACAATACAAAAATAAGCACAATGATAACAATATTTATAATTCTCAAGAATATAAAGATTTTTTAAACATAGTAAAAACTCCATTTATTAAATTCTGCGACTTTATATATCAACAAATACCAACTGAAATTGCTGCCAATAATTTTTATGTAACAGCAGAAAATGGACGAAATGAGGTAGATATCTATATATTAGTTTCTCCTAGTAAGTTTCGCCTACACAAGTATTTAGATATATTTTCATTATTAAGTATAGAATTAGTAGATTCAGGTATAAATATCAAGTTAATAGAAAATGCAGGCGAATTTCTAGCAAAAAAGATTGTACAAATAAATCCTGTAATGATAGCAAATAGAATTGCTGAAGATATAAATGCATTTGATTTTCAATATATTGATGATGGTTGTTATTTGAATGAAATAGAAATATTAAATTCATCTAAAGAAGAATTAAATAATAAGTTTAAAGAATGGTTTCAACATTATCTTCCGTTATTTTTACAAGCAGTATCTAAGGAGGCAATACCTGATATTTGCCCAAATATAAGTGAACCTTATACCTTAAACCAATGTACTGAAGATACTGGAGTTTCCCAACTAGTTTTAAAACATTGGATACGCACGATTAATCGTAAAGGTCAAGCGATTTTATATGGTTCACCTGGAACAGGCAAAACCTTCATAGCTGAAAAACTTGCAAAACACTTAATTGGCGGTAGTGATAGTTTTTCGGAACTAGTGCAATTTCATCCAGCATACTCTTATGAAGATTTCATTCAAGGTATCCGCCCCCAAAGTCAAGATGGGAAATTGACATATCCGTTGGTTCCAGGGCGCTTTTTAGAATTCTGCAAAAAGGCGGAGTCTTGCCAAGGCACTTGTGTTTTGATCGTTGATGAAATAAACCGCGCTAATCTCACACAAGTTTTTGGCGAACTAATGTACTTACTTGAGTACCGAAATAGAGAAATTCCACTAGCTGGCGGTAACACCTTTCGCATTCCAGAAAATGTCCGCATTATTGGGACAATGAATACAGCAGATAGGTCTATTGCCAATATAGATCATGCCCTACGCCGCCGCTTTGCATTTATTGAACTTCGCTCAAACTATGATGTGCTGCGACGTTATCACCTAAAAACAGGTTTTGCAGTAGAGGGATTAATTAACATTTTACAGCAATTAAATCAGGCGATCGCAGATAAAAACTACGAAATTGGTATTTCATTCTTCTTAACAGATAACCTAACTGAAGATATAGAAGATATATGGTGCATGGAAATTGAGCCATATTTAGAAGAATACTTTTTTAACCAGCTAGAAAAAGTAGATAAGTTTCGCTGGAATGAAATAAAAAATAGACTATGAATATAAACCTAACAAAACCAAGAATTATTGAACTTACAGAATACGAAAATAAATTATTTCCGCTTGATAAAATACCTTATTCAGCCGGAGTCGAGTTATATGAGAAATACAAAACACAAGTAGATATAGAATTTCCTACATATACAACGAGACAACATTGGAAACTCAAAGCTAAAGGATGGGTAGGTTACATTCCTATAACTCCTGGATTTCATCTAAAAATAAATCCGAAAGTACCTATCCAAAACCTCTTCGGAATGCTGGAATATGCCTACAATTTAAAAGGGTTTCACTTTCTTGAAGGGCTAATGGATTGTGAATCTCTAGAGGACTTTTATAATAATCTGGCTCATATCTTAGCCGATAAAGTTTTAGATCGATGCCGCAAAGGACTATATCATACTTACTTACCTAAAACACAGCAGCTTTCTTATGTACGGGGAAGGCTAGATGTGCAACAGATAATTCAAAAGCCGTGGAATGTTAAACTTAAATGCAGTTACGAAGAACATACGGCTGATGTTAAAGAAAATCAAATACTGGCATGGACACTTTATATCATTGGTCGTAGCAGTTTATGTTCAGAAAGAGTATCACCAACAGTACGAAAAGCTTATCACGCTCTACAAGGATTAGTAACGTTGCAACCTTGTAGCGCAGAAGATTGTATCGCCAGACAGTATAATCGCCTCAATACAGACTATCAACCATTACATAATTTATGTCGATTCTTTTTAGAAAATAGTAGTCCCAGTCATGAAAGGGGAAATTACAAAACTCTACCCTTTCTCGTTGATATGGCACATTTATATGAACTTTTTGTTGCAGAATGGCTTAAGAAAAACACGCCGCAAGGCTATTTTTTTAAACAGCAACATCCAATAGAAATTAGTCAGAATCGACACTTTATTATAGATATATTACTCTGTAATGCTGCTGGCAAAACAATAGCAGTTCTAGATACAAAGTATAAAGCCTCTGAATCTACAGTAAATACAGATATTCATCAAATGATCAGTTACACCAACACAGCAAAATGTGAGCAAGCCTTTTTGATATACCCCAAAGACTTGACACAGCCACTAGATATTATAAGTGATCAAATCCGAGTCCGCAGCCTCACCTTTTCTCTAGATGATAATCTCGATCGCGCAGGTGAAACCTTCTTAAAAAACCTTTTTCTCCTAATCCCTCAGAACTCACACCAATAATTAATAAAGGGGACAGATGACATTCGCTTGCTGTGAAGCACCCATCCCCGAATAGCTGCCCAGATCATGAACCTGGAATCTATAGTCCGGTATCTAATCATCCCAGTATGGTCCGAGATATGTTGATTGTCACTGGGATAGATACTGATTTACGAAATACCTACGAAAAGATTGTTACACAATTACTCTTGTTCACCCTTACTTCCGCCTCCCATCGCCAACAGCGCCGTTCCGTAAGCTGCTTCTGTGTACACTGACGCTACTACAGGAACCTGCAAATAACGCGCCCTAATCGCAGTCCAATTATCATTCGCCGCGCCACCTCCAGCAGTATAAACACGGCTCAATTTATCTGCGCCCATTTGCTGTAATAATTCATACCCTCGCGCTTCTATGCGGGCAATGCTTTCTAACAACCCATGCAAAAATTCCACTGGATTATCTGGGCGTGGTGACAAACGTGGGGGTAGATTGGGATCGTTAATCGGAAAGCGATCGCCTACCTTCAACAATGGATAATAATCTAACTCGCTAGCTTTTAATGCATTAATCTCCCGGCTAAGGCTTTCTAACTCTGCGTTTGTGAAAAATTGCTTTAGTACTGCACCTCCAGTATTAGAAGCACCCCCAGTCAGCCACAAATCACCCAACCGATGGCTGTAAATCCCATATCTGGCATCTTCTACACGGGTACGACTTAATAACTTTAGTACCAACGTTGAACCAAGGGAAGTCACGGCTTCACCAGGTAATTTTGCCCCACTGGCGAGAAAAGCCGCAATACTATCAGTTGTACCTGCACACACCAGACAATCACGGCAAAAACCGAATTTGTCTGCAATTTCAGGGCGCAATTCGGCAATGGGAGTCCCAGGAGTTAAAACTTTGGGTAGCTGAATCGGTATTTGCAAATTTTCTAGCCATTCTGGGTATTTCAACTCTTCCACGTCATAACCCAGCTTTAAAGCATTATGATAATCGCTAATACCCAACTGTCCATGTAGGAGAAATGCCAGCCAATCTGCTTGATGCAGAAAATATCTAGCTTCACTAAAAGACGGTAATTGCCTCATCCACAAAAGTTTGGCCAGGCTGGAGGTGGCACTCAATACGGTATGATTGGGGGGTGCTATACTCTTCAAATGCTCTAGCACTAATGATCCCCGCGCATCGTTATACAGCAATGGTGCATCTGTTGGATTGCCAACAGCATCGAGCAGCAAGACGGTGGAAGAAGTACCATTAATTGCGATCGCTTTAATTTCTTGCCGCAATCGGTCAGGTATTTGTTGCACCAGCATAAACAAAGCCTCCTGCCAAATTTTGGGCGTAACGGCGGCTGGTGAGTCCTGGAAAGTATATCGCACCTGTACCTGGATGCTAGCTTCCTCGTCAACCACCATACCGCGTGCGCCAGAGGTGCCAAAGTCGATACCCAAATAGAAATCCATAGTTTTATGAATTTTTTTAATAAAGAATCACTAAGGACTACTGATTAATAACTGCTTTTGTTGCATCTTGTAACAAGATATTCCCCAATCTTGGCAAAACAAGGAAAAGTAGTAAACGAACTGTTCAAAATCTATTCAGGTTAGGAGGTTTTCAGCCATGCCTATCTTAGATACTCTGTACATCGCTCAGATATCTTCCATCTCAGATACTCAAGTCTACATCGCTCTAGTCGTAGCCTTGATCCCTGGAGTTCTAGCTTGGCGATTAGCCACAGAACTTTACAAATAAGGCTCCGATGTGACACAGTTAAAAAGCTAATAATCCTGGCAGTACGGGGTGCAATTTCTAGACCTTATGGTGTAAAGCCATAAGTATCAAGAAACCTTGCACTTACGTAAGCCAGGTTATTTTTTAACTAGTGCAACACTTGTAGCTATTTCAAAAAAATGAAGTAATATGACAGCTAAATCAGCAGTAATTAGCGCCAGAGAGCTTTTACAGTGCTTCCCTTCATTCAGCGAGGTTATTTTTTAGGATCATGAACGCGATTCAACCCTCCAAACCACCGTTACAACCTATACAAAAACGCCGGGTCATTCCTCGACCAAAGCGGCATCTTCGCCAACGTTCTTACCAGGTGATGGCTCTGGAAAGCACAGCCAAAATAGCAGTTAATCTTGTGATTACAGCCGTTGCAGCATCTGCCTTATCACAACTTTTGCCTTATCATTGGTCACAGCAAGAAAAGTTGCGCGAAATTAGTACTGAAGTCAAGCTGATGGAAGGACATGTCAATGGTTTGCAGGTGGAATTTAGCCGTAACTTTGATCCTCAGCAAACCAAAAGTATTATGCAACAACAAGGATACAGATTCGATCCTAATCAGCGTCGGGTCGTGTTGATGAATCCTGATCGCCGAGAAGATGAACAAACAGAGTCATCACCCTAAGACAAATAGCGAATTTGGGATTATTTAAGTTTTTTGTGATTCAGGCTACGTATAAGCCGGGTGTTAATTTATATTATTGCTAATAAATAATGGTTAATAGCTAATTTTTGAATAGCTATGTAGCTATCATCTATTAGTCATGAGCGATACAGCGTCACTAAACTCTCATTCAAAGTTTAATAATTTATTTTAAATTTTGAATCCCCCAGAAGAACTAATCTACCAATTAGGACGCTGATTGAGATAGCAGTTCGTTTAGCCAATTTTCGAGTTGTAAACGCAAGCGATAACCAGTAATATCCTTACTGTTATCGAGAAAGGGCAGTTGAGTGAGGGCGCGACGATAATCAGCGATCGCACAATTCCAGTCACCCCAAAGATGGTAAGTCCTGCCACGTTCAGCCCAGATATGACCTTTTAGTTGACCGAAAAGCAGTGCTACCTCAAAATTCTCAATTGCCTCTTCATAGTGCCCCAAATCACGCCAGGTAATGCCTCGGTTAATCCACGCCCGGACATGGCGAGGATTTAAATCAATTGCTTGGTCGTAGTCGGCAAGTGCTGCTGCTAATTCTCCACAAGCTGCGTAGTAATTTGCCCGATTATTATAAGCACTAGGCAAATAGGGATTAAGCTTGAGGGCTGTATTATAGTCGTCAAGCGCTTTTTGCGTTTCACCACTTTGGAAATAAATTAGCCCCCGATTGTTGTAATCAATGGCATTGTGGGGATGGCGGGAAATTAGTTGGCTTAGAAGTGCGATCGCTTCAGTATAATCTCCTTGTTGAGCTGACCTCAAAGCACAAGAGCGTAAGTAGCGATCGCCTAAAACAGATTCGCCACTGTCATTTTTCCTCTGTGCTTGGGCTTTCTGTGTAATATTGGTAACTATTCTACATTTGCTACTGTGCTGGTCACCATCAGCTAAAAATGAGTGAATATTCATACTTACCTTTACTAAATACCTGCTTTATGGAATCAAATTCTAGTTTTCGTCTGCTAGTGGTTTTACTACTATGTCTATTTTTAAAGTAATTAGGGTTACAGTAAAGCCACTCAAGAGAGAACTTAACCTAGCCGCACAAGAGAAATCTACGCCCTAGATAAACAATTGATCCTCAAACCTAATCATGAATACTTCATCCCCAGGGTGAATTCCAGAAATAGCAGATGTCAATCTCAAAGGCGAGTCAAGTAGTAAGAGCTACAAATTGGTAGAATGCCAACAAGCCGTTCTTTTAGAGTGAAAAAGATGGCAGAGGGCAGAGGGAGATGAAGAAGCAGTTCTTGCTGGGGGAGAAGGACAAGGGAACAAGGAGAATTAGAGACAAGTGGAAAGACTTATTGCAAGTTCTCACTCAAGTCACCTTATCCCCTTCTTGTCCCCTGCTCCCAGCAAGAACTGCCCCTCTGCCTCTTCCTAATACCCCATTCCCTAAATCCAATTTTTAAATTTTGAGAAATTTTCCGATGACAACTGCAATTTCCTATCCCAATGCCCCTGATTTAACAACCGATGATTACATTGTTATCGGCTTGGCAACCTGCTTCGTTAAAGAAGATGGAGAAGTTTATCAAATCGAAGTTATAGAACCGATTCCCTCTGCGGCTTTAGAAGCCCTCTTAAAGGGCATTCCTACCTCCTATAAGCTGGCTCATGCAACAACTTTGGGATCTGTGCTGGATGGCGATTCACAAGTGTTGCCAGATGGCTTCCCAAAGTCGGCTCAGTTTGGAGAAGAATTTGTACCACGGGCATTTGCAGCAGCTCGTACCTACAAGCGTCGTGAATCTGCAAAATCTTTAATTCCTTTAGGTACAAATTACAGCGAATTTAAGTATTCCATTGAGCGCAAGCGGGTATTAAACGCCGCTAGAGTTGTCACCAAAGAAGACAACATTAAACAACATTCTCACACTCACAAAGTTCTTTAAGTAATTATGCTCAAACTTTATGGTGGCGCTCGTAGTCGAGCCTCAATTGTTCACTGGTATTTAGAGGAACTAAAAGTTCCCTACGAATTTGTCAAGCTCGATATGCAGGCAGGTGAACACCTCAAACCTGAATATTTGGCAATTAACCCAGTTGGTAAAGTTCCAGCAATTGTTGATGGGGATTTTAAACTTTGGGAATCTGGAGCAATTTTGCTGTATCTTGCCGATAAGTACAGTAAAACTTCACTTTCACCAGAGGAACGTGCTGTATTTTACCAATGGGTTTTGTTTGCCAATGCTACCCTTGGGCCAGGAATTTTTGTAGAAGCAAGTCGGGAGCGGGAAATGCCCCGCTTGTTGACTCCGTTAAATGAAATTTTCAGTAAGCAACCTTTTTTGCTTGGCGATAAGTTCACTGTTGCTGACGTGGCAGTGGGGTCTATTCTGAATTACATTCCCATCATACTGAAGCTAGACCTCAGTTCCTACCCAGCCGTGTTGAACTATATGAAGCAGTTATCTGAGCGTCCAGCATTTCAAAAAAGTATTGGCGGACTGGCTTAATTGTAGTAAGGACACACAGATGTGCATGGGTGTCAATTTAAGCCTCGGCAAATAGAATTCGCGGCTACACAAACATAGACGCCTTGCGGCTTCCCGCAGGGTAGCCCACGGAGGTGGGCTAAGATAAAATTAAGGTTGATTTAACCCGATTAGGCGGGTTCTGCCTGTGTAGACGCGGTTTCTAACCGCCCTTCTAGGTTAAGTTAACTACCGTGTATTTAGATCCAAACAAAAATCTTCACAAAATGTAGTTTGGATAGGTAGTGCCCACCATGCAAATCTGTTAACGATAGTTTGTAAATTGCAAAGCCACCGGGTAGTCTTCTTGCTTCAGTCGCTGCATGACTACTTGTAAGTCATCTTTAGATTTGGCAGAAACCCGCACAGCATCTCCTTGAATTGAAGCTTGTACCTTTTTGAATTCGTCCCGAATCAATTTGGAAATTTGTTTGGCGATTTCCTGACTAATGCCTTTTTTGAGTTTGATTTCTTGACGCACGCGATTACCACTGGCTGATTCAACTTTGCCAAAATCAAAGATTTTCTGGGATAGGTTACGCTTGGCGGCTTTTTCCCGCAGAATGGTGTGTACAGAATCTAAGGTAAACTCGCTGTCAGTACTAACGTTGATGCTTTCTTCAACTAACTCGACAGTAGTTTCAGTGTCTTTGAGGTCGTAACGACCTTTGATGTCTCGTATAACTTGATCGACAGCGTTAACCAACTCTTGTCGGTCAAAGTCGCTCACAATGTCAAAAGAAAAAGTAGAAGCCATAAAACATTTTAGATTTTAGATTTTGGATTTTGGATTGGGAAAAGTTTTCCTCACTCCCTATTCTCCATGCCCCAATTAACTAATAGCTTGGATGATGCTCAAGAAAAAGAGAGTACCAGAGCTAAAGATGCCAATGGCAAACATCAGCGAGCCTTTTTCAGAGGAACTACGCTAACGCAAAAGGGGTATATTCAAAATATAAAAAATCGAGTATAGCAAACGAGCCACCAGAAAGGCGATGTCTGGCGACAAGCTGCTTTGCGTCTACGCAGCTACTTGGGCTGTAAAAGAATTTACACCAGTTACATAAACCATCAATGCTGCTGCAAACACCATAAACGCTTCAAAGGTGTTCTGATGTGCCCAAGTAGCTCGTTGGGCATAAGGTGGCAATTTATCAAACATAGCGCCAGGAGTAGAAAAAGTTTCATACCCAATACGCACACGGGCATAAGCTACTAGCAAAAATGGCACGTAAATTAGAACGACAGCAGCAGCGATCGAGTACAAAAAAATTATCATTACTTATTAGTTATTAGTCATCAGTCATCAGTCATCAGTCATCAGTCATCAGTCAAATACAAATGACGAAAGACAAATGACAAATGACTAATCAAAGTAAAAAAGCGTCACTACTTTTCTTTGTTCTTCTGCATCCTGACAAGTTTGTAACAGGGTGCGACTATCGTGAAACGCAAAGCAGATTAGTTGCTGGCAACGGGAGACAATCTCCTTGTTGCACAAGTAACTAGCTTCAGCAAGAGACAGATTATCATTACTGGGATTTTCGACTAGATGCATTACCTGTTCTAGTTGCTGGCGCGATTCCAAAGGCTGGCGTTCCAGGCTTTGGGGTAGAATCACTGTCAACAAATTTGCATCAGCCCGTGTTGCTCCCTTGATGGCCGCTGAATTTGTACCTGTAGCACCAGAAGTAATGATTCGATTACCCGATAAAACTAGGGCATAAGTCATCATTTCAATAAGATTCTGATGCGTAATCGGGACGTGACGAGAACCCAGCAAGGCGATTCTTTTAGAACCCGTTTGCTGGATTGTCGCCAGTTCTTGCGCTAATGTATCTAAGTTAATAAGGTCTGTTGATTGGCTCAAAGATGGAGAAAATCAGATTAAACGACCCAGATATTCTACCAAACAGCGTGTAGATGCGAGGAAAACTTGAGTTAAACATTGTCACTAATTTTCAATTGTTTGGTTCAGTAACTCCCTTACTTGGTTACACCAGGCTAGCCAATATGTTTCGTAACTAATGCCATTTAGGAGAGTCAAATACTGAAATTTGCCTGATTATGGCAGTTATTGCGGATTTTGAAAGTAATCTTGTTCTAAGTCTTTGTACGTAGACAATATGATTAGCAAAAATTTTAACCACTAAAAAGGCTATTTACGGCAATATGCTTTGGATTAGCTGCTCCAACTAAGCACATCCCAGCTATGGGCGCAAGGAAACAGCTCACCGTCCCTTAGGAGGTGACGGTGAGCCAGCTGTACCCTTACCAGTAATACAGCCTCCTAACTGAGAACTGAGCAATGAATCTAAGACAATGCCTTTGCGGGAGTTAAACCTAGTTTGGATAACAAACGGTCAATGTCAAAATGCTCGGACATCAACTTGCGAATATACTGAACCTTTATCGGCTCGTGGACACGGACTTGACCAAAAGTGCGGTCAACAATTTCTACAGTAGTCAGGGTATCTAAGTCAACAGACAAAATGGGGATTTCTAGGTCTTCAGCGCGACTGAGAATGAACGGTGGGGGTGGTAGTTGCCCGGTGAGAATTAAACATTGGGTAGAAGTTTCCAAAGCCGCTTGCTGAATTTCCACGCGATCGCCTCCTGTCACCACTGCCATATTCCGGCGTTTGCGGAAATATTTCACAGCAGAATTGACATTCATTGCTCCAATTGCTAGACTTTCCACCAATAAATCCATGCGATCATTGCGACAGAGAACATCAGCCTTTAACTGTTTGACTAGTTCGCCAACACTGACGCTGCGGAGCAAATCGCTATTAGGCAGCATTGCTAACACTGGAATACCCTGCTGTTCCAAAAATGGACGCAAGAGAGTGTCAACTGCTTCTAGTTGGGTGACAGGAATATCATTGATCACAACTCCAATCAAGCGATCGCCCAGACGCTGCTTTGCAGCCAATAGCGCCTCAACCGAAAGCAAGGATTTATAGCGGCTTACTAACAGCACACCAGCATCCAATACTTCAGCCATTTGCAGCAAAGACAAGTCAAACAAATTGCCTTCGGACAAATTACCAGGCCCCTCCAGTAACACCAAATCTCCTTGAGATTTATGTAAATATTGCTGTATTAGGGACTGCTGATAATCGGTTTTGTCTTCCCCCCGCAAGCGCTTTTGCACATTTGGTTCATCCAAAGCCAGCATTGTAGGTGCAACGCGGTTTTCCGGCAAATTGAGGCTAAGAGCGATGAACTGGACATCTTCCTCAATTACGGTTCCACTAGACGAATTGAAAGACGTACCGAGTGGTTTACCGTAGCTAATATCCAGACCTTTTTGCTGTAGCTGATGAGACAAACCCAGAACAGTTGCAGATTTACCGCTGTAATTCTCGCTCGATCCAATCAGCAAATATTTAGGGGATTTTGGCACACATGCACTCCTAATTTCAAAAGTCAGAAGAACCCAGCTAGGTGTTTCCTAATTCTAGTTCCTTCTGGCAAAAGCCTTTAGCTCTCACAAATTAAGGTTTCCCAGAATTACCTTCTAATTGAACAAGCAGGGAAGGCAGAGGAGGCAGAGGAAGCAGGGGAGGCAGGAGAGGCTTTTGAGGAAAGAAGGTTCTTATTCAGTAATTCTTCTCTCAAGAACAGCTTCTCTTGCCTAATTACCTGCCTCAAGCAAGAAATTCCTTAACCCAATGGTATTGCACCTTGTCTCCCTCTCCTTTTGTCCTATAATCCTAAATCTGGGTCAACTAAATAGCTGGCAAAAAAAGCTGCGATCGCAGTAGATGATTCCCCCAATTCTTCTTTTACGGCAATCTAGCCAATAAACCGTAGTATCGTAACTGAGTATGAACATCTCACATATAGCTAAAAAAAGTAAGTTGCAGTAATGAAAATTACGCATAACTCAGGTAAAAAGCTTCTCTTCGGCAAGATCGAGTTTTGAAAAACTGTAATGTTTAGTGAGGAAAACCTCAATGATTATCGATCCCTCCCAGAATGACCCACGGAATACCTATCAATTACTTGTAGGTTCAGTGGTTCCCCGACCGATCGCTTGGGTGTCAACGATCGCTAGCGATGGTACGCCCAATGTTGCACCTTTCAGTTTTTTTATGGGCGTGACAGCTAACCCACCGACCCTAGCCATCTCCACAGGTCTAAAACATGGTGTTAAAAAAGATACATTATTCAATGTAGAGCAGTTGGGTGAACTAGTGGTCAACATAGTTATTGAAGAATTGGGGGAACAGATGAACACCACCAGTGGTGACTTTCCACCAGATGTAGACGAATTTCAAGTAGCAGGACTAACTCCTGCTCCCTCAAAGCGGGTGCGTCCGCCACGAGTTGCTGAATCACCGATTAATATTGAGTGTGTGCTGAAGCAGGTAGTTTACGTAGGGAATGAAGGTAGCCAATCGGGATTAATTATTGCTGAGGCGGTGCTATGGCATATTCGGGACGATTTACTTACACCACAAAACACAATTGATGTCGCAAAGTTGCACGCGATTGGTCGCCTGTCGGGTAACTGGTATACCCGCACGCAGGATTTGTATGAAATTACTCGCCCCAGTTAAAGTGTTAGTTGATGCAAGAGCTAAGTGATAGATATTGAAAAATTGCTGGAAAGGTATCCTGCTGGGGAGAGAGATTTTAATGGGGCTAATTTGAACGATAGCGATTTTACTAGTGTTAATCTCAGTAGTATCGACCCGACTAAATCAGATGCGATCGCCTGCGTTAAAATGGAAGCAAAAGCAGATGAAAAGCCTTCATAACTTTTCTCACAAACCCAACACTTGCATTGATTTTTCAAGTACTTCTTTGGGGCGAAATGGTTTAGTTAGATATAAGTCTGCACCAACTTCAATTCCTTTTTGTTTATCAAATTCCTGTCCTTTAGCTGTTAAGATTACAATGTAGATGTCAGTCATTTGCAGGTCGTGTTTTACAATATGGCAGACTTGCAGACCATTCATTTTCGGCATCATCACATCAAGAAAAACCAGGTTTGGTTTTTCAGTTTTGATGGTTTCGAGAGCTTCTTCTCCATTTCTAGCAGTTAGAAGTTCAACACCCTCATCTTCTAATGCTTCTAAGGCTTGTTCCATCAAAATCAAGATATTAGGTTCATCATCAACAATTAGAATTTTCTGGGTCATAGGGCTTGGGTATTGGGTATTGGGTATTGGGCATGGAGAAGAAACAAGGGACAGGGGGAGTGAATTCTTCCCAATCCCCACTCCTAGCAATTACTGTTCAGACAGCATAATAAAAAATACATTTTCCAACTCCTTCTCAAAGCGTAGGGTTTTCACCAAATCGGCTTCTTGAGAGAAGATAGAATCAATGATAATCATGTCAGGTTTGGCTGACAGGGCTTTATAAATACATTCTTGCGCATCGGAGGCTTCAATCACACTGTATCCCTGAGTTTGCAGTACATCTGCTAGGGTTTTTAAGGCTGATGCATTTTTATCTACAACCAATACCTTTTTACTAGAAGTGCCTTGGTAAAGCAGTGAGCCAATTTCGTTGAGGAGTTTTTCTGTGTCAATGGGCTTGGTGAGATAGCGATCAATGCCAATATGGTAGCCCCGTTCTTTGTTTTCAATAATTGACAGAATAATAATCGGAATGTCTGCGGTTTGAGGATCGTTTTTGAGAACGGCTGCCACATCGAAGCCATTAATTTGGGGCATCATCACGTCCAAGAGAATCAGATCGGGACGGGCTGTTTTGATTTGATGAATTGCATCCATGCCGTCCTTTGCTTCGCGAACGTTGTAGCCTTCGTTTTCCAGTTGTTGACGGAGCAGTTCCCGAATGTTAGCGTCATCATCTACAACCAAAATGGTTTTACGGTTTTGGTTGGGCACAGCATTTTTGGTGATGACGTGTTCTTTGAGTTGTTTGACTAGCGTATCCAAATTCAGATTAGCAGTATTTTTTTGATCGCTGGCGTAGGTGGGAATGATAAACGAGAATATGCTGCCTTTACCTGGTTCACTTTCAACCCAGATTCTACCGCCGTGATGATCGACGATTTGTTTACAGATGGGCAGTCCTAATCCTGTGCCTTTGGGTTTGTCGGTGAGGGTGTCGCCAACTTGGCGGAATTTCTCGAATACTTTCGGCTGGTCTTCAGGTGCAATCCCAATGCCTGTGTCAATAACGCTGAAGCAAACACCGTCGTTTTCTTGTTTGACGCGGCAGGTGACACAACCAGATTCGGTAAATTTAACGGCATTGGAAATCAGGTTGATTAAAACTTGCAGCAAACGATTGCGATCGCCTACTATCTGAGGCAGTCCAGGTTCAATCTCGCACACCAACTGCAAGCCATTGGTTTCAAATAACCCGGCGGTAGAATTGCTTGCCCAATCCAGTAATTCGCTGGGATCAATCGGCTGCATCTGCCATTCCACCTTACCTGCTTCCATCTTAGCGATGTCCAGGACATCGTTAATCAAAGACGTGAGCCGTTCTGCTTCCGACACAATAATGTTGAGATTGTCAGCCACCCGCTTAATCGTTTTCTGAAGTTTGCGGTCTTCGGTAGAAATCATTGGGAACACATCGGTTTGCAACTTTTCTTGAATGATCGACGCAAAACCGAGGACAGAAGTCAGTGGCGTCCGCAGCTCATGGGAAACTGTTGAGATGAAGTCGGTCTTCATCTGGTCGATTTCCTTTTCTGCCGTCACATCCCGAATTAGCAGCGCCGAACCGAAGCAGGCAGAGGGTTCTGGGTCTGCTGTCTTTTTAAAAATGGCGGTTGCCACTGCTTGACCAATGCGTTCTTTGGTCAGTGCAACTTCGGCAGAGAACACCTCTTGGGGATGGGACTGAGTTCGTGCAACCAGGTCTGCTAAACCAGATATCGGCAATTCTCGGTAGTGACCGTTGAGGGCGGTAGCTGTCAATCCATACATGGCTAAAAAGGCAGGATTAAAGTGGGTGATTTGTCCTGCGGTGTCTGCCACTAACAAACCATCTGCTAAGTTATCTAAAATGGCATTTAATCCCTGTGCTTCTGCTAGAGTATTTTGCAGCGCAGCCGTCCGCTCTTCAACTCTGGCTTCCAGTTCTTGATTCAGTTGCCGCAGAGCGATTTCTGCTTGTTTGCGGGCAGTGATGTCGGTATTAATTTCCAGCACCGCGCAAGGTTGACCAGAGATGTCCCGTTGCAACGTCCATCGGCTCTGGACGGTAATCAGTTTGCCATTATGGGTGAGGTGTTCCACTTCTCCTTCCCAATTTCCTTGCTCTAATAACTCTGCTACAATTTCTTCCTTTGGTTTTGGAAAGGTTTTTTTGATAAAAGCCTGAATGCATTGGCCTTTCACTTCTTCACGCGTCCAACCGTAGAGTCTTTCGGCACCCTGATTCCAGTGAGAGATTTTGTCGCTCATGTCGCGGACGATGATGGCATCGCTGGAATGATTCAACATATCTAATAAGCGTTGATTTTCAGCTTCTGCCTGCTTGCGATCGTGAATATCAGTACAGGTGCCAATCCATTCCCGAA
>NZ_CAXTNE010000021.1:0-7513 GCF_964245445.1 uncultured Nostoc sp.
CCCATGCCCAATGCCCAATGCCCAATGCCTAAAGATTTATAAATGGAGTAATAATTGTTGGCATTGGCTGCAATTTTGTCTGATAAACCTTAACTAATCGCTCAATACCTTTGAAACGATAATCTCCCATTTCCTCAAAGTCTGAAGGCAGTGAAAGCATTTTATGGGTGGCTTCACTAATTACGCATTCACTAGGGGGACAAACCGCTTCCATGCGAGCAGCAAGATTAATTGTTGCGCCTAACGCTGTATAATCTACCCTTTGAGAACTACCGACATCTCCCACAACAGCCTTACCGCTATTAATAGCAATACGTAATTGCAGCGGTTCGTGCCAAAAAGCGTTGGCATTAAGATGTTCGAGACGAGTAAGCATTCCCTGTGCAGCAGCAACAGCGCGATCAGCATGATCTGGTTGCGGTTCTGGAGCGCCAAAAAATGCCATAATACAATCGCCAATATACTTATCTAAAGTGCCGCCCCAAGTAAACACTTCTTTTAGCATTTCTTCAAATAAATTATTTAATAATTGAGCGATCGCAGTTGGCGTTAACTGTTCAGAAATTGCCGTAAAGCCAACCAAATCTGCAAACAAAATACTGATTTCGCTCTCGGTGGGAGCTAAACGACCACCCGGTAATCCACCTACAGAGATCAACTGCTGCACAACTGCTGGAGAATGATAGCGTTCTAGTCGGTGACGAATCATTTCTTCAGTTTTGAGTTTCTCTACTAGTAGCCAACGCTGGACGCTAGAAGCCACAATATTTGCTAAAGCTGAAAAAAAGCTGAGTTCTTCTTCGCCTTCATTTGCCCAATGGTAAGAAGAAAGGTTGGCATCGGCATACAATACGCCCACAACTTTATTCTCATCCCATAAAGGCACTGCCATCGCGCTGCGAATGCCTTTAACCAAAATACTCTGTTCACTAGCAAATCGTTCATCCTGCTGGGTATCGGCGGTTTGAATGACAACTTTTTCATCAAATACCTTTTGACAGATACTACGACTAATCCAACTTCCATCAGAGGGGAGATGTTTTTGTTGAGAAATATTTCTAGTAGCAGCATTGACTAATTCTAATTGACCGCAACCATTAACATCAATTAATAATCCCAAGCGCTCGATACTATTAAGGTAACGAAAAACCACTTGTTGCACCTGAGAAAAAATCTCTTCTATCGACGCTGCTGCACAGAGATTTTTAGCTATGTCCACTAAGTCTTTAAGACGGGCAATGGTTTTGTCTTTATTATTGATGTTGCCATCTTTGCTATCGGCTGCGATCCATTGCTGTTGTAATTGTTCGACATTGTGAAGGATTGTTCTTTGTTCATTAATGTCCGAAGTTCCAGGATACCCAGGTGTCGGGTGGTAAACAGGGCTTGTGAGCAGCACTACCAGGCTAACATTGCCCAGCCAAACGATATCGCCGTGATGTAACTCTTGGGGAAAGTTAACAAGATATTTATTTACTTGCGTCCCGTTTTTGCTGCCCATATCCTCAATAGTCCACACACCGTCAGCTGTTTTAACCAAGCGGGCATGGTTGCGAGATACTCCAGCAAAAGGTAAGTACAGGTTACATTCCGGCAAACGGCCAATTGTGAATATATCTTGATCAACTGCGATCGTTGTCTCGGTATCTCCCTCTTGTAGGCGTAGCGTCAGTTCAGTCATGAGTGTGATCCATCGAAGCTAGAGGTGCAAGCAACTCTAAGGTAAGTTATACACTACAGGTTAACCTTCACCTTTCTTTATGACACTGTTAACTGCATTCCGACAACTGCATGTGACAGATATTACATTGAAAGAGGCAATTTTGCTGGAGATTCAGTTTTGAGGGGGTTTGAATCCCGTTGTGAAAAGGAGCCACCATTTCAATTTTGTGAGCTAGCGTGGTGAGTTTAGGCTGCGGCAGAGTTTCCTGGATTAGGCGACTAACATTAGCCGCACTAGCAGTCCGTCAAGCCAACAATGCTTAAGTTTAAAATTCAAAATTTAAAATCTTTTCGGGTTTGAGAGCAAGCGAATTTGAACGCGAGAATAAATCTAAAATCTAAAATCGTTCGACTGAGCGAAGTCGAAGTCCAAAATCCAAAATTGATTCACCCTTATTTAATTAGGAGGTAATTCTAAACTAATGTGCATCTCCCCTTGATACACAGTACTCTTAGGCTTTGCTATCAATCTCACTACTCAATCGCTACTCAAAAGCACTATCTTTAGCCACATTTTTAGCGATCGCAAGCAGCGATCGCGCCTGCTCATTTGCTACTCATTTTTGACAATCGCACTTTATAACAACTTGATGTCTGCTGTGCCGAGTCGAACGGCTTACCACATTCCTGGGTTTTGGCGAGAACAGCTACCCACTGATATCCGGACACTGGATGCAGGGCGATCATTTATAATTCTAGCCATCTATGGCAACAAAGGGCTTTCAGCCACTTATGTTACGACTCGGGAATTTTGTCGCCCTGACAGAGGCGGAAGGTAAACCTTTACATTTATCAGGGTAGTTTGATCTTACCCTGCCCTCTGCCCCCTGCCCCCTAAATTGTTAAAGTGAAGTATGTGCTAGGTGTAGTTTATTCAAAGCCTGATTTTAAATTTATTTTGTTTAATAAAACTTCAAATAGGTTTATTATCCTTTAAAATCTTTTGCAGACATTCTAGGTAAGATATATGGCTGATATTGTTGATATTGCAGTTACGGCTGAGTCTTTTAAAACACTGGTGGCAGCTGTACAAGCTGCGGGTTTAGTAGAAACATTAAAAAGTCCTGGGCCGTTCACTGTCTTTGCACCAAATGACGATGCGTTTGCCAAGTTACCGCCGGGAACTATCCAAACTTTGTTACAGAATATTCCCCAGTTAACGCGGATTTTAAAGTATCATGTCGTTCCCGGAAAGCTGCTAAAGGTTGATTTGGCAGAACTCGGTACGGTTAATTCTGTGGAAGGTTCACCCATTAAAATTAGTTCTTCTGATGGTTTTGAAGTTAAAAATGCCACAGTTTTAGCAGCCGATATCGAAGCTGATAATGGTGTGGTACACGTTATCGATACGGTGATTTTACCGGGTTAATTCAGCTAGGGTGGGTATTTTCCACCCTACTGATCCAAAATCTTTATAATTAACTAACTATTGGGAGTATCAAAACGTAACTCAATAGTTTAATTTATGTTATATTTGCAATGTGATTACTCACTCATATATTAAAGTTAATTTCGTTATTTTAAAATACAATAAGTTAAATTCTTAAAACGCTAACACCTATCCCAACAAATTAATGCTCGATTTAAACACCTTGGTTGAGTTCTCTCGTGGCAACTGCGTTAGTATTTGTACATTTCTCGTACCAGCGAACTTACTTGTCACAATTTTAACGATGAGCCTGGTAGCGTTGCGTCGCCCATCGTATCAAGTGTGGCAATCTGCTGGAATTGCTAGCTTTTTCGCTTCCGTGATGATATTGCACGTATATACATGGTTCATGATTGGCGTGGTGATGGCTCCTACTTATATCTTGATGTGGCTAGCAATCACCTGTTTAGTGACTAATTTGGCAGCAATTCTTTTTCAAAGACGCTACAGTAACAGCCCTAGTCTTTCCAACAACGCTTGAAATCTACAGATAGTAGCGATCGCACTATTTCTTCAACTTGCTAGTGCATAGACGCTTCTTCGGCTTGTCGTTAGACATCACTTTCTACAATTATTTCATAGCACCCAATAAGGCAATTTTGCCCTTTTTGGGTGTGTGTCAATAACTGTAATGCTGCGCTCGTGGCTTCTGATAAGTAAAGCGCTGCGTAGACGCATAGTGGCTTATCGTTAGATATTGCTCTCAATGAGTTGCGATTACCCACGCTACAGTACTTAAGTATACTCATAGAGATATTAATGAAGTTTATGACCTCAACTACAACTTATACTACGATGCCAATGGCAATCTGATATCTGAGAATATAGACAACACAGTGAGGGGACAATAGACTCAGTTATTACATACAACTATAACCTGACATCGATAAGTAGTGACTATAACGCCGACGGCATCGCTGATAATGTGAACAGCTTTACTTATGATGCTAACGGCAACCAGTAAATCACCAGAGATGAGAAAAAGCGATCGCTTTGAGGTCAAAAAGCCGTTAGAGTAGCCCTACTTAGTTGACGCTTCTCCATTCATGCTCAAGGATGGCATATAGCCAAGAATCTCGCCATTCTCCCTTAATCCAATGGTGTTCTCGCAAATATCCTTCCTGCTGCATTCCAATTTTTTGCATAACTCGTGCTGAGGCAATGTTTTCTGGGTGACAAGTCGCAAAAATGCGATGTAAGCCTAACTCCTGAAAACTAAATGATACAACTGCTTTTACAGTTTCAGTTGCATATCCTTGTCCCCAAAATTCCTTACTAAAACAGTATCCAATAGAGCCTATTTTGTTATCAGTATCTACAGTAGAAATTCGACAAATACCAATTAATTGCTTTTGGGCTTTTAAAGTCACTGCTAAGGCAAAATGCTGACGGGGTTTTTCCCCTTGCAATAAAATCTCTTTTTGCAAAAAATTTTTGGTATCTTCTTCGCTATTAGGGCCAAAAGTCAAATAACGCACAACCTCATGATCGCTAGCGTATTGATGAACCGCTTGCCAATCTGATTCTACAAAGTCTCGCAGTATGAGACGTTGGGTTTCTAGTGGTATCATCTGGAAAATTCTGTACGTAACTGATTAACTACCCGATCTAGTCCCACGGAATGAGCCGCTTTGAATAATAAACGATCGCCTGTTTGCACAAATGTCTTCAACCTAGCTACCAAATCAGCATGAGTTGCAAAGCACTCCGATGGGATACCTTCGGCACTAATAGCGATCGCTTCGGCATCTTGTCCATCTACCAAAACCAACAAGCCGTCTAAATTCAACTTTTTCACTGTTTCTCCCACTCGCTGGTGCAACTGCTGCGATCGCTCTCCCAATTCTTTCATTGCACCCAATATGGCAATCTTCCGCTTTCCGGGTGTCTCTGCCAATAATTGCAAGGCTGCAATCATAGCTTCTGGTGCAGCATTATATGTTTCATCTAAGATTACCACATCGTTCGGTAAGGTAAATCGCTGCGATCGCCCTGTGGGCATATCCACCATCACACCTGCTTTTAGAGATGCCCAATCGATCCCCAACACCTTTGCCACCGCTAAAGCTGCCAAGAAATTAGTCGCATTGTGACGACCAGGTAAAGGTAGAGGTAGTTGGATTCCTGCAACTTCTACAATGTCGTTATTAATTAATTGCCCTTGGATATCCCCACCAGAAAAGCCGTAAGTTAAAACTTCTCCGTGCCAAAATTTTGCTGCCGTGGTCATTAATAAAGCATTGTCGTGGTTGAGAATTGCCACACTATCAGCAGACATTTCGGCTAATAACTCACATTTGGCTTGGGCGATCGCTTCTTCCGAACCCAGTAATTCAATATGTGCCGTCCCCACATTGGTAATCACTCCAATTGTTGGACGTGCTATTTGCGTCAGTTCGGCAATTTGTCCCCTACCCCGCATCGCCATTTCAATCACGGCGTAGTCATCTTCTGCGCCAAGTTCTAGGAGAGTTTTCGGGACACCGATTTCGTTATTGTAATTTCCAAAAGTTTTGTGAACTCGCCCCTTTGTTCCTAAAACTGCCGCAATTAATTCTTTAGTTGTAGTTTTACCTACGGAACCTGTTACACCGATTACAGGGATGTTAAAGCGATCACGCCACCATCTGCCAATTTTCTGATATGCTTTGAGGGTGTCTTTGACTTGTAAGACAGGAAGTCCCGGATTTTCGTATTCAAAATCCACAATTGCCACTATTGCACCCTTTGCGATCGCAGTTTGCACAAATTCATGTCCATCAAACTTATCGCCTCGTAAAGCTAGAAATACTTCACCCGGCTTCAGGGTACGGCTATCTGTTTGTATACCGTAACTTACTTGTTTTAAAGCATTTTCAGATAAGTTTACAGAACTGGCCAAAAGAACTTCAACCAGTTGGTTTAGGGTGGCAGAACAATGCATAAGTAATTTACAATTTAAAGTTCAAAATTATAAAATCGAATTATGGCATAATACTGCATTAAACCACAAGATTTGCGATTCTTGAAAAAGGTGCAAATCTAAGCCTAATCACAGAAGAAGAAAGGGGGTAGGGGGCAGTTATTGCTGAAGGCAGAAGTTCTTTAATTTTGAATTTTGTTAGTGCAGCGTAAAGCCTTCTCTACGAGAGGCTCCGACAACGGTATGACTTCTCTACGAGACGCTACGCGTAGCTTGTTTCTCCGTAGGAGTACGCTTAGAGCGAGTACGTAAGCGTCATTGTGAATTGATTTCTCCCCCAGAGCCAAGAATAATTAGGTCTTGGGAACCAGGACTCCTGACAAGAGGAGGGAATGTCAGAGCAATAGAACTGTGGAATTCTCTTGGCTATTTCTGATGAATTGGGAGAGCTACCTGCATCTATAGATTGGAGTAATTCACTCCCTGCCATTTATAGATAAAGGCGTACTTAGTACTTATGTACATACGCCTCTATAGCCGATTTATTTGTTGCCAAGATGTTTGAAAAACAGTCCAATCAATGCATTTTAGTTAAAAGAGTTTGAGAGTTGATTAGGGTCTAGATTAGTAGGAAATAAGAAAATTTCCTTGCCTTCTAAGTTTGCCTTCTGGTGAAGCAAAATTGCCTTTCCCAAAGAACAATATTTAATTGGAACCCATCTGTCGCTATAAAAGTAGACAGTTACTCGGCTCATTGCATACTCTTTCAACGGCAGTGGAAGAGACCAGGACGAATCCCCAGTTTGAACCTTACCTGTTGAGTCCATGCTTTGAACCTCAGTTATTAAGTATATATACTTTCACTGATCAGGATGATTTGAAGTAACTGTCATAAGTAATAAGAAACTACCTTGAAACTAAATCTTTAGGTAAAAATAAAAATAATTACAACTAACCTAAAGACAAGGGAAATTGCAAAGATTCATCAGCAAAATTTTAATACTCATTAAAGCCTTTTGACTTTTGAGAGCCAGTTGTTACCCTGCCTAAGAGCGTAGATTGCTTTCCCATAGGGGTACAAGTCGGCAGAGGCGCTAGGGCGCAGTGGCTCCTTTTGACATTCTGCCCTTTTGTTGCCTTATTTTAGAGAATTGGTATAATTTAAAATCCTGCCGAACGATGTGAAGGTTTCAAACTCAGGGATGATGAGTAATTAGCAACTAAATTGACAAAATCACACTATAGAAAGTGATATTAAGCGATAAATAGCGCTTGTAAAGGATAAGGGCCATGATTAAATCTTGGATGGTGATTGGGGGTGTGGCTTTCTTAGTTGCTTTAGCAGCTAACGTAATTACATCTAGCGATCGCCAATGGTTCAAGCGCTTACAACGGCCGAGATGGCTAACTTTTGAGGGTGCGATTCCTATTATCTGGACTGTAATATTTATTTGCGGTGC
>NZ_CAXTNE010000021.1:7613-13103 GCF_964245445.1 uncultured Nostoc sp.
TTTATTTGCGGTGCAGCTTCAGCTTATATTGTCTGGGAAAAAAACCCAGGAGGCATAATTACTTGGCTACTAATGGCTTTGTACCTCTTGGTGGAAATTATCACCATCGCCTACATACCTATAATGTTGAGGTTTCGCAGCCTCAAAGCTGGAGAAATCCTTGGACTAATCGGTTTGATTTCAGGCGTTGTCCTGGCAATCAGCGTTTTGCCGATTTCTCTAATGGCGGCGCTGTTACTCCTTCCCTATCTAATTTGGACTCCTATTGGTACTTACACTACTGACGAGTTAAAAGAGTTAAATCCTCTAGATGCTTGAATCAGAATTCAGAAGTCTGAATTCAGTAGTCAGAAGAAAATGTGGGATGAACGCTTATTCATCCCTTATTCGTTCCGCAATAAAGATTTAGTATTTAGTTTCACCATTTATTCAGCGTTCGATTGAGCGCTCATACCAAAGTCTGCCAGTCAAACTCCAATTCAATTCTGAATTCTGAATTCTGACTCCTGAATTCTTTTTCTATACAAGCCGCCCATAACGTGCTGTGACATGCTTGGCTGGATTGGATTGATTATTCAGCCAAGCCCACATTTGATCTCCAATAGAAAAATGCCACCATTCTCTAGGATTGCGTTGAAAGCCGACTTTTAACATTACATCTTGCAATAGCTGACGGTGAGCATGATACTTTTGGGTTTCTGGGCGATCGCTATTGGCATAATAATCTGGGTGCGATCGCTCTGACATTTCATCAATGGGCGAACCCATATTTACTATTTGCCCTGCATCATCTACTAGCGTCACATCCACCGCCGCACCTGTAGTGTGAGGAGGAGGAGTTTTTTCATCCAAACTTGGTACAGCCCAAATTGCATAAACCGCTTCCCAAATTTCTCGGCGTTGGTTTGGGGATAATTCCACATCAGTTAATCCCCTATCCTGAACTGCTTGGGCGAAGCTGTAATCTACCATAAACTGCTGGACTGCTACTGGGCGATAAGCATCAAAAATTTGGATACGCCAATTAGGATACAGAACATCAAGATAATTTTGCGCTTGGATCAAATTTTCAATAATGCTTTGACGGAGATAATAGGGGGAGCGATCGCCATAGGGCGCACCTAATTTTTCATAAGGATGGGGAGATTCCACCGCAAATAATTCTAAAGGAATCGCTATTATCGGTTCACCACACTCAAAAATCGGGATTTGATGATAAGGTCTCATCTAGTCAGCTACACAGGACTTACGGATTTTAGCGCAAGCATAGCATTCTTAGGACTTACGTAGAATAAATCCCCAAACGGTTCAGTTAAGGAAATTTATCCGTTAAGGTAGGCTGTTCTTGAGCCGATGCAATTACATTGTCAGTCGATGCAATTACATTGTCACTCCATGCAATCGCATTGTCAGTCGATGCAATCGCATTGTCAGTCGATGCAATCACATTGTCAGTCGATGCAATCGCATTGTTAGTTGATGCAATCACATTGTCAGCCGATGCAATCACATGTTTCAAGTTTTGATTGCATAAGTTTTGATTTTATCTATAAGATTAGACTCTACTTTAATACTGACTGTTTCTTTTGCGTCCTTGCAGTTTGTTTCTCTAAAAATGCTCAATCAAAACCAAACACCATTATTAGATGCCTTAAAAGCCAATGCAGCAAAACCCCATGCGCCTTTTTACACTCCAGGACATAAACAAGGTGAGGGAATTTCTCAATCCTTGGCTGACTTATTTGGTAAAGCCGTCTTTCGCGCTGATTTAACCGAATTAGCAGATTTAGATAATCTCTTTGCACCCCAAGGCGTTATTCAAGAAGCACAACAATTAGCAGCAGCAGCTTTTGGCGCTTTACAAACATGGTTCCTTGTCAATGGTTCTACCTGTGGGATTGAAGCAGCAATTCTCGCTACTTGTGGTACAGGTGATAAAATCATTTTGCCTCGCAATGTACATTCATCTGCGATCGCTGGTTTAATTCTCTCCGGTGCAATACCCATTTTTCTCAATCCTGAATACGATCCAGTTTTAGATATTGCCCATAGCATCACGCCTAATGCTTTACAATCTGCACTCCAACAACATCCAGACGTTAAAGCAGTGTTGACAGTTTACCCAACATATTACGGCGTTTGCGGAAATTTAAGTGTGATCGCCAACATTACACATCAATACAATATCCCTCTCCTTGTAGATGAGGCACACGGCGCACACTTTGCCTTTCATCCAGAATTACCCACTCCAGCCTTAGCAGCAGGTGCTGATTTAACTGTACAATCCATCCACAAAGTACTTGGTGCAATGACACAGGCATCGATGCTGCATATCCAAGGTAACAGGATAGATTGCGATCGCATCAGTAAAGCTTTGCAACTCGTACAATCTACCAGTCCTAGTTATTTACTTTTAGCTTCTTTAGATGCAGCGCGTCAGCAAATGGCACTCCACGGAAAAATGCTGATGTCTCGCACTTTGCAACTTGCTAATGAAGCTAGAACAAAAATCAGTCAAATTCCTAGATTATCAGTCTTACAGAATCCAGAGGGGTTGGGGGAATCTCCCGGTTTTGTAGCTTTAGACGAAACGCGATTAACTGTCACTGTTTCTGGTTTAGGCTTAATTGGATTTGAAGCAGATGAAATTCTGGATGAAAAATTTGCTGTTACCGCCGAATTCGCTTCACTGCAACATCTCACCTTTATAATTAGCTTGGGCAATACCCCAGCCGATATTGAGCAACTAATACAAAGTTTTACCATTCTTGCCAAAGAATATCGCCGAACCAACTTAACTTTTAAAAGCGATCTTTGGCAGGATGTTTTCACTACAAAGTGTCATCCTTTACATTTTTCTCCCCGTGAAGCCTTTTTTGCTGTCAATGAAATACTACCTTTGATACAGACTAATCAACGCATCTGTGCCGAAATCGTCTGTCCCTATCCCCCAGGAATTCCTGTGTTAATGCCGGGAGAAATAATCACTAAACCTGTCCTTGATTACCTACAACTAATCCAGGCAATGGGAGGATTTATCAGTGGTTCTGCTGATAGTAGCTTCAAAACTTTGAAAGTTGTGAAATAACGTCCTAACTCATAATTACTGAGTTCTTGTTGATAAAAAGTTAATTGATATAGTCAACAGTAAATGTGCGGTAAAATGATTGATTAAGGTAAAAATATACACTAAACAAAACAAGTATAAAAATTCAATGAAAATAGCTAGCAGACTAATGCAATCTTTAATTTATACCCATAGGATGATGTTGATAATTCATAAATCAGAAAATGAAATTAAAAACTTATTATATTTGGGGAGTAGTAGCAGCTCCAATTCTAGTCACACTAGCGCTGGGTTTCTCGGCAAAAGCGAATGCAGTTGAGTTAGGTGCTGCCTCTGATTACAACGTATTTGTTTTAGGAGATATTTCTCAAAAATATACAGATATTGAAGGAAAACTTGCTGCTGGCGGTAACGTGAATTTCGTTGGCGGACTCGGAAGCAAACTTTCTGGCAATAGCGGCAACGTAGTAGTAGCTGGACAAAACTTAACTCTGAGCAGCAGTCAAGTCTACCACGGTAATGCTGTCTACGGAGGTACCGCCAATGTGTCCAGCAATGTGGGATTTCCACAGGGAACTCTCAGCAAGGGTAAACCCATCGACTTCAATGAAGCAGGGAAACAATTGCGAGGGCTATCTCAATATTTAGCAACCTTAACTCCTACTGGTAAAACAACAGTTCAATCTTGGGGTGCTATTAACCTTAGTGGCAGTGGTACTGCCTTCAATGTTTTTAATCTTGCCGGATCATCTGTCTCCAAGGCAAACTCTTTTGGAATCAGTGCGGATGCAAATTCGACTGTTGTAGTCAATATCAGCGGTAAGGATGTGTCGCTGCAAAACTTTGGGTTCAATATCGCTGGCACAGATAAACAAAAGGTGATCTATAACTTCTATGAAGCGACAAACATAACTGCCAGTGGTATTAGCATACTAGGTAGTATTCTTGCTCCTTTGGCTAATTTCAATTTCAATAATGGTCAAGTTAACGGCAACGTGGTGGTAGCTTCTTTGACAGGAAATGGGGAGTCTCACAACTATCTGTTTAATGGCGATCTGCCGGATGTCCCAACTAAGTACTACACTCCGCCTGCCATCCGGACTCAGGTTCCAGAGCCTGCAAATCTTTTAGGTTTAGGATTAATTGCTATAGTATTTGGTTTATTTCGCCACAAACGCAATCAAGCAACTTGCCCAGAATAATCATAAATTTATAGCAGCATAGCGCATGAGACGAACTTGTTTACATATATTTCGCTCATGCGCTATTTACTTGCTCCCTACCTTCTACAATAAAGATAGACTTTATTGAGATTTGTATAGTTGGGGATAAGCTGTTATGGCTCCCGCCGTTTTAATTCAAAATCTGCAAAAACGCTACGGTACAGTGGTCGCCGTCCAGGATGTTTCCTTTCAGGTAGAATCAGGAGAAATCTTTGGTTTACTTGGCCCCAACGGTGCTGGTAAAACTACTACCTTGCGTGCTTTGTGTACACTTACCACACCGGATGCTGGCAAAATCGAAGTATCTGGCATCTCTGTGTTAGATAATCCGAGAGTGGCAAGACAACGACTAGGCTATGTTGCTCAAGAAGTCGCTATAGATAAGGTGCTGACTGGAAAAGAACTGCTGCAATTGCAAGCAGCACTTTATCATCTTCCAGGCGCGATCGCCAAACAGCGCATTGAGACGGTATTAGATTTACTCGGTTTGCAAGAATACGCTAATAAAAAAACAGGAACCTACTCTGGCGGTTTACGCAAGCGTCTAGACTTGGCTGCTGGATTGCTCCATGCACCGGATGTTCTGGTGTTGGATGAGCCAACTGTAGGACTTGACATAGAAACCCGTTTTGTGGTGTGGGATTTCCTGCGAAAATTACGCGCCTCTGGGACAACGGTAGTAATTACCAGCCATTATTTAGAAGAAATTGACGCTTTAGCCGATCGCGTGGCAATTATAGATCGTGGCGTTGTAATTGCGACTGGGACACCTTCACAATTGAAAGATCAAGTAGGGGGCGATCGCATCACTTTGCGAATCCGCGAGTTCTCGCCCATTCAGGAAGCAGAAATTGCCAAAAACCTCTTGCAACCTTTACCGTTTGTCCAAGAAGTAATCATCAACAGCGCTCAAGGTAATTCCCTCAACTTAGTAGTGACACCTCAGAATGATGTTCTGATTAACATACAGCAAGCGTTGAATACTGCTGGCTTACCCATCTTTGGCATAGCCCAATCTCGCCCCAGCCTCGATGATGTTTACCTCGCCGCTACAGGACGCACACTGATGGATGCAGAACTAGCAGCCGTTGCCACTCGCGATCCTAAAGCTGAGAAAAAGCAGAATATGAGATAGGAAATGAAGCATAGGGGCTGGGAACTAGGGACTGGGGACTGGGTACTGGGAAAGAGTTTTGCTAA
>NZ_CAXTNE010000021.1:13113-50781 GCF_964245445.1 uncultured Nostoc sp.
CCCTAAACCCCAATCCAAAATCCAAAATCCAAAATTGCTATGAGCGTTACTCCTAAATCTGATATCAATTGGCAGCCGTTAGCATCGCCACAAGCAGATGCTAATCCTGCACCTAACTTTTTCGGTGAATTGGTACAAGAGACGTTGGCTTTAACTCGTCGCTTGTTTATTCAATTGCAACGGCGTCCCTCCACGTTGGTTGCCGGAATTATTCAACCAGTGATGTGGTTGGTGTTATTTGGTGCATTATTTCAAAATGCACCGAAGGGATTGTTCGGCAGTACGACAAATTACGGACAATTTTTGGCTGCTGGAGTAATTGTGTTTACAGCGTTTGCTGGGGCGCTGAATGCTGGTTTGCCTGTAATGTTTGACCGCGAGTTCGGCTTTTTGAATCGTTTGCTGGTAGCACCGTTAGCATCACGGTTTTCCATTGTCTTTGCTTCAGCAATCTTTATCATCAGCCAAAGTTTGCTGCAAGCAGCCGTGATTGTTGCAGCAGCAGCGTTTATTGGGGCTGGACTACCAGATGCAACGGGTTTATTTGCGATCACTCTAATTGTTTTCCTCTTAGCTTTGGGTGTAACAGCCATCTCCCTCGGTTTAGCTTTCGTTCTACCCGGACACATTGAATTGATTGCAGTGATTTTCGTCACTAACCTACCATTATTGTTTGCGAGTACTGCTTTGGCTCCTCTATCCTTCATGCCTCAGTGGTTGCAGGTTGTGGCTACCCTGAATCCCCTCAGCTATGCGATCGAACCCATTCGCTATCTGTATCTTCACAGTAGTTGGGAACTAGGTAGCGTAGTCATGCAAGCTCCTTGGGGTGATGTTACCTTCGGGGGAGCGTTGCTGGTATTGTTTGGCTTTGCCGTTGTCGCCTTACTGAGTATTCAACCCCAACTACGGCGAACTCTTGCTTAAAGAGATAAAATAGAGCAATTTTAGGGTCAAAGTCCCATGAAAAAATCATTTTTACAAATTCCTAGACTCTTTGTGGCTACCGTGGCAGGAATTAGCTTTGCTTCCTTGCTGATGGCTCAACCAAGTTCGGCTCAACAAGTCAGCCCAGCCGATGCTTTTCCCAGCAATAGTACAACAGACCAAAATACCGATCCCTTCTCCCGTTCAAACTCAGACAATTTCAACATGTTTGACCTGATTCATCGGGCAAATTTCGGGACTCTCAACTGGAATTCTAACCAACAAAACGAACAACTAGACTCAGCTGCAGCAGCCTTTAAAGCTAGGCAACAAAAACTAATTCGAGGTCAACAACAGCAAGCAACCCCCAGTTTGCCATCGTTTACACTACCATCAGCTACGCCGCCATCGGTTACACCACAATCAGGTAACTGAATTCAAGCAAAGAACCCCAAGCCTCTAGAGGCTCGGGGCTGAGACTATTTAAAAAATCCTTAGTTATCAGGTAAAAAACTACAGCCCAAGTGCAGCTAAAATATCGCTAGCATGGTTTGTGGTATTTACATTAGCGTCAACATGGGTAATTTTGCCGTTGGGGTCAATTACGTAGGTGACGCGCTTGGCATAACCGCCGCCATCCACATCGAAAGCTTTGATGAGGGATTTGTCGGTGTCAGCCAGTAGGGGAAAATTCAAATCATATTTTTGGGTGAATGCTTGATGAGAGACTTCATCATCAGCACTGACTCCCAAGATGACAATATCTTTACCTTGATATTGAGACTGGGCATCCCGAAAACTACAGGCTTGTTTGGTGCAGCCTGGCGTGTCATCCTTGGGGTAAAAATACAAAACGACCGTCTTCCCGGCAAAATCAGATAGCGAGACTGTATTGCCCTTTGTATCTTTAGCGGTAAATGCAGGTGCATCCGTACCAACTGCTAGAGGCATAATTAACCTTTCCTGTTTCAGATTGTTGATGCACTTGAAATTTTACATTAATTTATAATCATTAAATATAATTACTAAAAAATAGCATAACTATACTTTAGGTAACCCATTTTTGCTTAAATCAGATAGTTGGTACAAAGAAAAATATATTATTACATTAATTTTTATCAGAAGAAAAATTACTACCCATACACAATGCCTGCTGTTGATTCCCAAAACCCAAATATTTTTGTCTATCCTCAAAGCACAGTAGACAGAGCCGAGCGATCGCTAGTATGTTCGCCCTTCAATTTATCTTTATTTGAAGTCATGGGATACCAGAGTGTGTCATTAACTGCGATCGCTCTGGAAAATGGCCTCAAGCAGGGCTATACTAAACGCCCTTTATCAGAATTAGCCTGTGACAACGCCTTGGGCTGGCTGATTCAAGTGGGTGTATTACGCCGAGAAGTCGATGGTCAGGGGATTACAGATAGTTTTCGCCTCACTCCTTTGGGTCGCCAGTTAGTAGAACAATATCAGGGAAAAAATTGGCGGACACCTTCATGGCGCGATCGTTTATCTGATATTGTGATTCGTTGGTTACGGATACCTTTTTAGAATAAAAAACTAAAAAGTTAGGATTAGGGAATCAAAGGGAACAATATATACGGAAACGTCACATCTATTCATGAAGTCTTTACCATAATCATCTAATTGAAATTTCTAATGGTACTCGTAAAGAGATAAGGCAGAGGAGAAGGGTACTGCTCTTGCAAGGAAAATAAATTATACAGGAATTCTTTTCCTGTTCTCTACTCCCGTTCGGCTACGCTTACGGCAAGCCCGCTCCCCTGTTTTTTAACTGATGGACGGATTGCCATATAATTGTTAACTTCTAAAAATTCACCCTGTATCCTGAAAACTAACTAATAGCAACTATGAAATCAATTATGGTGGTGGGGACAACATCCCATGCAGGGAAATCACTTTTAACTACAGCTATTTGTCGCATTATGTCGCGGCGTGGCTGGCGAGTGGCTCCCTTTAAAGGTCAAAATATGGCTTTAAATGCTTATGTCACTGCCAATGGTGGAGAGATTGGCTATGCCCAAGCAGTGCAAGCTTGGGCGGCAGGAGTCGTGCCTTGGGTAGAAATGAACCCAATTTTACTCAAACCTCAAGGGGATATGACTTCCCAAGTAATTATTAAAGGCAGGTCTGTTGGTAAAGTTAGTGCCTCAGATTACTACGAGCAATATTTTGAACTAGGGTGGCGGACAATTGAAGAATCGCTACAGCATTTAGGAACAGAATTTGACATGGTGGTTTGTGAAGGTGCTGGTAGTCCAGCAGAGATTAACCTCAAGCACCGAGACTTAACTAATATGCGGGTGGCAAAACATTTAAATGCGCCAACGATGTTAGTAGTTGACATTGATCGGGGTGGTGCTTTTGCCCATGTGGTAGGAACGTTAGAGTTATTAGAACCAGATGAACGCGCCTTAATTAAAGGTATAGTAATTAACAAGTTCCGAGGACAGCGATCGCTCCTAGATCCGGGGATAAAATGGTTAGAAGAACGCACAGGTATCCCCGTTATTGGTGTTATACCCTACTTACAACAAGTTTTTCCAGCAGAAGACTCCCTTGATTTGCTAGAACGTGAATCCCATAAAGGCCAAACTGACCTCAACATTGCCGTCATCCGCTTACCCAGAATTGCCAATTTCACCGACTTTGACCCACTCGAATCAGAAAGCACTGTTTCAGTAAAATATCTCAGTCCAAAGCAAGATTTAGGACATCCTGATGCCGTAATTATCCCAGGTACAAAGACCACAATTGCTGATTTGCTACTGCTGCAAAAAAGCGGTATGGCAGAAGCTATCCAACACTATGCTGCTTCTGGCGGAACGGTTTTAGGTATCTGCGGTGGGTATCAAATGCTCGGACAAATGATCGCTGATCCAGAAGGGATAGAGGGACAAGCAGGCAGGTATCAGGGGTTAAATCTTTTACCAATCAGAACTGTAATTACCGGACAAAAAATCGCCCGCCAGCGCCAAGTTAGCTCAAATTATCCGCAACAGGGCTTGCCAGTAAATGGCTTTGAAATTCACCAAGGGCGATCGCGCATCGAACAGCAAGGTATAGACCCTCAATCCTACCATGCCCTATTTGACGATATTAATTTAGGGTTAGTGGATAGTTGTCAATCAGTGTGGGGAAGTTACCTCCACGGGCTTTTTGACAACGGCCCTTGGCGACGCGCTTGGTTAAATCGCCTCCGTCAACAGCGCGGTTTAAAATCTTTGCCCACAGGTGTTGCTAACTACCGAGACCAGCGAGAGCAGATTTTGGACTCCCTAGCCACTGAAGTAGAAAGCCATTTAGACTTAAGTCTGTTTTTGTCTTAAGCTAAAGTGCATAAAAATCGCACATTTTCTCCTTAAAACTGTCATTTGTCATTAGTCATTTGTCTTTACAAAGGACTAATGACAAATGACAAAGGATAATTTTTACGAGTCAATACTAATTTAAATGCGTAACATTGATGATTGTTCGTGTCCGCTTTTTACCAGATGATGTCACAGTAGATGCCGAAGTGGGAGAAGCCCTCTTAGATGTAGCAGACCGGGCAGGGGTATTAATTCCCATCGGTTGTCTGATGGGGTCTTGTCACGCTTGCACCGTGGAGTTAGAGGATGGAGAGATCATCCGTGCTTGTATCACCGCAGTACCGCCACGTGAGGAATTGACGATTAATTTGTTTAGCGATCCTACTTGGTAATGTCGCCCTGGTATGCTTAAGCACTTTAGTAGGTGGTAATTAATGTTGCACAATTTGCGCGAACTCAGCTTTTTTTGTTTAAATAATATTTTTATGTATTATTACTGATTCTTCTTACTTAAATAGTTTGTATATTAGCTTGTCAATGTGTGCCTTAACTATAAAATCGGGCGATCAAACTTGGTAATTGTTACTATTAAACGTGATCATCTCTCAAGTGCTTCAGTAGGCAAATAATATTTTATTAATAAAACACTATTTAGTCAGGTGACAATTATGGCAAGAGTTGTTCGTATTTAGTTTTCAAGCACTACAAACTTTAGCGAAGTAGGTTTAGAACATGGGTTGGTAAAAAATAAATAGCTTCCTAATAGTAAATATACTTATACTATTCTTCCTGAAAGATATTCACCATTAGACGGTATTAGCGATAATGTAAACCTAACGAAGCTATTGGAAAATAAAGGCTTTGAAGACACTAAGCTAGAATTATTAGAAGGTTATATTGGTTTTGAAAAAGTAACCGATTAAGCAAGTTTTAATATGTATAGAGATTAAATATAGTGTTATGTTTATCTCTCTAATTAAGTTGACTTCACTGTTTATTGTCAATCAACAGCCTATATTTTGGAAAGTTTTAAGCTTTAACAAGCCCCGATCAACTAATAATGCTACTTGATTGCATCTCCTCCAACTCTTAAAAATCCATATTTTCCCTATCAGACAGTAAGAAACTTTTACAGATTGTTTCCTACTGCCTGTTTTTGCCATATATATCAATTAGCTTTAACATTCAGCGCGTATTCTTTAAACCTTTCCAAATCAGCTTGAATCGTCGATTCAACTATCCGCCCCAAAAACAAGTTATCCATAATTTTGCCAATAATGCCGGGGATAGCGTAGGAAATGGTCATTTTAACAATGCTACTATTGTTGCGATCGTAAAAGCGAATCGCTCCCTGATTCGGCAAACCATCAATCGATTCCCATTGGATAATTTGGTTGGGAATAACTTTGAGAATTCGAGATTTCCAAGTAAATTCTAGACTGCCCGTCTTTAATTTCCAAAGAGATATATCTGGATTATCTGGCGGAACTTTCACCGAATCAATCCACTTCATCCACCGGGGCATTTGTTCCAAATCAGACCAGAGGCTCCATACTAAATCTATAGGAACTTCTACTTCTACCTGTACAGTATGCTCTAACCAATCTGACATTCTCTTTTCTCCCTTCTCTACGAGACGCTTTGCGATCGCGCCCTTTGCGACGGCAGTCGTTCATGGGGAAACCCCCAAGACCGCGCTGCCTCCCCTTTACGGTAGCCTGCGGCAAGCCACTGCGTGTCTACGTTATCTCTTCAAACTCTCCAAAATCACTTTTGCCGCCCGCCGTCCAGAAATAGTAGCACCTTCCATGCTGTCGATGTAATCTTGCTGAGTATAACTCCCTGCAAGGAAGAAATTATCTATTGGTGTCTTTTGGTTGGGACGGTATGCATCCATCCCTGGCGCTTCTCGGTAGAGAGACTGAGCAAGTTTTACCACGCTGTACCAAGTCATATTTAGCTCTCGCGACGAGGGAAACAGTTCATGCACTTGCTTGAGGACATGCTGTGCGATCGCTTCATTACTTTGTGCAATAAACGGATCTCCCGGTGTCAGCACTAACTGTAACAATGAACCCTGTCCTGGGCGATAATAATCAGCAGGGCTAGTCAACGCCAAATCGGCAAAACAAGAAAAGTCGGCATCGGCTGTGTACAGCAAATTATCAATTCCAGCCGCGTGCAAAAGCTGTTTACGTTGCTCTCCATCGTTCAGTTCAGTTACCCAACCATCGAAGCGTAACTGTACTGTAGCCACTGGCACTGCATCTAGTTTGTAGATATTGTCAAATTCTGACCACTTACGCCACTCGTGGGGTAGGATGCGTTGAATTCCTGGAACATCACAGGCAAAGACATAAGCATCAGCAGTGATAGTTTCTAATGTATCACCTTGGGCAACTACTATACCAGTGACGCGGGTTTGTTCGTCTAACTCTGTAAATTGAATTTCCCGAACTTGCCGACGCGTATAAACTTTGGTGCCTCTAACTTCTAAATATTCCAGAATGGGCTTGTGCAAATACTCATGGGGAGAACCTTCCAGCATCCGCAAAACAGAGGCTTCAGTTCTGACTGCAAATAACTGGAATATCGTTAACATACAACGGGCAGACATATTTTCGCAATCAATAAATCCCAGTGCGTAAGCAATGGGGTTCCACATACGTTTGATGCTGCCATTACTCCCACCGTGACTGCGGAACCAATCAGCAAAGCTAACTTTATCTAATTTGCGGATGGTTTTCATCGCCCCGTTAAAGTCTACCAACCCGCGAACTATTGGACTAGTACCCAGAGCGATCGCATTTTGCAGTTTATCCTGCAAAGATAGTTGAGAGGTCGTGAAAAATGCCTTTAAGCCATTGAAAGGCGCACCTGTTAGGAACCGAAAATCCAAAGCACCAGTGCGGCCTCCTTTATTAATAAAAGTGTGGGTATGTTCTTTGAGGCGTAAGTTTTCTAACACCCCCACTTTTTTCATCAAGTCAAATAGTTGGTAGTAGCAGCCGAAAAATACATGCAAACCCATTTCTAGATGGTTGCCATCGCCATCAACCCAACTGCCAACTTTACCACCCACAAACGGACGAGACTCAAAAATCTCTACTTCACAACCAGCATCAGTTAAATCTACTGCGGTTGCTAGTCCAGCAAGTCCCGCACCTACGATTGCAACACGCATTCCGTCGTTCCTTTTCAGTTTCTTTACAGATTGTAACTGGGTTGGTGTCGGAATTTGCTACTTAATATCAACTCCACCAGCATATTAAAGCATCGCAATTTCGATACTAAAATCTTTTTGATCACTCGTTTTAGTCCCGGCAATTGACCAGACGCGAAAAAAACGCGTCTGTATCAGCTACACAAACTCTTGTCCATAACGACGGACTCAAAAAAATATCATAGCTATTTTTTGGTAACAAAGCAGTTATCTGGTAACCCGTAAAAGCAACTTCTTACTTGTTTACATCTTTGTCGTCATCGGAGGCAGGCAAACTTCTAATCAGTTCGCGAATCACATCGGTTGCCGGTCTACCTGTTTGTTGACAATATTTTTCTAGCTTTTCCGCTTCCTGTGTTGCGAGATTGACGGTTATACGTTTAACAGCCCATTTTTTATTTGTCATTATCATGCTATCTGCTGGATATTTAGATCGTCGAAATATTTTAAATTAAAGAGGGAACCGATAAGGTTATCAGAATTTGTCTCAGGAAACAAGTAATATCATTAATATTAAAAATGTTCGTTTTGTCAAAGTATTCATCATTTCCTAAAAAAAATAAAAAACTACGCTTTATTTGTTACTATTGTGACAGGATAAAGACCACATAGTTGCTTCTGAAGATAATAACGCTACTAACATCATGAGTAAAGCCTGACAATGAAATTTTATAAATGAATTTGAGACACCTACTGTTGACTCAATCAAGATTTCCAAAGTTATTCTCCATCGGAAGTATTTGACCTTATCTCTTAACCAAGTTTGCCAAACCCACTTGGAGAGAACATCTCAGATAACACCATAAAATAAAGCTTCAGAATCATTATCATGCCGAAATGCTTTCTAACAGGCGGATTATAATCGTCTATAGAGGTTGTGAATAATCACTTAAAAGTAGGCAAATAAGCGTTCGCTCTAAAACAAACACCCATCTAAACCCATTACTTTAACCACGAAGTTAAGAGCTACTTGAACGTTTATGAATTTTGGCTATCTGGATCAAGCTGATTGGTTTTTTGCGCCAAAATAGTAACTACCAAAAAGGGTATAATACTCAGTTTTCTGGGTGTAAATAGCTGAGTTATTTGGTAAATTTTAACAGCATTATCTGTAATTTTACACAGATAGATGTTCGCCAAACAGATATGGTGTTAGTTGACTGTTGCCCATGACAATATTTTATTTTTGCTTCATGCTTTTACACTAACTTGCCGTAAAAATACGATGCAATCTAAGATGTGTTTTATCTTCTCTCTAGCGATATAGTTTGTCTTAGACTCAGTGCTTTTTTTCCCATTCATAGTATGTATCTATTGAAAGATTAGACAAATTATTTTTTGCAAATTTTGCATATACCATAACTTAGGCAGTAAATTTTTCACATATAAAAAATAAATTACTGCTAATATACTTTGGGTTTGCAAACATTTATTATTTAGTAAGTATACCCATAAAAAAAAATTGTATGTTCCGTTTTTTTAATTTATGTATTTATTATAGCTATTGTTTATACACTTTAAATAATCTTCATTTAGAGGCTAAATAAACTCATTCTCATGCTTTATAAAAAAATTACAAAGAAAAAGATATATTCTGAAATTTTGCTTAATTATATTGATACATAACAAGATGGAAAACTCAGAAAATAGTTAAAAAAAATATTTCCATATCTAGGTACGTCACCTAGATTTTATTAAACAGAACTTTACAGAGATTTTTTATTTACTCTGTATTGATTTATACTAGCTAATACTTATATAGAATGACTGGAAAAATTTCAAAATACAGCTACTTCATGAAATTGAGGTAAAGTTAGCTTCTAATTATTGTTCACCTACTGCTGTTGATATGTAGCAAAATTTAGAGAGAACTCTGAGCTAAAGGAAAATCCAGAGCGGAGAAAATCTCCGCTCTGGATTTTTCAATCTTTGGCTTTCTTAAAATCAGAAGTTTGAAAAGTTAAAAAGCCATAGGCTTGGGTTGTAGCAAGATCCCCGTAGGGGTACGAAGTGAAACCCAACAAATGCCCGAAAATGTTGGGTTACCCTGCGTGATCTTGCTACGTTCCTCAACCCAACCTACGCAAATTTATTTTTCTGCCTTAACTAAACCGTATTGAGTTAAAAAGAGGAAAGAGGGCAGGGGGAACCCCATACATAAATTTCTGGCTGCTGTAGGACGCATTATTTATTGTGAAAAGATCCCCACAAAGGTTGAGGCATATACAAATGCAAAAATCCTAAGTACTTTTTACTTCACTCAGGACTCAGTTGGTAAAAAGAAGAATGGTTAACCTTAAAAGATAAAGCTTTCCCTTTTTCTTCTCTCGAATGCAGTTTTAGTCAATGTGTGAATCAAATACCCATCAACTTACAGCACTTTGCAAGGAAGTGAGGCACAAAATGCAGGATTCACGCATCAGATATAAAGAGTTTGTACCTCCTGCCTCAAAACCCGTAGCTTTATACTTCATGCAAAGGAAAACTGCGTAAGTAAGTGAGTCAAATTAAATATAAAACCTCACCCTGCCTCCGGCTTCCCTCTTTTTAGCAAGGAAAGAGATTGAGTGTGAGGTTTGATCTTATGTTTATTACGCCCACCTACTTAATTTCTCATAACTACAATTTGAGATTGAGGATTGGGGGAATTCGTGCAACTATTCAAATTTAAGTTGGGGCATCAGTTGAAGAGTGCCAATACCTAAATCTTTAGGTGAAAGCGATCGCGCTTCAAACAAAGCCATCATATCTCGTAACTGAGGATTGCCACGAGAGGCTCCTGTTAGTCCTTTAGCAATGATTAAGCCACAGTAGCCCTTAGTATTTTTACATCGCTGATTCCATTTTTTCCGGGCTTCTACATGAATAGGATCTTCATCTAAAAATTCCCCAAATAAAAATAATTCGCCATTTTGAGTTTGTAATAAACCCAGGTCGTAGCGATCGCCATCGAAGGGATCGGCACCTGGATTAAAGCAAATCGCTCTCAGTCCCCCTGTTGTTTCAATTCTTTCAATTACAGTCTTAGCCTTGGGGCGGGAAGTTTGAATTAAAATTACCGGCAAACCGTCACCCACCTGTTTGATTTCACCAACCTGATGGTAGCTGACCCCTTTACGCAAGGACTCCAACATTTCCCAGGACACCACACCTAAGCTGAGGAAGGAATCTTCTGGTATCAAGTCATCTTGCAATGATTGGAAATTTTGGGAGTCAAGGTTTTCGCTCTCCTCGTCATCGATGTCAAAGTCTGCCATTTCCTCTAATTCTGCTGCTAACTGTGGCATGGTAGAGACTGTAACAGGCAGAGATTTAGTTGATTCTTCTGACTGCGGCAGAGAAATGCGATAGCGACGGCTGAGGGGAAGGAAGATGTCCTCATGAAGCTGGCGACGGTGATCGCGAATAAAGCGACTCAGGCTTTCGATCGCAACGAAGATTACCAGTGCTTCTTCGTCATACAAAACAGAACGTAGTCCTTCTAAGGGGTGGATATTACCAAAGGTTGGGTCAATTTCTGATAATGGCAGATCCGCCAAATCACTTTCTTCATCCTCATCTTCATCGGTTTCATCAGCACTCTCAAAGGTGAGAAATAAGCAATCTTGCTTAAGGAACGCTTCTTCTAGATGCTCCGTTGATTCTTCATCCGTTAAAACTGCGGCGCGAAACTGTTTTAAAGACTCTTCTGAGCGATAAAACAAAATCCCATACTCCATTCCCAGCATTCCCATGACTGAGGCATAGATTGTGCCAACATCCCACTTATTAATCTCGATTGACAAAATTTGCTGTTCTTCCAAAAATTCCCAAGGTGCTGCTTGCCAAATTGCAAATGCTTTCTCTCGCAAGATTTGTGCATATTGTGGAGGTAAGTCGGGGGTTTGACTATCGAGGATGTCAGCGAACCCGCGAAACAGTTCGTCAATTAAAGGCAGTTCTGGTGCGTAGTCAATGGCAATATCCAAATCTTGCAGCACCCCCCGCAGGTAAAATTGAATCTCGCGGTCTTTGACTACAATTCTTTGCGGTCTGGCAGGTCTTGCCGGACTGTGGGGATGCTCCATTGCTCGCATTAAGGTACGAACTATTGCTTCTGGGCCGATATCTGAAGCTACCACGTCCATTCCTCGAACCACACCTTGGGAGTAATCTACCCAAAGAATGCATTCTCCCTTTTCCTCATCTGAATGCTGGTTTGGTGATGACAATGGACGACGATCGCCCTCCCATACAGAAGGAATTTGAGTTAGTTTCTTCAACCGACGACTGGTAGAGCGATTAAAACTTGTCATAGAGTAAGTTAATCAAAAGAAGCAATTTGGAAGTAGACTTTGGGGGATAGCTAGCCTCGGATTAAGTTTTTATGGCTGCACCTGAAAGATAGTTGCTTCTGGTAACTGCCGCCAGGCTTGAACTCCAAAAATACCGAATCTCTAAACACACTGAGTCTCTCAATTCTAGAATAAAAATGTTTGGCTACTTTTGACGGAGTGTTTACAATTTGGCATCTAACGACATCTAAGCCGCTAGAATGAATACAAAAACACCAATGGCAACCCAAAGGCATTAACCAGCCGAGATAGGTAAAGCTTATACTAATTAAGGAGTTAAAAAAGCAGATGACACAAGCAATTCAGTCTCAACAACGCGGAATTCTGTTGAGCGAAGCCGCATTGCACCAGGTAAAATCCCTCCGGGACAGGCAAGGCACAGATTTCTGCTTACGGGTAGGAGTCCGCCAGGGTGGCTGTTCAGGGATGTCTTACATGATGGACTTTGAAGACACTAGCAAGATCACCCCACAGGATGAAGTTTTTGACTATGATGGCTTCAAAATTGTCAGCGATCGCAAGAGTCTATTATATCTCTACGGTTTAATGCTCGATTACAGCGATGCCATGATTGGCGGTGGCTTTCAATTCACTAACCCCAATGCTAACCAAACTTGCGGTTGCGGCAAGTCATTTGGGGTGTAATATTGTCATTTGTCATTTGTCCCTTGTCATTGGACGAAAGACAAATGACTAATGCCCCTTCGGGTGACGCTCGTACCGACGCTCGATGACTCGCTAACGCTACCGCTACGCTAGCACCAGTTGCTCATGGGGGAAACCCCCAAGACCGCACTGGCTCACTAATGACTAATGACCAATGACTAATACAGTTGAATCCCTGTTTGATACAGGTTTGGAACGCTATAAAGCAGGAGAAGCAGTAGATTCTTTAATCCCTGTGTTTAAAGAAGTGTGCGATCGCGCTCCTAAAACTAGTGCTGCTTGGATTTGTTTGGCGTGGTTATATCTACTCGATAACAAACCCAATTTGGCTTACAAAGCTGCACAGAAAGCAGTCAAGTTAAATCCACAAGACCCACAGGCTAGAGTCAATCTGGCCTTAGCAATGCTGGAAACAGGTCAAAAAGGTTTACGAGAACATATTGATATAGCACAGCAGCTAATTTTTGTCAACGAAGAATGGCGCGATGAAATAAAAACTAGTATTGAAGATGGTTTAAGTAGAAAACCAGATTGGCAGAGTTTGACAAAAGTAAAAAATTGGCTGTTTGAAGAATGAGGATGGGGAGCCGGGAGTCGGGAGTCGGTAAACAAGGAGAAATTATTGAATAAGTCTTCTTCCTTGTCTACCTAGTCTCTTATTAATACCAACTCCCCATTCCTCATTTCCCATTCCCCACTCCCCACTCCCCATTCCCCATTCCAATCATGAAAGATAAATTATTAAATTGGCTAAACACGATTTTAGTCGCCGATGTTTTTTTGGTTTTGTTTGGCTTTATCTGGTTAGCGATCGCTGCGATCGGTGATTCTATAGGAGTAAACTTGGGTTTGGATTTGTGGCATAAATTGTGGCAACCCGTGTTTAACCCAGCGATCGGCATCCTTATGGGCGGTGCCATCCTCAGTGGTATTATCAGTTGGGTTTCCAGAAAATTTCTATCTAGTCAATAGCGCAGCAGATGAGCAATAATTTGTACCGCTCTTTCTAGAGCAGAAAGTGATTGCTCATGTTGAGATTCTATACGTAACAAAGCATACACAAAAATCATCGCCAATCACCATCAAAGTCCTCCTTGTTCGTTCCACTCTTGCATTTGACTGCTCGGCTGAATAGTCAATATCTCCCAACGTTTACGGATTCGAGCGATCGCTGCTTTTCTTGTTGACTCATTTAGCTTCTGGTTCAACTCACTTTTTGGGTAGTTTAACAAATCCTCTAGACTCGCAACCGACTTAAGGACTTGGCGGCGTTGTCGATGCTATCACCAGTCGGGGCGGGGATGCCGTCAAAATTAAAAATCACGACGCTGCTAAATACATTCTCACTATGGGTACTCTATGTTTAAGTAGACACAAGAGAGCCACTTATGCGAGAAATATTTGATTTAATTTTGGGGGGTACACCTGCTAAACAAGGGGATCGCAAATTGCATCGGGGTGATTTTGCAGCAGCAATTCAGGCGTATAACCAAGCTTTATCTATAAATCCAAATGATGTTATATCTTATGGGCATAGAGGTTCAGCATTTGCTGGTCTAGGAGATCATAAGAGAGCAGTAGAAGACTATAATCAGGCTCTGCGCTTATCTCCAGATGAAGCCTCATTACACAGCAACAGAGGTATTTCCCGTGAGGCTCTTGGAGACATAAAAGGTGCTGTTGAAGATTATAAAAGAGTCGTACTTCTAGATTCTTCAGTACCTCAAGGTCACTTTCAGCTTGGTCTTGCTTATATAAAATTGAATAATTATGAATATGCAGTCAAAGTTTTAAATCGCGCAATCTTACATAATCCTAATTATATTTCTGCTTATGCTTTCAGAGGTTTTGCCTATACAAATTTGAAAAAGTATGAGGAGGCACTTAAAGATTATAATCAAGCAATTAATCTCTATCCAGATTATGCAAAGGCTTATAAATTCCGAGGGCTGATGCGTATGGAAACGGGAAACAAATTAGGTGCTATAGAAGATTTGCATAAAGCTGCTGGGCTTTTCTTCAATCAAGGGCAACTTGTAGAACATAAAGAAATATTAGCTTTAATTCAACAAAATCCTACTGAAATAAACAACCCCAGATAACGAAGTGATATTCATTTTCTGGGGTGTCATGTGTTGTAGGCAATTATGGCGGGGTAGGGGGTGCGTAGCTTGCCGCCTTTAGCATCGCCTCCTCCCCTCATACCCTTGTTGCCAAAACCTTTTTTTATTTTGGGAGCGCGGCGGGAACCCAATTAGATGAGGTGATTTTATTCGCGGTCAGAAATTGAAATTCCAAAAGTTACGCCAATTTTCCTGATATTAAAACTGGAGTTGGTGAGTTGCTGAGTTGGTGCGATCGCTCTTGAGTGGGCTAATCTGAAATTGAATGCTCTACTGTAAGCGCTTCCAATCCCATGTCGGTATGTGACTACGACGATTTGACACCGATTAGTCAGAATTTGCTTGACCGAGATTAGGATAAAATAAAAATCCACTTTCAAAAAAATTCCAAAAAGTAACTTTTATGAATGACTTTTTAAAGGAATTAGTGTAAATTAAGGTATAGATATAACCAGTACAGCAATCAACGCTCTCTAGCGTCTTGGAAGAGGTAGCAGAATGGTAGGGTCTGTAAAATTAAAAACAATACCTTCACTTACTTCACTTAGTCTCCAACCTGAAAGATTTGTAACGTTGTTGCATGGAATCTCGAAGCAAAGAATCGCTAATGAAACCACACGTTTAAAATCAAGTAAACTAATTGAAGCAATTGAATCTGTCACACAAAGAGTTTCTGAACTAGAAGGAGTAGAGGGAGTACGACATACTTTCAATGGAGGAGATATTCACAGAGTGACATTTCAAATAAAAAACAATTGTGAATCTTCAGAATCACTATGGAAAGTAGCCCAGTCTTTGATTATTGAAACTTGTATTAATTTAAGAGATGCCACAAAAGAAAGATGGTATTTCTACACAGAATTAGTAGAAGACTTCAACGAAAACGTATTTGATTTCTAATGTGGCGAAACCTTCTACTGAAATTTATACTGAACAAGCCCAGCTTAACGAAAAAGCAGCTACCAATGCAGCCCAGTCAGGAGATAATGACTGGGCTGTTACAATATGCTTCTACTCTGCGATTCATTATGTAAAAGCTTACGCTAGTTATAAGCAAGAGGACATTTATCAACTTTACTTTAATCAAAACAAACCAAATACAGAACATGAGCGTATCTTGGATTATGTTTACGATATTAGTTACAACAACGATAATGATAGGGGTTTATCATTTAGTGCATACGAAACACTTTTTCATGCAAGCATGAAATCTCGATATTTAAAAGGAATAAGAACTACCGCAAGACAGTGTTTTAATAGAAATATAGATCAATATTTTGAAAAGTTAGCAACAGTTAAAAAGTTTTTTAAAATTAATAACAACCCAATACCTCATCCCGCTACACAGCGACCTGCTCCTAAACCACGCTCATAATCCCTACTAAGGATTGAAACGATTTTCCCATACCGAACAGAAGTCATCTACAATTAGCGAAATTTAAGGATTATATTTCTCTGGATCATACATCCCTAACATTTCATTTATTATTGGAATTTTTTTGCTGTAAGTTAACGTTTTTATTGTTGTGGGAATATTCTTAATAGCTGTAACAAAATAGCTTCTAAGAACCTGTCTCTAAAGAAATGTAAAAAAAGCGAAGTAAGGCAACACTATAAATGAATATTGATTTTGAAGCAATAGAGTAGTGGTTTTAACAATGTGCTGTGGAGTTTTTCGATTTGTGGGGAGGCGGTGCGATCACAGTTGCAGATAAAATTTAAAGAGAGTAACAAACTACTCTTGTTATTTTGTGCTGGAATCATTTCCCCCACTCCCCACTCCCTTTTAATTAAGAATTTGCGTTAAAGCTGATTGCAAATTAGGATATTTGTACTCAAAACCTGTTTCTACGGTGCGCTTGGGAAGGACTTGCTGACCTTCTAAAACTACCATAGCCCCGTCTCCTAAAAGAGCTTCAATCGCCAAACCAGGAACAGGCAACCAAGAAGGGCGATTCATCACTTCTCCCAAGGTTTGGCTTAAATCTGCCATTCTGACTGGGTTAGGGGCAGTGCCATTATATACACCTTTTATTTCTGGTTTAGTTAAAGCTTCCAGAATCAGGCTAACTAAATCGTCTACGTGAATCCATGAGAACCACTGCCTACCACTGCCAATGGGACCACCAGCAAAGAGTTTGAAAGGCATAATCATTTTATTCAAGGCACCACCATTACCCAGAACAATCCCTAAACGCAGAATTACTAGCCGCACACCAACATCTTTTACCTTTCTGGCTTGTGCTTCCCAGATTTGGCAGACTTGGGCAAGAAAATCATTACCAGATAGGCTTGTTTCATCAAAGGTTGCCGTTTCACTAGTGCCGTAGTAGCCAATAGCCGAAGCGTTGATTAACACACTTGGTTTGGGGTTAGCGTTGGCTATTGCTTCAACTATTTTTTGTGTACCTAGCTTCCGGCTATTGAGGATTTCTTGTTTGCGTTCTGATGTCCAGCGTCCTTCACCAATGGGTTCTCCTGCCAAATTAACTACGCCATCACAACTAGCGATGACACTTTGCCAAGAACCAGATGTATTTGGTGTATAGGCAACAATTTCTACATTTGGGAAAGTCTCAGATGGAAAAACCTTTTGAGCAAAAGTGCTATTCCGAGTTAATATTACTATTTTATGACTTTTTGCGTGGAGTCGTTGTACCAAACGACTACCGATAAATCCTGTTGCTCCAGTAATTGCTACTTTCATTTATTACCTCAGCCAAAACTTTATTGTAAAGTTTTTTATCAAACTTCAGCTTCCGCCACTTCCGTTGGGGATATAAAAGATGTGACTGTATATGCGGTAATGCCTGATCTCAAAACTCAAAAAGTTTGCTTTTTGAATCACTTTTCGTTTAGATGCTTCGGTATTATAGGATGGACAGAGTGTTGCAAGGCGTGGGGCTATTATGGCTCGCTATACCTGTTCATTTACTGTTTCTGTTCCTAGTGACCATCTGTTGCCGTTACTTGTAGAACTTCTACAGGACTGTCAGTTGGATATTCAATACTACACTGGCGATTATATTATCGCTCGTGAGGTTCCGGGCCATGTTCCTTTTCCTAAATTGATCACAGTAGAAGTATTAATTGATAAATCAAAATCTACTGAAACAGAAACCCGGATGAGCATTGTCATTAAAAATGAAGAACTACCACTCCAACTAGATAATTACTGCCGACAAATGTTTGAAGTCATCAAGCAGTCAATTGAAAGTAGCCGCCATTGGCATTTGATTGAAAGTCTTGCAGGATAGCTTTGGTGATTGAATTGACACTCCCACGTCTTGAAGTCGTGGGATTATCAAGCTTTTATTGGTAGTTATAATTCACTCTTCCACATCCTCTAAATCCTCGGCCATACCAGGGTTTATTAGTGTAATATCGTACTCACTCGAATCCGTTTGTCCCAAACGCTGAGTGTTTCTTAAAAGGTAATAAATAGCACGTACTTGAGGGCCAAAAACGATCTCGTCTTCATTTCTGAGATCGTGAGCTGGTATCTTACGTCCATTAATCATCAAACCGTTGGAACTAGGCTTGCCTTTGGCATCGCCATCTACAATCCGGTAATAGTAGCTATGACTATTATGATCTCGTGGCAATCTCACTAATGTGGCATGGCGGCGGGAGACAAACTGCGACATCAAACGGATATTACACTCACGATCTCTACCGATAGAGTAGACGGGGTGCTCCAGAGAAAATTCTTTGCGACCTTGATCGTCTTCAATAATCAGTAGATGGTTTTCATTGGTTTCTGCTGCCATTGACAAATTGGTGGAACTGTGATTGAGCAATATTTTTTTAGTATCGTATCTTGCCATTTTCGGGCACCATAAGTCTGTGGTGCTGATCTAAATAAACTTTAAAGTTGCATAATACCTTGAAAGAGTAGAACATATTCGTTCTACTCCACTAGCTATGATAGCTTTGGTAAGTGTCCCAAGAGGCTTTATGGGCTGCGTAAAAGCTGACAGGGCGACTCAGTTTAACAAGAGAAAGGAAATTTTACGGGTGATGAGCTAATCGCCGTAATAATATTGAGTTTGTGACAACGCTAACAGAGCTAAAAGCCATTAATGCAGCAGCACCAGAGGGGTTAAGAACAAAACCCAGACTAGGGAACAAAACGCCTGCTGCTAAAGGTATCCCAACTGTATTATATGCAAAAGCCCAGAATAAATTTTGGCGGATTTTGTTGAAAGTGGCGCGACTAAGCTGAATAGATTCGACGACATCGTTTAAGCGATCGCGCATTAGGACAATTTCAGCAGTTTCCATTGCCACATCTGTCCCGGAGTGTAAAGCAATTCCTACATCTGCCTGGGATAAAGCTGGAGCATCGTTGATTCCATCTCCTACCATTGCCACAACGGATTGGGGAACTCGGGGTCCCCACGGAGGAGCCAGCGCTGTGGGCGGGTTTCCCGACTTGAGGCGACTGGCGTTGGGGATTAGGGGCATGGGGATTGGGAAGAATTTTTCCTACTAGTCCCCAGTCCGTAGTCCCCAGTCCCTCCTTCTGGAGAGACTGTATTGCAGCCGCTTTTTTGGCTGGGGGAACACCTGCTATTACATCAGCACTATCTAATCCTAGTTGTTTGGCTATGGCATTAGCTGCTTCTTGGCAATCGCCACTGAGTAACATTACCCGTAAGCCCATCTGACGCAATTTGTCTACGGTGGATTGGGCATCTGGTCTGAGGGTATCAGAAACAGCAATTAACCCAGCTAAAGCTCCCCCAACAGCTACGCAAACGACCGTTTTACCATCTGTTGCCAGATCCTGTGCTACCTGTTGTGCAGTTTCGTTAATAGCAATGCCGTGCCAACTTAACCAGTCCCAGTTACCCAATAGTACAACTTTGCCCTCTACCACAGCAGATATCCCTAGTCCTGGTTCTGTGTGAAAGTCCACAGCCTTTGGAATAGATAACTGTTGCTGCTGTGCTTCTTGCTGAATCGCTTTTGCTAGGGGGTGGTGAGTACCGCTTTCTACGGCCGCTGCTAGTTGGATTAGGGAGTAGGGAGTAGGGAGTGGGGAGTGGGGTTCCTTACTCTCCATTTCCTCAATTAACAGACAATCTGTAACGATGGGATTACCCGTGGTCAAAGTGCCAGTTTTATCAAAGACTACGGTGTTTAACTGGTGTACTTTTTCCAAAACGTCGCCGCCTTTGATTAACAGACCCCGTTCTGCCCCCATAGCAGTCCCGACAAGAATGGCTGTTGGTGTGGCAAGTCCTAAAGCACAGGGACACGCAACTACCATAACTGCGATCGCTAATTTTAAACTAATTAATAAAGGGGAGTGGGGAGTTTCATGTGTAGCGTGGCTCATCATTTCCATGCCACCAGACATGCTGACATCAGCCCAGATGTGAGTACCGAAAAAGTACCAAAAGACAAATGTTAATACAGATGCTGTCAGCACTCCATAGGTAAAGTAACCAGCTACTGTATCTGCTAATTTCTGTACTGGTGCTTTCCGAGTTTGGGCGGCTTCTACTAAGGCAACAATTCGAGCTAAAGTTGTATCACTTCCAGTACGGGTTGTCTGAATAGCGATCGCTCCTGACTGGTTTAGCGTCCCTCCTGTCACCGGATCGCCTGGTTGCTTAATCACTGGCACGGCTTCCCCAGTCAACATGGATTCATCCACCGTTGTTTTACCAACCACCACTTCACCATCGACAGGGATTTTATCACCTGGCAGCACTTGTACCCATTCACCAACACGCACCTGTTCAGCAGGAATCTCTACGCTAGAAGATCCCATTCCTCCTTTCTCTGGATTGGCAATCAATCGTGCTACCTGTGGCTGGAGTGCTAATAATTTCCTAAATGCGGCAGCAGCGCGACCTCTAGCTTGTTGTTCTAATGTCCTTCCCAAAAGAATAAAGCCCAGCATCATCACTGGTTCGTCAAAGAAGCACTCCCAACCCATTTTCGGAAAGAGCAGCGCTATTAAACTAGCAATGTAGGCTGTCAGCGTTCCCAATCCCACCAGGGTGTTCATGTTAGGCGCATTTCGCCGCCAGCCGAGCCAGCCATCAACTAAAATCGGGCGACCGGGAATTAATAGCGCTACTGTCGCCAGTCCACAGTGAAACCAGATGTTATTTAGCACTGGTAGCACTGAGCTACCAAGATTACCAAAATGTCCACTTCCCGACAATAACAGCAAGATTGCAGCGATCGCTAACTGCCTTACAGAAGAGCGCATTTCTCGGCGTTGTCGTTCTGCTGGGTCTGGTAAGGTAGATATTTCGCCTGCTACCGTGCCATTTGGTTTTCGGGGTTGAGTCGGGAATCCAACGGCTGTTAATCTCTGTGCTAGTGCATCTGCATCTACCGCACCAGTTTCTGACTCTACAACTGCTACCTCTGTGGCCAGGTTCACACAGGCACTCTTGACTCCTGGATGTTGGGTTAGCTGTCGCTCTACTGCATTAACACACCCCGCACACTTCATACCCCCAACATCGAGAATAATTTTCTCTAGGATTGGGTCAAATTCTGGGGCTAGCTTAGTTTTTGGGACAAGTTGCATGGCAAGTGTTTAGATTCGCTACAGAAATTCAACGCCTGACTAAAAGCGTCTCTAATTTGAGCGTAGGCGAAATATGGAACTACGACTGTATGTCAACCTATTAAATTTCTTAATTTATCGTATCTTGCTAAGGGTCAATGACGGCTCCAGCGTAAATAAGTCACATAAATAATAGCTACTACTTGCATTGGCATGATCGCAATCAGGCTTTTTAAGAAATAGTTGATTTCCAAATGAGACATAACACTGAAATACCCTATGCCCAACAAGAAGAATATTGCCCAGTTAAGCTGTTTAGGTTTGAAAATGAGCATATCAATAAATCAGTAGTCAGAATACAAAATTCTCTACCCATAAAGGGATAGAAGTTTAAGCGAAAATATTTAATACTAGTTTTACCCACCAGGGGCGAAAGCGCGTAGCAGGACGTTCGCGGTAGCGTCTCGTAGAGAAGTACGGTTTTAACCAATATTCAGACGCTCTCACCAGACGCGCAAGGGACGCGGACTCGTTGGCGCAGCCTAAGAAGAGAAGAGGCTACGCTATCACCCACTCATACAGAATTCATGCTGAATTCTGACCGGAGGCGGAGCGTCTCCGGCTCCGCTTCTTAGTTCTAAATTCTTCTTATAAAAAGAAATATAATCCTGCCTCTAAGCATGAACTGCATTCTTGCACTAGAACCAGCCCTGCTTATTTACAAAGTAGGTATTTACAAATTCTTCAGGAGGCTTATTCAAATAAATCATGCCTTCAATTAAACCTATAAGTAGCATAATTAACAAGGCAATTCCGTAGGTGAAAGAACCTCCGACTACAGAAATCACTAACATGATAAAGCCTTCTAGAGCGTATCCTAAAATAAATTTATGAACCCCAAATCCTCCAAGGATAATGGCACAGTAACCAGCTAGAAGTTGTTTGGTAGGGTGACTGGGGTTGAGATTTGACATAGCGCTGCTCCTTGATAAGTGAGGTATAAAAATAAAGTCTTTATTGTAATCAAAGCAAATACATTTACTTGCTTAATACATATATTTTTCATTTTTTAGGTACAAGTAAGCCCCAAGATAAATAACCAAAATTAGCATACTTCTATTCCAGAGGGTACACTAAAATATCTTCCGGCTATGCCGGAAAATCTGGCGCTCCTTAATAACTTTTGGTAGATTTGACGATCGCAAACCCTGGTGCGGCATTTTGCAGATTTTTAAGTAAGACATTTATCTTGAGAGGAATGAACCTCAAGAATGAGCGAAAACTGCTACACCACTTTTTACAAGTCCATCAGTATTATTTCCGGATTTTTTTGCATAGGCGTAGCCTGTAGTAGACATCGCTTCCACGGGGCATGAAACGCCATCGCACCAATAATGAGATATAACTAGTAAATTGTTCTTACATATGCAGATAAAATCAGATATTTATTTTTTTTGCAACAGTAATAATTTAGTATTAATTGCTACCTAAAACGAATAAGCTTAATAATGTACCACTATTCCAGAGGCTGTGGAGGAGCATAGGAGCAAGGAGGTTGCGCGATCGCGTGTAAACAATCCCTAAGACAATCCCCAATGCAGTGAGGGGAAGAATTTCCGACAAGCTGAGGTGAGCGATCGCAAACAACAAACCACTTGTAAGAATCGCTCCCCACACGGGTAAGTAGCGAGTCAGAGAGGGTAACAAAAAGCCGCGAAACAGAATTTCTTCAAAAAATGGAGCTGCGATCGCTGCTGTGGAGAAAAATATGCCAAGTGCTACACCATCTTGGCTTTCCAGCGCTAATTGCAACAAAGGGTTACTACCACCCTGTCCTTGCCATAGCTGTTGATTAATCAAAGATACTACTACAACTATAGGTAAAGCCGCGCAATAGCCTCCCAGTCCCCACAAAAACCAGTTATCTTGAAAACGGAAGCGAAACCAAAATTCTGGTAATGGAAAAAAGCGCTTGAGAGAAAAATACAGCACTAACAGCGCACCCGATGCTACTAGGAAGTAACTAACTAAAACATAAAAAGCCTGAAGTCGCACATCACCCACAGGACGAGGGATAGGGAGCAGCGATAGCAATAAAGGGACAAAAATTTGTCCCATGAAGAAAAAGCCGACGATAAAAACCTGCAAAATCGTTTCACCATCCCAAGGTGTTGACCAAGGGACATCAGCATTTTGAGCTAGTAACGAGGCTTTTCCTTTCAACAAGCGTTGAGCAAATAAGAAAATCAGCAGTATTAAACCAGTTAAAGCTGCCAAGGTAGGGATAGTGCCAATAACTGCTAATTTGATTACTGCTTGAGCAGCAGATTCTTGTTGTGCAGCTTTAACTGCTGATAAAGCGTCTTGTCGTTGCTGGAGTTGGTATAGCTGAACCAAGGCAGTAGAGCGAAACCAACCTTCTAAATTCTTTTGAATCCGTTCTTGAGAATTTTGGATCAGACGGGGAGGATTGCTCCACAGTCCACTTAATACAGCTGCGGTTTCTCCAAATTCTGGATTGATATCTGAGCGTTGTTGTAATTCGCTCCAAGTTTTGAGAGCTGTATCCGTCTGTCCTTGCTGTGCTTGTAAAATTCCCAGGCGCAAGTCTAATTCAGCGAGTAATTTTTGTAATTGCTTGAGGGACTGCTGTAACTGTTGCTGTCCCTGTTTAGAAGTTTTAGTAGTGGGAGGAACATCCGGTAGAGGTTTCGGAGGTATGGGAGTTATTTCAGGTTGAGAGCGTAATTGTGCAAGTTTGTTGTTAACTTTGTCTAAATTAGCTTCAACTGATTGACGCGCCTCTTGATACTGCTTTGTGGCGCCCTCCAGGGGTTGCTCACCAAGTATTGCTTCCTGAACCGCTTTGAGATTGTCATCGCTATTATCTTCTGATTGCCAAGCCTGGGCTTGTAGAGCAATATTGGTTTGGTATAGTTCTAGGCGACTTTGAAACTGAGGTTCTTGCCAACTACTGAATAAAGCCGAAACTGCCAACAGAACTGCTATCGGCGTCAGTATAAAAATTAAAACTAATCGCTTGAGTGTCATCTATCCCTCTTTTACTAACCAGTGGAGAGCGCGTCCCCCTTGGGAATTATCGCAAGAAAAAGTCAGAGGTGGATAGATATCATCAATATTATAAGTTTGCAATCGCACCCACCATGTTAAATTACAACCCATTACACTGCTTACCCTCCGCCGAGGATCTGCCAGATTCTGACGATGAACCTGTGGATAATCAACTACAACATTTGATTCCTGGCTTGCTAGAAGCCATCTTAGCTTGGCTGTGGACAAGCCGGATGGATTGGTTTTTTGGCGTTGATATGGGGATATATTACGATCCCGAATTACCGCCGATTGTACCCGATGGATTTTTAAGTTTAGGAGTCGAGCGAGTTTTTGATGAGAACTTGCGTTTAAGCTATGTGTTGTGGGAAGAAAAGGTGATGCCGATTATGGCATTAGAAGTTGTTTCTCACAGACGGCGTGGGGAATACACTAGCAAAAAGAAACTTTATGCTGAGATGGAGATTTTGTATTATGTTGTCTACAATCCCCAACGCCGGAGAAAACCACCTTTAGAAGTTTATCGCTTTATAAATGGTGAATATGTATTGCAGCCAGGAAATTTAGTTTGGTTATCAGAGATAGGTTTAGCAATTGGTTATGAACGAGGAACCTATCAGGGAATTACGCGGGATTGGTTGTATTGGTATGACAAACAAGGAGTCAGGTATCTAACACCAGAAGAACGAGCGATCGCTGCCGAACAACGTGCTACCACTGCTGAAGAACGCACTCAAAGGTTGGCAGAAGAATTGCGAAGGTTGGGGATAGATCCAGATTCTTTGAGTTGATTTTGTGGGGTGCGATCGCTTTTATTAACTAATATCTCATTCAGGTAAACCTAGTCTTTGCTTCACTGATTGCCAGGTTTAACCTTGGTTTGGATTTTGGCGATGCATCTCCAAGCGTCTATCTAATTCTTGTTTTTGTTCATCACTAAGAATAACTTTCTCAGGTGTGGTAAGAATGCTGTCCCATAACTTCTCGGTAAGCTGTATACGTTCAGATACACTTAGTTCGCAAATATCGACTTTTAATATAGGGTGCATGGTTGTTGTGAGTGTACTTGCTCAATATAATCTTATTTTTAGATTATAAATAACTTATCTTCTTCCTAAGAAAGTAAAGCATCAAGTAGGGAAATGACAGCCTCTTGTTCGCCCCTATCTTGAGTTAGCGATCGCACCCGATACGAGCCGATATCAGCCAATCTAGTAATCCTCACACATCATAAGAAAGATAATACTGGGTTAGGGAGTAAGAGAGCGATCGCGTTTTAGTTGTGGCTTAGTTAAGAGGTGCGCTCACCTTTTAGACTCAAACAAGCAATATATTTTGATTCTTTGCTCTTTTCGATACATTAATACCACTGTTAGATTAGAGTAGTGCATCAGACACAGTGTGACTTCGTAATTATACTAAATGGCAAACATTCAGATTAAAGAACGCAAGATTGTTGAACTTCATCCACATCCAAAAAACGAAGGTATTTACGGCGACGAAGATATTGAGCAACTAGCTCAAGATATTGAAAGGTCTAAATGGGTTAAACCGCTTATTGTTACACCAGAGGGTACAATCATCAGTGGACATCGGCGTTGGAAAGCGGTGTCATATCTAGGTTGGGTAACAGTTCCCATTGAAGAAAAAGAGTTTACTGATGAAATCGCTGAATTAGAAGCTCTTTTACTGGAGAATGCTAACAGAGAAAAATCTATAGAGCAAAAATGCCGAGAAGGATTAACTTGGGAAGCTATTGAGCGAAATAACTCTCGTCAGCGTCAGGGAAGTAAAGGATCTGGCGTGGGAAGTACTAGGGATGTCATAGCGAAGAGGGTTGGTATAGGAAGTGGTATTAATTATGAAAAGGCTCGTAAAGTTGTATTAGCTATTGATGAGGCACTTTTAGTTGGTAATCTTGCAAAAGCAGAAGCATTACGAAAAAAATTGAACCACAAAAGTGTAAATGCGGCTTTCAAAATGATTAGCAGTATTGAAAATACTAATGAAACACAACAACATACACAAATGCAGTGGATATTAGCTAAGTTAGGTCAAAAGCTTTGTGGCTCAGTGTGGATTGCTTCTAATGATCGCTCACGTATGTGGGAGAAAGAACAATTGGGAAACTTGAGTATTGATTCTTTCCCACCATTAGGAATTGGGAACGATGCACAATCAACAGTTAAGTACATTGATGTAGTTTGGTTAAGTGGTAGTCATCAAATTACTGCGGCATTTGAAGTTGAACTTACTACACCTATTTACTCAGGTTTACTAAGGATGGCTGATTTAGTTACGCTTTGTCCAAATTTAAATTTTCCACTTTATATAGTCGTTCCAGAATCACGTACTAATAAAGTCAAGAAAGAACTGACACGAGCTACCTTTAAAAATCTAAAGCTCGATAAAAAATGCCGTTATATAGTGATTGAGAAGTTAATGGAAAAATGGGATGCCATCATGGAAATTGGTACAAGTGTAGATACTATTAAGAGAATATCCCACAGTTTTGAGAGTGACTCATAAATGCGATAATTGCAAATCTAGGCAAAAGTCACTCTATTTTAATCTTCTCCCTGACCCAAGCGCGAAATGATTTGAGTAAAGCAATTTCTCCCATACTTTTACTTTGCTCAATAAATCTGCTTATCTCACTTACAGAAACTATAGGAAAAGCAATACTAAACTTACACTCGACATATTGCCCCTCTATCAACTGATAAAACTTTAAATTTTGTCCATCATATCTCCAAAGTTCAGTTACATTCAACGCTGAATAAATCCCCAATTTGTTAACTGAACTACTGGTAATGTCAATCTCAATTGCTAAGTCAGGCGGCGGATCACTTTCTAAATCTAAAGTTTGCTTACCTCTAATAGCTAGTTCATTCTGGATATAGTAGCAACTATCTGGTTCTATTCCCCGCTTTGATATTTTCCGCTTCAATGTTGTTGAACCAGCACTTCTAATTTCAATTCCTAATTCTTCAGCTAAAACTAGAATAAAACGGTCAAATTGAATTTTGGGATTTTCATGTTCAAAAAGTGGAGTCATGATTTCTAAAACACCACAGTCATAAGCAAACCGAGAACCTCTATCTTCACCTGTATCTCTCAACAAGGCTTCAAAGGTTTCCCAGCTAATATTCTGTAGCACTGTTCTTTGTTCAGCAGGCGTTGACTTGACAAGCATATTACAATACTTCTTCTGTCAGAATGTTAGATAAAATCCCAATAATTTTACCTATGTCATTAATATAATATTCGCTCAAAATCCAGATAATTAAATTGTGCCAATTATTAGCAAGATATGTTGCTGATATTTGGCACAATTACTGTGTGAATATTTTATAACTTTAAGCAAGGAAACCTGCAAAAAAGTCGAGAGTTTCTTTCAGTGCTTTGATGAAAATATCAATTTCCTCACGGGTGTTGTAGAAAGATAGACTTGCTCGTGCGGTTGCAGCAAGACCTAAGTAACGGTGTAATGGTTGTGTGCAGTGGTGTCCAGAACGAATAGCAACGCCTTCTTGATCTAATAATGTAGATAAGTCGTTGGCGTGAACTTCTCCGGCTGTGAACGACGCAAGAGCGGCTCTACCTTCACCTTTTGCATTTGGTTTGGGGCCGTAAATTCTAATTTGGGGAATTTGCTCTAATTGTTGGAACAAATAAGCTGTTAATTCTGCTTCGTAGGCGTGGATTTTATCCATGCCGATATTGCTAAGATAATCTATCGCAGCACCAAGTGCGATCGCTTCTCCAATTGCAGGTGTACCAGCTTCAAATTTATGCGGTAATTCTGCGTATGTGGAATGGTCTAAATACACCTCTGCAATCATCTCACCACCACCAAAAAATGGTGGCATTGATTTCAACAATTCTAACTTGCCATACAGAAATCCTATCCCAGTTGGAGCGCACATTTTATGACCGGAAGCTACCAACCAATCACAATCTATTTTCTGTACATCAACAGGGAAGTGGGGAACACTTTGGCAAGCATCAACTAAGAATTTAGCATCGTAACTGTGAGCGATCGCACCAATTTCTTCCACTGGATTAATGCAACCCAAAGCATTAGAAATATGCACCACCGACACTAACTTTGTTTTTTCGGAAATCAGCTTTTTAAACTGTTCAAAATCAAAAGTTTCTTCTGGTGTTAATTCCACAAATTTCAGTACTGCACCCGTTTTTTGTGCCACCAATTGCCAAGGCACAATATTACTGTGGTGTTCCATAACCGAGAGAATAATTTCATCTCCCGGCTGCAAATTATTCATGCCCCAACTGTAGGCTACTAGGTTAATCGCCTCACTTGCGTTGCGGGTATAGACGATTTCCTGACGTGATGCAGCATTGATGAATTTAGCAACTTTATCTCTAGCACCTTCATAAGCATCAGTAGCTTTAGCACTCAGGGAATGGGCACCTCGATGCACGTTAGCATTATATTGCTCGTAATAGTCCCGCAAGACATTTAATACAAACAAAGGCTTTTGCGATGTCGCAGCATTATCGAGATAAACCAGGGGTTTCTCATTGACTTCCTGATGCAATATCGGGAAGTCAGCGCGAACTTTATCAGCAAGGGTTTTGGTAGGAGTAAAAGTCATTGGTAGATTAGTGATTACTCATTAGTCAGGGACTTAAGATTATTGACTGTGTTTAAAAGGATTTCTCGCAGAGAGGGAATCGGTATTTGGTTGATAACTTCAGCAGCGAAGGCGTTAATTAACAACTTCCGAGCATCGTTTTCATCAATTCCCCGACTTTGTAGATAAAATATTTCATCATCTTCCAATTGGCTAACGGTAGCACCGTGGGCGCACTTTACATTATCCGCAGTAATTTCCAATTGGGGTTTGGTATCAACTCTGGCTTTCGATGATAGCAGCAAATTGCGATTCAACTGGGATGCATTTGTTAACTGCGCTAGTTTGGGTACAAAAACTTTACCATTGAAAACCGCATGAGCGCGATCGCCTACAATACATTTATGCAATTGGTCACTTGTACCGTGGGGATAGTTGAGTGCGATCGCACTGTGAGTATCAGACAACTGCTTACCAGAAATCACCGTCAAACCATTGAGAGTAGTTTGTGTCTGCTCACCAGTTTGCAAAATTTCTAAATTATGCCGCGACAACTTCGCACCTAAAGTTATGGCATGACTTGTATATCGGCTATCACGAGCTTGTGCGATCGCAGTTTTCCCAATATGAAAAGCCTCTGCACCTTCTTGCTCAACCCTAGTGTGACTCACCTCGGCATTGTCAGCAACCCAAACTTCCGTAACCACATTGGTGAAATATACTCCCTCTTTCTCTGCGCCTTGGTGGTTCCTATACTCTTCAACCAACGTTACCTGCGAACCACTTTCCGCCACCACCAAACAACGCGGCTGCGAAATCGTCGCAGTCTCCCCCGCAACCGAAATAAACACCAAATGAATTGGCGTTTCAACTACCACATTCTTCTTCACCCACACCACAGCTGCATCAGTTATCCCAGCCGTATTGAGAGCAGTAAAAACTTCCTGCGCTCCCTCAGCTTGAGCTAAATACTGCTGTACACCTTCCTGCTCAACCACAGACAAACCAGCCAAATTACTCACCACAATTCCAGATGGCAAATCTGAAACTGCTGATAACTCCGGCGCAAAAACGCCATTCACAAATACCAAACGACTATTAGCCGCTTCTGGCAAAATATCAAATTCTAGAGACGCAAAATTTCCCGTCTCTACATTAAATTGCACCTTTCGTAGAGACGACAAATCAGTAAATCGCCATTCTTCCTCGCGGGTAGTCGGGATAATCGAGTGACGTACCCAATTAGCAGCACTTTGGCGTAATTCCTGCAACCAACCTTCTGTTTTATTTGCCGTTACCTGATTTAACAATCCCGCCAGATAATCATCTCTATCTAACATCGATGTCAAACTGACTGCATTTGAATTAGGTATTGGACTAGGAGATACTTGAATACTCATTAGACACCCACCTCAGCAACTGCAAATTCTTCTAGCACCCAGTCATAACCGCGAGACTCTAATTCCAGCGCCAGTTCCTTACCACCACTCGTAATAATCCGCCCTTGTGCCATCACATGCACAAAATCAGGCACAATATAATCGAGTAATCGTTGGTAGTGAGTAATCAAAATTGTAGAATTTTCTGGAGTTGCCAATTGATTTACCCCATTCGCCACAATTCGGAGCGCGTCAATATCCAAACCCGAATCTGTTTCATCCAAAATTCCTAACTTTGGTTCTAGCAGCGCCATTTGCAGAATTTCATTCCGCTTTTTCTCACCACCAGAAAACCCTTCATTCAAACTCCGACTAAGGAAACTGGGATTCATCTTCACCACATCCAATTTTTCCTCAATCAAATCGTCAAAATCAAAAGCGTCTATTTCCTCTAAACCTTGCGCCTTGCGCCGGGAATTGTACGCCACCCGTAAGAAATCCAAATTGCTCACACCCGGAATTTCTAACGGATACTGAAACGCCAAAAATACACCACTTCTTGCGCGTTCTTCCGGTTCCAACTCCAGCAGATTTTGTCCCTGAAAAATCACCTCACCGCCAGTTACCTCATACGCCGGATGCCCAGCCAACACCTTAGAAAAGGTACTCTTACCAGAACCATTCGGCCCCATGATCGCATGAATTTCACCCGATCGCACCTCCAGATTCACACCTTTCAAAATCGGTGTCCCATCAACATTAGCCGTCAGATTCCGTACCGACAGCACAACTTCACTATTTTCAATAATCATCTTCTCTCTTCTCTCTTCGCGCTCTTAGCGTCTTCGCGGTAGCCTGCGGCAAGCCGCTTTGCGTCTACGTTACTCTTCCAAAAGATAAACACAGAAGGCCGATGTCTCTGTGTTTATCCTTGCTTCCATTTATCCAACACTGCCTTCCAACTTCAGACTCAACAACTTATCAGCTTCCACAGCAAACTCCATCGGTAGCTGATTGAAAACATCCTTACAGAAGCCGCTAATCATCATCGAAATAGCATCTTCTGAAGAAATACCCCGTTGAGCAAAGTAAAATAACTGATCTTCCCCAATCTTAGAAGTAGAAGCTTCATGCTCCACCTTCGCACCGTTATTTTGCACCTGAATATAAGGGAAAGTATTAGCATGGGCATTATCCCCAATCAGCATTGAGTCACACTGAGAATAATTTCTCGCCCCCTTCGCCGTTGGATTGACTTTCACCAAACCTCGGTAGCTATTACTAGAATTACCTGCGGAGATTCCTTTAGAAATAATTGTACTGCGGGTATTCTTGCCTACGTGAATCATCTTACTACCCGTATCAGCTTGCTGCTGATGATTTGTCAGCGCCACTGAGTAAAACTCACCCACAGAGTTATCACCCACTAAGACACAGCTAGGATATTTCCAAGTAATTGCCGAACCTGTTTCTACTTGAGTCCAGGAAATCTTGGAATTTACGCCCTGACACAAACCGCGCTTGGTGACAAAGTTGTAAATACCGCCTTTACCGTTCGCATCTCCAGCGTACCAGTTTTGCACAGTAGAGTATTTAATTTCGGCGTTGTCGAGGGCGACAAGTTCCACAACGGCGGCGTGCAATTGGTTGCTATCATACATCGGTGCGGTGCAACCTTCGAGGTAAGAAACATAACTACCTTCTTCGGCGACAATCAAAGTCCGCTCAAATTGTCCCGTGTCACCGGAGTTGATGCGGAAGTAGGTAGACAGTTCCATTGGACATTTCACGCCTTTAGGAATGTAGACAAAAGAACCATCGCTAAATACGGCGGCGTTCAAGGCGGCAAAATAATTGTCAGCTATAGGAACAACGCTACCCAAATATTTTTTGATCAGTTCTGGGTGTTCTTGCAAGGCTTCCGAAAACGAACAGAAAATAACGCCGTCTTCCGCTAACTTTTCTTTAAATGTAGTAGCGACAGAAACGCTATCGAAAATTGCATCAACGGCGACATTTGCCAATCGCTTCTGTTCAGATAGAGAAATGCCTAACTTCTCAAAGGTTTCTAAAAGGGTTGGATCAACTTCGTCCAAGCTGTTTAGTTTTTCTTTCTTGCGTTTTGGCGCTGAGTAGTAAATGATATCCTGATAATTGATTGGCGGGTACTTGACATTAGGCCAAGTTGGTTCCGTCATTTTTTGCCACTGGCGATAAGCTCTGAGGCGAAAGTCCAGCATGAACTGCGGCTCGTTCTTCTTAGAGGAGATCAAGCGGATAACGTCCTCGTCTAGTCCACGCGGAATAGTGTCGGCTTCAATATCGGTGACAAAGCCGTACTTGTAGGGTTGGTTGACTAAGGTTTTGACAGTGGCACTCATCAGTAATAATCTCTCTTGTTCTGAACTCTTTTAGGATGGGAGGCGGGCTGTGGCTAACCGATTCCCATATCACGTTACGGAATGGTTACACGGCTGCTAGAATAGTGGTGGATAATAAAACAACAGCTATGTTGTTTAACTTATCTTCATTTTACGCTAAATTAACAACAACAATGTTGTCAAAGTCAAATTTTCAAAGAAATTTTTGGGACGTTCGCTGAACGTCTTGCACCAACTATAAGATGGCGACTACCCACCAGTCCTCAACCAAGCAAGATATCCTAGAATATCTGCATAAACACGAAAAAGCAACGGCTTTGGAGCTAGCTGAACTTTTAGACGTTACCCCCCAAGCGATTCGTCGCCATCTCAAAGATTTGGAGACGGAGGAGCTAGTTTTGTATTCGACATCAGTACAGGCGGCGGGGATGGGGCGGCCACAGCATCTTTATCAACTGAGTCGTCAGGGACGCGATCGCTTGCATCGAACAATGAGCGATCGCTTTGGTGATGGCCACGGAAATTTTGCGGTTTCGTTGCTAGACACCTTAGCCGAAACGGTAGGACACGACCAATTTAAATCGATTTTAGAGAAACAGTGGCAGCGCAAAGCCTTAGAATATCGCGATCGCGTCGGTAACGGTTCACTGCGAGAACGTGTAGCCAACTTAGTAAAGTTGAGAAAAGCGGAAGGCTTCATGGCGGAGTATCACCCTGTTGATGTGAATGACTGCTTTGAGAGCGATCGCTTTATCTTAATGGAGCATAACTGCGCCATTTCTAACGTTGCCGAGTCTTTCCCCAGCATCTGTGGTCATGAATTAGAAATGTTTGCATCCGTCTTACCTGATTGTACCGTAGAACGCACCCACTGGATTATTGATGGCGAACACCGTTGTGGCTATTTGGTGCAAATTCGTCATTAGTCATTAGTCCTTAGTCTTTTTTTAATAACTAATGCCCCATGCCCAATACCTAATAATCAACTAAATTTGAGATAGCATTTCATTTATGGATGTACCACCACAGCAACCATCAACACAATTTTTAACCCTGGAAGAGTCAGCAAAAGTAGACGCGGCCTTGTTGTCTTCCCCAGAAAAGTTTTTAACAAGATTGACAATTTCATCACTGAAGGTTTTGAAACATATCGCTCAAGAATACAGCGTTGCTATTGAAGATTTGACAGCACAGCAAGTAATTGCTTGGTTTGAAAAAGATGGCAAAATCCGACGTGAACAGGGCATTGAAGCTGCATATCTCAAGTGGTGATTTAAAGATATAGTATGAAAATTTTTTCAATACAATAAATGTAGGTTGGGCAAAGCTTACCCTACATTTATTGAAAAAATAAAATAAATAGGAATCTTATAGGAGTATTTTGGATTTATCTAGTTAATAGATTATCCTTTTCTGTAATATATTGCCAATCATGTTACTGTTCCACAGGCAATAAAACTAACTAAATTACCATACATCAAAATTTGATCTTTGTAATAATAACCATAAAGAACACTGTTAAATTAAATAATATTAAAGCCAGCAAAAGTTATTAAAGAGATATTTTTAGCACTTTTAGTTCTGACGATTCTGATAGCTTGGGGAACAAATAAACTAGCGTTGAATACAAAACCTAAGCCAAATAAAAAAGTAACTATTTTTCTCATATTTTTTATTCGGTTCTACTCAACTCTTAAAAAGATTTAACCTGGGATTATAATAGTTGTTTGAATACAACTAAAAGGCTATTTGGAAAGTCGCTACAAGAGGATTAAGAATATACATTTGCATGGAGGAAGTGAGGCAGTATTAATTAAAAAACAGAAAGCACCTTTTGAAAAGTGCTTTATAAATTCATTATATTGAATTTGTCAAACAATTATTTAAGCATTGTAATTGTTAGCCCGGGGACTACGAGCTCCAGTTGCGGCTCCAACCATTGAGGCTATTAAACCTAACAAAGAACCAAACACAAACCACCACAATCCCGAACGTAAATTAGCTGCTGCATCACGAGCTTGTTGGGCACTGATGTTTGCTTGTGGTACATTAACACCACCCTGCTGTTGTACTTGGTTTATGACTTCCCCAGCGTTAGAAGCAGCAACACCAAAAGCACCAGATACTCCGCTTGCTAACAGCCATGAGCTAACCGCTAAAGTCGTTGCCCAAAGAATTGCACCGTTAAGAAGAGCTGTATTGCGGTTCATCGGGCCACAAGCACGGGCTGTAACCCAACCACCAGTAAATAGGGAAATTAGTAAAGCGATAGTTGACCAAAGCCCCGCATTACCCGCAGCGTTAGAGGCAATTGATCTGGGTGCACCTGAACCTTCAACTGTACCTGCCGCAAAAGCACCAATTATAGCGCTCAAAATTAATTGAGTAGCTAAAGCAACCAACAAACCAGAAATAATCGGCCCCCAGCGAACAAGATCATGATATTCACTTACTCGACCTGATACCACAGGATCAGTAGGAATAACGTCATTCCCTGTGCGATTTACGTATGACATAGCTTATGTTCTCCAGTGCTGTTTCAGCAAAGTTTATCTCAGGTATATTCATGTTTATACTTAAAATTAAATAACTAAATCATCTTATTTTATATCTATCAATAGAAAGAGTTAATAGGTATATCTTTAGTGAGAAAAATAGTTTTTTAACATTTTTTAATACAATTTAGTATTTATTAGTATTTAAATAACTTTTTAGAAAATAAAATTTCAAAATTAAAATTAAATTAAAACACAATTAATTATTAAGTTTTATGAAAAACCAGCTTTAATTATGTATGCAGTTAGACTTAAGACAAAACTTTGTAACCATTGTCAAAAGTAAGGATAATTAAAAATCAACGCATCCTCACAGCAGTACCTGTGGCAGTAATCAGCAAAAGAACTCCTGACTGGTCAATATTGATTGTGCCAGTATCAATTTCAATCCCAATTACAGCATTTGCTCCTAAACGTTGTGCTCGTTGTTCTAATTCTTCTAATGCCTTGCGTTGACCCTGCTCAAATAGACGCTCATAGCTACCTGTGCGTCCACCAATAATATCTCGAATACCCGCCAGAAAATCCCGCAAGAAATTGCTACCATAGACTACTTCTGCTGTCACAATGCCTAAATATGACTCAATAACGGCTCCTTGAATTACATCAGTGGTAGTTATAATCATAAATTAGCCTCCCAGATTGTATATAGGTTGATATTTATTATTAAAATTCACATACAAAACTAGTTTGTATTGATACAAGCTTAATAAACATGCTCTCAGATAATTTTAGGTCGCGAACACATTTGCACTCTCACTTACTGGCTAAAAACTAGCATTTGAAAAAACATTTAGCTTGTTAAATTTATCTTACCGTGTAATGTCCAGAAAAGGATATAAATGCCTAAATTGCGATTTTCTACAGGGTAGTATAAAAATGTGAATAATTGGATATAGAGTCAGCAAATTGTTCCAGAAAACAATAAACAGAAATAAATCTTAAATCTTCTGAAATTGGTGGGCCACTTTCTAAAATTAAGCTAGATGCCTATTGGGCTTTTATGAATGGCACGTATAACTACTGGTAAAAAAAGTGTCATTTTGCTATCTTACTGATTTATATGTAGGTAACTTCATCTAAACTTGATATCTTACACTTCATCATTCAGTAAAAACTCTGTAATGTAGCGCTAATGTAAAGGAAAGAGTCAATGAATTATTAACATCTTAATCAATACGAAGAAATACAGTTTTCAAAAGTCTATATTTTTGTTTTAATGTACAAGAAAAAAGTCCTCTAAAATTTCAGGAAATTTACTGTGTACAAGCCAACATCAATTGTGCTGAGTGTGGTGTTATTAGGATGTTTTTCCTTGACTATACCTTCAGTGGCTCAGGCTCAGGTATTAGTGGCGCAAAGCAAAAACCCAGAGTTAAAGCAACTACTAGAAGAAGGACGAAGGTTAGTGGATACGGGCGATTATGGTGGTGCGATCGCAGTTTATCAGCAAGCAGCTAGGCTAGATGCCAAAAATGCTAAAATTCATTCAGGTATTGGGTATTTATACGCTCAACAGGGAAATTACCAGGCGGCATTAACAGCTTATCGTCGTGCGATTGCTATCAACCCTAACAATAGTGATTTTTACTACGCGGTGGGTTACATCAAAGCGAATTTGGGCGACACGCGTGGGGCAAAAGAAGGCTACCGTCGGGCCATACAACTGAACCGTAACAACGTTAATGCCTATCTAGGATTGGCTGTGACGCAATCTCGGATGGGAGACTATAATGCTGCTAGCTGGGCATATCAACAAGCAATCGAATTGGATAAGAACAACGCCCAGACTTATGAGTTAATGGGTTCGATGTATAAACAGCGCCGACAAACCAAACAAGCAAACAGCTTGCTTCAGAAAGCCCGTGACTTGTACAAGCGGCGCAATGACTCAGATGGCGTCAACAGGGTAGAAGCCATGCTGCGGCAGTTAGGAGGATGAGATTAATCTAACTGGCGTCCCGTTAATTCCACAAAAATATCTTCTAGGTTAGAGGGACGCACCATCATTCCGGTTTTATCGGGCTGTTTATTCAAGTAAATATTCGCTGCTTCCAAAGATGGGAAAAACAGATATTCCCAACTACGAGCACCATCACTTCCCACGCTAGATATACCTAATTGTTTCATCACCAAACCTTCTCCGTGAGCAGAACGTAGCTGTTGTAAAGTTCCTAAAGAAATCAGCTTACCGCTATCCATAATACCGATGTGTCCTGGCTTGGTAGAACTAAAAGCATTGCACAAGAATTCAACCTCATCCATATAATGGGTCGTCAGTAGCATCGTCATTCCCTGCTTATTCAAATCTCGAATAATTTCCCAAAGCCGTCGCCTAGTTTGGGGGTCTAGTCCTACCGTTGGTTCATCCAAAAAGAGAATTTGCGGTTGATGCAATAAAGCTCTGGCAATCTGCAATCGTCGTTTCATACCCCCAGACAGGGTTTTTACCAAATCATCACGTTTTTTTGATAACTCAACATACTCGGGAGCAACGCGATTTGGTGAGGTAGGATCAAAAACCAGCGATCGCTAACAAC
>NZ_CAXTNE010000022.1:0-50093 GCF_964245445.1 uncultured Nostoc sp.
GTTGTTAGCGATCGCTGGTTTTTGATCCTACCTCACCAAATCGCGTTGCTCCCGACGTGCTATTGGTGCAGTAGGATTTGATGTCAGAAACGGTGATTATATTGTCATTCAAGCGAAAGCAGTCATTTTATGTACAGGTGCTTGTGGCAGATTAGGATTACCTGCTTCCGGTTATCTCTACGGCACTTATGAAAATCCTACCAATGCTGGAGATGGCTATTCAATGGCTTATCATGCAGGTGCAGAACTTAGTAATATTGAATGCTTTCAAGTTAATCCTTTAATCAAAGATTACAACGGACCCGCCTGTGCCTATGTTGCTGGGCCTTTTGGCGCACATACTGCTAACGCCGAAGGAAATCGCTTCATTAGCTGTGACTATTGGAGTGGTCAAATGATGTTGGAAATCTGGAAAGAATTAAATTCTGGAAAAGGGCCAGTCCAATTGAAAATGACCCATCTTGATGAAGATACAATTGCAGAAATTGAATCCATACTTTGGGCGAATGAACGACCGAGTAGAGAACGCTTTCATCAAGGTAGAAATGAAGATTACCGCACCCACGGCGTAGAGATGCACATTTCTGAAATAGGCTTATGTAGCGGTCATAGTGCTTCTGGTGTGTGGGTAAATGAAAATGCTCAAACAACCATCCCAGGTTTATATGCAGCCGGAGACATGGCCAGCGTTCCCCATAATTATATGATTGGAGCATTTGTTTTTGGTCGCATAGCCGGAACTCATGCCATTGAATATATCCAAAATTTAGATTTTATAGAACCAGATATAGAGTTTTTAGAAACAGAAAAAGCTAGGATTTATGCACCTCTAACTCGTCCTAATGGTGTACCTCATACCCAAGTCGAATATAAATTAAGACGCTTAGTGAATGATTATCTGCAACCACCAAAAACAGGTAACAAAATTGATATTAGTTTGAAACATTTTGTTCAATATCAACAAACATTAGATGTAATGGGCGCTCGTGACCCCCATGAATTAATGCGTTGCATAGAAGTACATTTTATTCGAGATTGTGCAGAAATGGCAGCCAGAGCATCATTATATCGTCAAGAAACTCGTTGGGGACTTTATCATTACCGCTTAGATTACCCCGAAAAGAATGATGATGAGTGGTTTTGTCATGTCAACTTAAAGAAAGATGAATCAGGACAAATGATATTGTTTAAGCGTCCTGTAGATCCTTACATTGTGAATGTAAATTTACATCATGAAATTTATGATATAGCAGCGAGATAAAAATGAAATATTTATTTTGGGATTTTGATAATACACTAGGTTATCGTCAAGGAATGTGGAGTGAAACATTACATTCAATTTTAATATTGAATGGAATCCACAATATAGATTTAGAAGATATTCGACCATTATTGAAGAATCGCTTTCCTTGGCACTCGCCTGAAATTCCCCATAGTTTATTGTTTAATGAAAAAACATGGTGGGAATACATGAATGAATACTTTGCAGAAATATATGAGAGAGTAGGGATAAATAGAAATCAGGCAATAAAATATGCTTTCCAAGTCCAAAATGAATATAAGAATATTGAAAAATGGCATTTATATGATGATGTAATTCCTACTTTACAATATACAATCAAGAATAATTATAAAAATATAATTTTATCAAATCATATACCTGAGTTACACGAAATTATTAACGAATTAAATATTACAGAATACTTTGAAGAAATATATACGTCTGGAAAAATTGGACATGAAAAACCCAGCCTCAAATTTTATACTCATGTCATCAATGATTTAAAGATTGAAAAAACAGAATGTATAATGATAGGTGATAGCTACAATGCTGATATCGCTGGGGCATTACAGGCGGGTATACAAGCAATTTTAGTTAGAAAGCCTAATGATAAAAATTATAAACTTTATAGTCCAGATTTCAGAGAAATACTAAAAATAATTAGAACAGTTTCAACTATGGAAGAAAGCATTTTCGTGAATTAAAGAATTGAATGAGTTATAAAGCTATAATTTTCGATCTCGATAATACACTGTTAAATTTTGAAATATGTGAACGTCAAGCTATTCTTGGCGCCTTGGAAGCTTGTACAATATCTTTAGATTTAAATGGAATAAGTGAAAATGTTTTTCTTCAAGTCTTTGAAACTTAGAATTCCAAGTATTGGAGACAGCGAGATATCTTTTCTCCTGGTGAGCTAATCGAAATGTCTTATCGAAGTACACTTGCTCAATTAGATATACAAACAGATCAAATCAGCAATCTTAGTCAAAGTTTTTGGCATATTTTTAATCATTCTGTTGTAATGGAACCTGATATAAATGAAATGCTAACTGTTCTCGCACGCAATTATCGTTTGGCTGTAATTACGAACGGTTTTGTATCAGCACAACTACCGAGAATGCAAGCTGCTGGAATTGAGCATTTTTTTGAAGCAGTTGTAGTTTCTGAAGCAATTGGTTTTGCTAAACCATCTCCTGAGATATTCCATCATGCTTTATCTAGGTTAAATTTAACATCAGCAGAAGTTCTTTACGTTGGAGATTCTCTAAAGCACGACTATGTAGGAGCAACACAAGTCAAAATGGATTTTTGCTATTACAACCGAAAAAAACAAAATTTACTACAAGAAGTGCAACCAAAGTTTATGATAAGTGAACTCTTAAAGTTGCTGGAGTTGGTTAACTAACAGGCTTTTGATTTATTCATTTAAAGCTTAAATGGTTTTGTTTAAATTATTTTGAAGAGTTTTATCATAAATATGTCTATTTATAATTCAATTGGTCAACAATATTCCAAAACGCGCGTTCCTGATATCCGCATTGTCAATAAATTAATTGATTTACTCAATTTACCCAAAAATAGCATTATTGCTGATATTGGGGCTGGTACTGGTGGTTACAGCCTAGCGCTAGCTAATCAAGGATTTTTTGTTAATGCTATTGAACCTTCTTTGGTAATGCAAAAACAAGCATTAGAATATCCGCAAGTTAAGTGGTTCACTGGCTATGCAGAAAATTTACCTTTACCAGATAAGTCTGTTGATGGCGTTGTAAGTATCTTAGCAATTCATCACTTTACTCATCTCGAAAAAGCGTTTCAAGAAATGCAACGAATTATTAGAGATGGGACAATAGTTTTACTAAGTTTTGATATTAGATTAGCTAAGAAAATATGGCTTTATGATTATTTTCCGTTTTTGTGGGAAGATGCCTTACGATTTTTACCACTTAATGAACAGATAAACTTAATTCAGAGAAATACTAAAAGGCGTGTTGAAGCCATACCCCTTTTGTTACCATACGATTTATCTGATTTATTTGCAGCAGCAGCCTGGAGGCGACCAGAGTTATATCTTCAAACAGAAGTACGTGCGGGAATATCATCTTTTGCATTAGCAAATCAAGATTTAATTGAGCAAGGAGTACAGTTACTTACAGCAGATTTAAGTAGTGGGGAATGGACGAAAAAATATGGCGATATTCACAATTTGACAGAGATTGATATAGGCTATCGTTTTATCCGTGCAATGGTGGATAAGTAAATAATTGTAATTTAAAATTAAATTATGACAAAAAAAGTTACTGTAGGTGAGAAAATTAAAATTAGACAAGCTGATATTAAAGATGTAGAGAGAATTGCTAGTCTTTGCGAACAACTTGAATATTCTGTGACAAATCAACAAATAGAACAGCGCCTTACTAAAATTAAAAATAACGATGCTTATATTGTGTATGTTGCTACTCTAGAAGATGAATATGTAATTGGTTGGGCGCACGCTCATATTTGTGACTCAATAGTTATTTCGACTCCAGCAATTCTTTTGGGATTAGTTGTAGATAAAGATTATCGTCATAGTGGAATTGGACGTTTTTTGATGCAGCAAATTGAACAGTGGGCTTCTCTGGCTGGATGTGAGGGTGTTCTGGTACGTTCTAATATTAAACGTCAAGAGGCTCACTCGTTTTATGAAAAAATTGGTTATACGAATATCAAACAGTCGGTGACATTTTATAAAAAATTGCAACCTCGAGAGTAAATAATTTCAAAAATGATTACTGGAATTAACCACATTACTTTATCTGTCAGAGACTTAGAGGAATCTATTAATTTTTATACCAATGTGCTAGATTTTCGCTTACTAGCAAAATGGATGAAAGGTGCTTATCTTTCGGTTGGTGATATTTGGTTAGCATTAATTTTAGACCAGAAGGTTCGAGAAAGTCCTATACCTGAATATACCCATATTGGTCTGACTGTTTCTATTGAAGATTTTCCTATTCTTAGCCAACGCATTCAGCAATCAGGATCAAAAATTTGGCAAGAAAATAAAAGCGAAGGAGCTTCTTTATATTTCCTTGATCCGAATGATCATAAACTGGAAATTCATGCTTCTGATTTAAAAACCAGAATAAAAAGTGCTAAAGCATCTCCGTGGGAAGGGTTAGAATTTTTCATTTAAAGTTTATTAATTGAATTAGGGAGTAATAAATGTATGGCTTTAATCACACAAAGAATAGATGTTCCTGTCATCGTTGACGAATCAAAGTGTTTAGAAAAATGCACAGCTTGTATTGAAATTTGTCCCCTTGATGTATTAGCAAAAAATCCAGAAACAGGGAAAGCATATATGAAATATGATGAGTGCTGGTTTTGTCTCCCTTGTGAAAAAGAATGTCCCACCAATGCAATTACAGTACAAATTCCCTTTTTATTGCGATAGTTTTTCTTTTATCCTTTGTGACTCTGTGGTAAGATAATGAATGATGACCTCAAAAATTGGCTAGAAATGCTGCGATCGCCTGATGTAAATGACCGCTTAGTAGCTGTCAAAACCTTACAACATTTAGGCGATGAAGAAACAATAGATGCTTTAATTATCACTTTGAAAGATGAAAGTATCGCCGTACAAAAAATAGCGATCGCTGCCCTTTGGGAAATTGCCGATCCTGTGGCAATTCCTGCTTTAATTGAATGCCTCGGTTCAGCAGATACAAATATTCGCGCTGAAGCCGCATCAGCATTAAACGAGTTAGTTACACAAGACGAATTGTTACTTTTACTAAATAAACTCCAAAGTAATGATGTAAATATTCAATTAAATATTTTGGTGCTTTTGCGGAAGATACATGATATTCAATCTTTACCCGACATTTTACCATTTTTAGAATCAAAAAATCCTGAATTAAGAGAAGTAGCCGTTACGACACTGCGATATATCAATCAACTAGAAAAATGTCCGCAAGCTTTAAATTTAATCTTTGATGAGGAAGCAAATGTACGTCGTGCTGCTGCTTTAACTTTAGAACATTTACAAGATACACAAGTAATTACAATACTTGCTCAAGCACTTACAAATGATAGTGACTGGCAAGTTCGCCGTAATGCAGCCAAATCTCTGGCTATTCATGAAAATCAGCAAGCAATTTCAGCATTAGAAATAGCTTTAAATGATGAGCATTGGCAAGTACGCAAATCAGTAGCACAAGCTTTGCAAAAAATCCCAGATATTCAAGTTATGCCGAGATTAATTCAAGCATTAACAGATGAATATGCAGATGTCCGAAAAGAAGCTGCGATCGCACTTGGTAATTTAGCTCATCCTGATGTTATTAACCCACTGCAACAAGCTTTAGATGATCCTGACAAAGAAGTGTCCATCCAAGCGCAACGGGCAATTCAAAAGATTCAAAGAGATAGAATAGTCTCGATTGAGTAGTAAATAACTAAGGGAAAGGGCAATGAAAAATCCATTTCCTGGAATGAACCCGTATTTGGAACAGCCTGAACTTTGCTATCAAGTTCACAACCTTTAAAGACAGTGCGTAGGCGTAGCCAGCCGCAGGCATCGCCCAAAGAAGAAGCTTGGGTGAGAGGAGTTTTGCAGAGGTTCTAAATCGAAGCGATCATTCTTGGTAACTCAGTAATGCCCTGACTTTTCACGGCATGTGGAAAAGGCCATTTTGAGGGTTTTCCAAGCCCTGATTTTTCCGTTAGCTATTTTCATTAACTTAAAGCTATTGACAATTAGGCTGTGGAAAAGTCACGTTTTTTCGGGGCTTGAAGACTTCCCGTGAAAAGTCAGAGTAATGCCAACCCGATTAAAGATTTGCTAATTTCGCAATACAAATTCTTTACTCCAAATTATTAACCTGTGATCATCAGCAATATTTATTAGGTGGACTTTATCGACAAAACAACGATAATTTAAATTTAATTGCTGTGCTTCTTCTAAAACCTGCAAAAATTGAGCTAGATTTTTTGTAAATCTTCCTAACGTTAAATGGGGAATAAATGGTAAATTATTTACGTAATATTTAGCTAATATACCTGTATATAATTCATTGTGTAATTATATCATATCTACCTTTCCTTCTTTAACCATTAAAAACAGATATTCATCCCATGATTGTTGCAATCCTTTGAGACAAATAGGAAATGTTTTCCACTTACTCAAGATATTATCAATATGAATAATGAGATTGTTTTCATTAATAGACTCGATTATGGGAAATACAAGTGTAATATGTGGTTCTATTAAATAAACTTGTGGATCATATTTCTGCCTTATTTGATTGATATTCTTTGTGTTAATATTGGGGTAATGTACGATTGCGTAAGACATATTGATAAATTATTAAAGGTTATACAGCAAATTTCAACTTCTCTACTTCGCATAGCGTGTCGAAGACAGAGGCTACGCGAAGTAGAGGTACAGGAATTCCCTTTTAACATCCAGAAGATATGACTACAGCCCATCAGCAAGAAGTCGTCCAATTACTCAAACAGGTTATCGAACCTACCTTAAATAATGACATCCTTAGTTTAGGAATGGTACGAAACTTACGCATAGTTGATGACTATATTTACTTACGTTTATATATTGGTTCTCATCAGCACCAATTACAGCCAGAAATTCAATCTAAATTGTCATTTATATCTTGGTGTAAAAAAACTTATATTCAAATTTGTACAATTCCCGGTGTTAAAACAACTCTTGCAATTTCTAGTGGTAAAGGTGGTGTGGGCAAATCTACAACAGCCGTTAATATAGCCGCAGCTTTAAAATTACAAGGTGCAAAAGTAGGATTATTAGATGCTGATGTTTATGGCCCCAATGTTCCCCAGATGTTGGGTTTAGGAAAAGCTGATATTCAAGTGATTAATACTCCCACAGGTGATAAGTTTTTACCTTTAGAAGTTCAGGGAATAAAAATAATTTCAGTGGGTTTACTTGCAGAAGCAAATCGTCCTTTGGCATGGCGGGGGCCTGTATTGCATAAAATTATCACGCAATTTTTGCAAGATGTGGAATGGGGTGAATTAGATTATTTATTGATAGATTTACCTCCAGGTACAGGTGATGCTCAAATTACAATTATCCAAGAAAGCCCAATTTGTGGAGTCATTTTAGTGACAACTCCTCAACAAGTGGCTGTTGCAGATGTACGACGTAATATATATATGTTTCGCCAAGTGGGTGTTCCCGTCCTTGGTATCATTGAAAATATGAGTTATTTAATTTGCGGTGATTGTGGTTTACGCACACCGATTTTCGGTAGCGGTGGCGGCGAACAACTGGCGGCAGAATTACTTGCGCCTTTGTTGGGACAAATTCCCATTGATCCCCGCATTTGTAGCGGTAGTGATACTGGAAATCCGATTGTAATGAGTGAATACACTTCACCAGCAAGGGAGGTTTTTACACAAATAGCTATTTCATTAAATAGTACTTTTATGCTACACGATGAGTCAACGCGGCTTGACTAAGCTTAGTATTTTACTTTTTGGGGTGCAACTGCATTGCAATCAATGTACAGAATTTGTTTCCTCACATTGCCTATAACCTCAGCTACTTGCCTTGCTGCTTCTGTTGCGGCGGGGACTAGAACTTATAGCACTACATCAGATTCAATTACCAGTTCTGTGAGAGAACCTACATCTTGGATGTTGCCTGCGGCGGCTAATTGCCGAGTTCGTTGACTGCGATCATCTAGGGCGGCAATGGTCTTCAATCCATTTTGATTGAGAACAGATGCGTAGACGCGTTCGCAAAGCGTTGCCGCAGGCTAGCAGCTTGTCGTCAGACATCGCCTGCCCCATGTCACCTGGACTTAAAATACCAACAGTTTGGATTTGCATGGGAAAATTTATTTTTACCTGTATTCAGCTTTTAATTAATTCCCTGATTTTGGTGATTGAGTTATAAGGTAAACTACGGTAGTTTGATAAAATTACCGTAGTTAATCTAAGTAGGAACCTACCATACATCATTCTCTAGAAGCAAGCTAAAGACTGTATTTCTTCATTTATCATGCCGCCAAAGAAGATATTTTAAAGTTACTTACAAAAAATAAAACATGACTCATAAGCAATGGACAGAAGTTGATCGTTACATCACTGATTTGCTTGTGCCTCCTAATACTGTATTAAATGCTAGGGAGTGCGTCGTTTTCACGAATTGCTCAGTGCTGAAACGCCTGTGAGTGCCACAGCAATCCAGACTGTGGGTAGCAAAGGCTATGACGGTTTTGCGATCGCTGTTGTGACATCTGACAATTAGCAACCTTCTCCAAACTCCTTAACTAAGCCGTAGTTTCAATAAATCTATTCAAACCGAAATATGTCAGACATTGCTGATTTTTCTGCTTCTCAACTGTTATCGCTATATCGCGATCACCAGTTATCACCAGTTGCCGCAACCAAAGCTGCCCTAGAACGGATCAATACTTACAATAGCTCAGTTAACGCCTTTGCGATCATAGATGAAAACACTGCTCTGGCTGAAGCCCAAGCCTCAGAAGTGCGTTGGCTAAATGGAAATCCCCGTGGTTTAGTGGATGGTATACCTTTTACCGTCAAGGATTTACTATTAACCAAGGGTTTACCAACGCGCCGAGGGAGTAAAGCGACAATCTCCCATCAACCTTGGGAAGAAAATGCACCTGCGGTGGCTCGTCTGCGGGAACAAGGAGCAGTTTTATTAGGAAAAACCACAACCTCTGAATTTGGTTGGAAGGGTGTCACCGACAGTCCACTGACTGGTATCACCCGCAATCCTTGGAATACAGATTTGACTCCCGGAGGAAGTAGCGGTGGTGCTGCTGTTGCTGCTGCATTGGGCATGGGAACACTGCATCTCGGTACAGATGGTGGTGGATCGTCAAGAACACCGGCGGCGTTAACAGGTGTGTTTGGTTTAAAACCGACTTTTGGACGTGTTTCTGGCTACCCATCAGCCCATACTGGATCATTGTTTCATATTGGCGTTTTGGTTCGCACCGTCACTGATGCCGCACTCACATTAAATGTCATCGCCCATTCTGATGTGCGTGATTGGTATGCTTTACCAGATGACAAACAAGACTATACTTCTGATTTAGACAAGGGTGTAGCCGGATTGAGAATTGCTTACAGTCACAACTTTGGCTATGCTGAGGTTGATGCAGAAGTAGCTGCTTTAGTTAAAGCCGCAGTTGATGTCTTTGTTAAACTCGGTGCGATTGTCGAAGAAGTCGATCCAGGTTTTGTGAATCCTCGCCCTATTTTTCAAACCTTTTGGCAAGCTGGTGCAGCTAAGTTATTGCGTGGCTTTAGTCCAGAACAACAAGCTGTAATTGAAGAAGGTTTGCAAGCTACAGCCAAAGAAGGCGATCGCCTCACCTTAGTAGAATATCTCAGCGCCCAAGATGCCCGTGAAGCATTGGGACGTCAAATGCAAATATTTCATCAAAGCTATGACTTATTACTTACTCCCACCTTACCGATAGTTGCTTTTCCTGTTGGACAAAATCGGCCTCAATCATCTATTGATCATCAGCACCGAGATTGGACACCTTTTACATATCCTTTCAACCTTACACAACAACCTGCTGCATCTTTACCTTGTGGCTTCACCAAAAACGGTTTGCCTGTTGGTATACAAATTGTCGCTGCAAAATATAAAGATTTACTGGTATTGCAAGCAGCTAAAGCTTATGAAAGTGTTTTTCCTTTCATCATGCCGTTAGGAGCAAGTGATTGAGGCGAACAACGTAGTTTCCAATGTGTAATTCAATACCTCTGCCAATTTACTAGGGTTCAACGCCGATGGAAACGGGATGAATACGTCCATGATAAGTTAGCTAATCTTAAATATTTATTTATCGGAAATGCAAAAATACATCCATTTATGAGTTCCTACCTGGAATTAGGTGATATTACACCTATCGTAACAAATTTTCCTAAATTGGAAGTTTTGCAAATACGAGGTGGTTGATGTTTACATATCAGATATAAACCTTTACGACATGAATGTTTAAAAACCCTATTGATGTTTCAATAAATTATCTCTCTAGAAATCTGATTGAGGAATTATCTCAACTAGATTGTCAAGTAATTACAAATTCACAGGCTAACGACGAAAACGAGGAATCTGAATTTGGCGATCGCTATACCTGTTTATACGAATAAACAATACATTAGATAAAGTAGTTTTTAATTTTCAATGGTGCGTTATACCAATTCTCTAAAATAAGGCAACAAATGTAAGCAGGGATTGCCTTGCTGCATCTAACGTTTCTCAATTGCGTTAGCGAGTCCGCGAGCGTCATTGTGTAGCTTGCTTCTCGCTTTTGGCGAGTATTGCGAATTGCGAATTGGTATAACTGGATGTTTCCAAGTTTCTTGTTTACAATTTTCATACAGTTCTACAAATTTGCGCCGACCAACTTCACTTAACCAGACTTGCGTCCCACGAATTTTAAAATCTGCCAAAACATCCCATTGACCTTGATTGACTGAAGCCATTACTGTCATATCTACCAAAGGCACGCGGAAAATTTCAAGCAAATCCAGTGCTAACGGTGCAGCTTGCGTAGGCGCAGCCCGCCTTAAGCATTGCGGTTGATGGTAAAAACCTAAAGCAGCTTCTAAACCAACAACTAGAATACTGTTTATTACATCCTTGAGTAAAAGTGCATAGCCAAAACTCAGCAGTGGATTGAACTTATTTTTGGGTGGGCGGCGATTTCGATCGCTAAAGCGCAGTTATTTTAAGACTTCTGGTGAAATCAAACAGGGTAAAGCACCAAAATACAGCGCTGCTAAATTTCCTTCTAGCCCTAAAAGAGATTCCAAAGATTTAGCATTATGAACTTGTTTAAGAACAGCTTAAGTTGGGGATTCTGCATCTATACCTGAATCTACCCAGACGATAAATTGAGTGTCTGTGAGCAACTCCTGGTAATCTGGTCGAGCATTGGTAGGATCGCTAATTTCCTTCTTCTTAAATCGGCGGAATGTTCTGATTATGGTTGATTTTGTAGGTTGAGTGAGAAGGGTGATCGCTAACCTAGTTCCACAATGTCAGTAGATCGAAAAGTTTTCCAGAACCCTTACCAGCCGTTCATTTGAGTTTGGGAACACAATCTGCTGGAATCCTGCCGCAATCTACTTTTCAAGGAACGGGCGTTATAGGTGGGTTAAGAGTACAGTGTAAGCAATCGCGATTATCAGCCCCAAAACTCGGCTGAAACCCTGATGATTTCGTCAACTTACAAAAGTTTTCGATCTACTGAAGGAATGTTAAGCTGAAAATTATAGCGTAAACATTTACTCCTGTCTTAAAGGTGGTGAATTTAAGAAACCACTGCTAACAAAATATGATAAGTATTTATCTAGGATTTTAACATCCATTGGTGGACAAACAATTGCAGAATCTGCCAATCCATTGAGGGTATTCTGATAGTCATAATCAACTGTATTTTGATACAACTCCATGATTGTCAAAGAATTTTGATAGACTTTTTCAGACATCATCGATAAAAGCGGATGTAAAGCATTTTCCTGAGAGTGCCTGAAACTTGCAATTAGCTGATCTTTCCACTGAGTATATGGTAACTTCTTGAGTTGATAACCATAAGAACAAATAAACTCAAAAAGCTCGATGAGTCCAATATTTTGGTCTGGTGGGGGTACTATATGGAAAGCCTTTCCTAGAGATTCTTGCTTTTTGGATAAATGGACAATTGCTCTAGCTGCATAATCCACAGGAATCAATTCTTCTTTTTGATCTATGAGTTCAGGATAACTACCAAGCTGTATGCATCCTTTAATAATTCTAGGCACGTAAGAATCTTTTGTATGAGCAACACCTGTTTTGCTATGTCCCATGAGAAATCCTGTTCTGAAAATGCTAACAGGTATTCTTCTAGACTTGGCAACCCATACAAGATTTTCGGCTACCCATTTGGTTTGAGAATAGCCAAGATCCAGAGCAACATAGTCTTGACAAGACTCGATGTTGTCATCTTCGTAAACTACTTTTTGTCCTGTAAAATGGCTAATTGCACCAAAAACAGCAATGGTAGAAATGTAATGCATTGGTTTAATTTTGCCCATACAAGCTAATCTGAGAACTTCTTGAGTTCCGAGAACATTGGATTCTTTAATTACAGAGTATGGTTTAGCAAAATTGACTTGGGCAGCACTGTGATAAATAGCATCAATTTGCAGAGCCAGTTTTTCAAACTGGTTGCTAGGAAGACCCAAGTATGGCTGTTCTAAGTCTCCCGGAATCGCAATCACATGAGAGCTAAAATTTGGGTGATGGAGGGAATATTTTTCTAGGTTTTGTTGAATCTTTTCTAACCCTTCATGCTCGTTTGTGGAACGCACCAGGCAGTATATTTTTGCTTGAGTTTGATGTAGCAGTTCATCAAGTAAAAAAGCCCCCAAAAAGCCTGTAGCTCCTGTGAGAAAAACATGACGCAGTTCATTGACCTGAGCAACAGACCTTCCTTGGGCATTGATGGCGGGATCGAGTACTACCTCAGATTTTAGATCGATGGCACTGGTTAAAGCAGAAACGCCATCTCGACGCACTGTCTCTATTACCTGAGCCAGCGCTTCTATAGTGGATTTTTCAAACAAGCTTTTTAGAGGTAAATCTACTTGAAAGGTTTCTCTCACAAAAAAAATCAACTGAGATGCTAGTAGGGAATTACCGCCAAGGTCAAAGAAATTATCGTGAATCCCAACTTCTTTGATCGCCAGAACTCTGCTCCAAATTTCAGCCATTTGTTCCTCAATTGGAGTACGAGGTGCGACAAATGCTGCTTTCAAATCGCTTCTATCCATTTCAGGCTCTGGTAGACTGCGAATATCTATATTGCCGTTGTATATCCGCTTAGTTTGTCCATTGCCTAAGATTTGCCGATCGCCAGGGAATGTTAACAGGGGTAAGTTGGAAATTGTCTGGTCTGGGTTAGAGACAATACTCTGTATTAAAGTAGAAAAATGTTCCACCATCAGAGCGATCGTCTCAGCTTTAAATAGGTCAGTACTATATTCCAGGTTGCCCAATATCCCTGCTGCTGTCTCGCGCAGTTCGAGGTATAGATCGAACTTGGATGTCCCGTTATCAATTTCCAGACGGTTCATTGTCAATCCGGGAACAGTCAGCTTAGGCGTTGGGGTATTCTGAAGATTAAACATCACTGAAATCAGTGGATTTTGGTTGAAGTCCCGTTTGATCTGTAGAGCATCAACTAGCTTCTCAAACGGTAAGTCTTGGTGAGTATAACCCGATAAAGCTACTTCCCGGACTCGACCTAACAACTGCCGGAAACTTGGGGAGCCGGACAAGTTGGTTCGCAATACCAAAGTATTGAGCAAAAACCCAATTAGTCCTTCTAATTCAGAACGGTGGCGGTTGCTAATAGGAGCACCTACTAAAATGTCTTCTTGCCCTGTGTAGCGAAATAGGAGTGTCTGGAATGCTGCCAACAAGGTCATAAACAAGGTAGTACCCTCTTGGCGCGAGAAAACATGAAGGGCATCGGTTAGAGATTTGGGGATAACGACCGATTGACGCGCCCCCTGATATGTTGGCTCCAATGGTCGTGGATAATCGGTGGGCAATTCTAATATAGGTAGACTGCCGCTCAAATGTTGCTGCCAATAAGCAAGCTTATTATCTAAAATTTCACCTTGCAGCCACTGGCGTTGCCAAGCTGCAAAGTCAGCATACTGAATAGCTAAGTCAGGAAGGGGCGAAGGGTTGCCAGTGGAGAAAGCTTGATAGAGGACTGACAGTTCCTCGAACAAAAGATTTAAAGACCAATCATCACAAAGAATATGGTGCAGGTTGAGGAGGAATATATGTTCCTCTGAACTCAATTGCAGCAATGTTGTTCGCAGCAATGGCCCTTGAACTAAATCGAAAGGACGTTGGGCTTCTTCAAGGATGAGCTGGCGGACTTGAGATTCCTGGCCATCTGGAGACAGCCCTTGGAGGTTCACTACTAAGAGTTTGATGGGAAAAGTTGAGTGGATAACCTGTATGGGTTGTCCGTTCAAGCTCGAATATGTAGTTCGCAGGACTTCATGACGGTTGATAATTTCATTCAAACTCTGTTCTAATATTGTGGCGTTGAGTATACCTCTGAGGCGAAAGGCTTCCGGAACATTGTAAAAAGCATGGTTGGGTACTAACTGGTCAAGAAACCACAACCTTTCTTGCCCAAAGGAAAGTGGTAAATCGCGATGGCTACGCCCGCCGCAGGCATCGCGCCCAATGGATTGTATTGACACAACAGAATATCCTATGTCTTCCTGTTGTGCTTGTCTAATGCTGTCAGCTATTTCAGAGATGGTGGGCGCTTCAAAGAAATGCCGCATTGGTAATTCAACTTGAAAGATATCGCGGATACGGCAGAGGATCTGAAAGGCTAGTAAGGAATGTCCTCCCAACGCTAAGAAATTGTCATGAACGCCAATGTTTTTTAGACCCAATACATTAGACCAAATTTCTGCTACTCGTTTCTCAATAGGAGTGCGAGGAGCAACAAACTTCTCATTTGCATTCAAAGTTTGAACGGGTGCTGGGAGCGCCTTACGATCAACTTTTCCATTAGCTGTTAAGGGTAAAGCACTCAATTGCACAAAGCGAGAAGGGATCATGTAGTCAGGCAATTTCTGTTTAAGAAAACGGCGTAAATTACCAACATTCGTGTCTGATGATTCGGGCTTGAGAACTACGTAAGCTATTAGGCGTTGGTCACTAGGAGAAAATTCTTTAGCAATCACTACAACTTCTTGCACATCAGGATGTTGCCACAGTGCAGTTTCAATTTCTCCTAGCTCAATCCGGAAGCCGCGAATCTTTACTTGTTGGTCAATGCGCCCAATATACTCAATGTTGCCGTCTGGTAAGTAGCGAGCTAAGTCACCTGTTTTGTAGAGGTGTTGTTTTTTAACCATTTGCTTGGTGTCTCCACCAGGCTCACTAATGAATGGGTTGGGGATGAATCGTTGATCTGTCAGTTCTGGACGGTTGAGATAGCCTCTGGCTAGTCCCTCGCCGCCAATGTATAGTTCTCCAGAAACACCTGTGGGTACTATCTGCATTTGTTCGTCCAACAAAAGACAGTATGTGTTGGCGATCGGACGACCAATGGTCACGATGCTGTCACCTTTCTTCACCAAGGCAAACGTGGAATAGGTCGTATCTTCTGTAGGGCCGTATAGATTAAAGACTTTTTGAATATTGTCCAACGCATATATCTGCTGCACCAAACGATTTTGCAGAGGTTCACCTGCTAAGTTAACGGTGCGAACAGAAGCGGGTATACCTTGAATTCTCAGTAACTCTGCGATCGCAGATGGCACTGTATTGATTAAAGTGACTTCTTGAGCGGCAAGTAAGGTAGGTAAATACAAGGCATTTTCTGCCAAAATCACTTTACCACCCCAACTGAGGGGAACAAATATTTCAAAAACTGAGAGATCGAAGCAAATAGATGTTGCGGCCAGCACTCCAGCTAGATCCTCTGTTGTAAAAACTTCTCTTGCCCAATCCAACAGAGCGACTGTGCTGTGATGTTCAATAGCTACCCCTTTCGGTTTACCAGTCGAACCGGAGGTGTAAATGACATAAGACAGGTTTTTATCTGTAACTATACTGGTCAGATTCTCCTGGTTTTGTTGAGTAATTGCCTCCCTATCACTATCTAGACAAACTATATGGGCCTGATACTCTGGAAGCTTTGAAAGTAAATTTTGTTTTGTCAGTAGTATCGATAACTGTGAGTCCTTTAGCATTAAAGCTAGGCGCTCTGAAGGATAGGCTGGATCTAAGGGGACATAAGCTCCGCCTGCTTTGAGGATAGCTAATAGTCCAACAATCATTTCCAGCGATCGCTCCAGGAAAATGCCAACTAGAACCTCAGGTTTGACATTCAGGGTCTGTAGATAGTGCGCTAGTTGATTAGCTTGCTGGTTAAGTTCTTGATAAGAAACTTGTTTGTCTTCAAAAATGACCGCAATTTGCTCAGGTGTTTTTTCTACTTGATATTCAAACAACTGATGGATGCATATATCATTTACGTAAACTGCTGGATTTTCTTGCCATTCCAGAAGCAGTTGGTCTACTTCTATCTTGGGTAGACTGAGGTCTTGTTGAGAACTTTCAGTAGAATTTTTCATTACGAAACAGTATTTTTGAATCCTACTATTTTATTTGCAAATACTTAAAGTGGCTAGTCAAAATTCAAAGTTTACAGTGACTGTTATTTGTCATTATGAAAAAGTAAATTGTTATTGCCAAAAAAGACTGCGCAGCAAGATTTTTAAAAAATCTAAAATAGTAAGATTGGCAAAGTTTTCCTGACTCAAATAATATTTAACATTATTAGTTTTCGATCAGAAATGTTGAGTAGATTGCTATCAATTCAAAGCTTAGTTACTTAATATTATAACTAAACTGTTCAGTCTGGGTTTGGTGATAGGTTCTGTGACTTGAATCATAAAATGGTAGTCATTGCCACTTTATGCTTAGAAAACAGCCACTTTATCCTTTAAGTCAATACAGTTCAGTTAAGCATTTTTTCTTCTCTTTCTTCTCTTCCTTCTCTTCTCTACGAGAGGCTGCGCCCTAAGCGTTCGCGTAGCGTCTCGTAGAGAAGCTATGCCGCAGGCTTTACAAGACGCTGCGCGAATGCGTCCTACCCTGCGGGAAGCCGCTTTGCGTCTATGCGGTAGCCTCCGGCAAGCGGCTTTGCGTCTACTTTAAAAAAATTCACTTTGACAAAGAGTAAACCCTTAACCCAAGCGTATTGTCCTTTAAGTGACATTCACCTTTCCTAAAAAAGTGTAATGTTTCTACTTGGTATGAGTTTGGAGAAATGAAAAAAGTAGGCATTTCGTAAGAATTAATTGTTCAATAGATAGGGAGAACAATCTCAAATTCAGTTCCCTCAGTGGGCTGAGAACGCACAGTTAAAGTACCACGATGTTGTTGGATAATAGAGTAGCTAACAAATAACCCCAAACCTTGACCACGACCAACGGGCTTTGTGGTAAAAAACGGTTCAAAAATCCGCTCTTGCAGATTCACAGGAATCACACTATCTGTATTGGCGATCGCAATTCGTAACCATTCACGATCTATCACTCCAGTACGAATCCGAATTTCTGGGTATTTGCTGCTTTGGAGATTATCTCGAATCGCATCAATGGCATTGTTAATTATATTCAGGAAGACTTGATTCAACTGGCTAGGATAGCAAGTAACTAAAGGTAGATCGCCATACTCCTTAATGACGCGCACTTCGGGTTGATTTTCAGAAGCTTGTAAGCGATGTTGCAAAATTAACAGCGTGCTTTCAATACCACTGTGTAAATCTACAGCTTTGATTTCGGCTTCATCTAAGCGAGCAAAGTTGCGTAAACTCTGGACAATGTTGCTGATGCGCTCGCTACCAACCTTCATAGATTTTAAGGTTTGATTGGCATCTTCAAACAGAAAATCAAGCTCAATTTCTTCCTTCATCGCTTGAATAGCTGGATTAGGTTGGGGATATTCCTGCTGATAAAGTATCAGCAAACGCATCATATCTTGAATGTAATTTTCTGTATGGGTGAGATTACCCTTAATAAAATTAACTGGATTGTTAATTTCGTGAGCAATACCAGCTACCAATTGGCCGAGGGATGACATTTTTTCGCTATGAATTAATTGTCCTTGAGTTTGCTGCAATTTTTTCAAGGTCTGCTCTAAATCTTGGGCTTTTTGGTTGAGAGCTTGGGTTTTGTGTTCTACCTCTGCTTCTAGGGTGTAAGAATAGTTTTCGGTTTGTTGATACAGACGGGCATTTTCCACAGAGATAGCGGCTTGACTAGTTAGGAGTTGGAGAATCTCGATGCGATCGCTGGTAAAAGCGCCTAAAGTTAAGTTGTTCTCTAAGTACAAAATACCACTGAGTTTTCCTTGGCGACTAATGGGAGTACATAAAACAGATTTGGGCTGGTGAGTGATGATGTAGCGATCGTTGGCAAATTGCACTGAATCACTCAAGTCTTCAAATACAGCTGTCTCTTGAGTTCTTGCTACTGCATAAATCAAAGTTTGGGGAATTTCTGAGTATTGCTCCAGGGGAATTTCTAAAGTTTTTACCAGTTGTTGATCGGCTTGAGCTACAACTAACCATTGTTCCTCTTGGCGAAGAACTAAATGACCGATTTGTGCGCCGGCATTGGCGATTGTAATCTGCATCAAGGTTGCCAACAGTTTCTCTAATTCAATTTCTTGAGAGATGGCTTGTGCAGCTTTCATCACTGCTTGCAAATCTAAATATAAATTTTGGTTATTAGAGCTTTTAGTTACACTTCTCATTAAAGTTGAGGCGATGGTTAGCCCAGATGTGATGGCAAGATTAGTCGGTTGGAGAATGGCTGTTAGTAGTTGCGGATATTCTTGTTCTAAATGGGCGACTTTCGCCTTTGCACCCCAATGGGCGTAGCAGTAATAGGCTTCTTGGATATAGTCTGCGGCCATCTTCTCTTTGCCCCAAGCAAGGTAGAATTTGGCAGCCAGATCATTGCTGAGTGCTTCTTCTTGGATATAGCCGTTTTCTTTTGCCCCCTGAATGGCTTTTTCATAGTAGGTCATTGCGTCTAAATGACCCAAAATTTTTGCCCGCTCTGCTTCAACTAAATCGTATTTGTGTTGATGATTGGCAGGAGCGTGGAACGCCCACTGACTCATCAATTTCTGGTTTTCTGCAACTTTTTCTAGTGCCCATTGTTGCTCTGCCTCATTGCCATTTGAACAGGTAGCCAGCAGAGCGAGGGAGTAGTAGAAATTATGTTCCGCAAACTGCAAGAAGCCAACCATGTTTCCCCGGTATTTTTCGGCTTCTTTAGCATGGATGAGTGCCTGCTGATAGTCCTTAAAGATGAACAAAAGAATGGTCTTTGCCAGATGGAGCAGGAATAGAAGAGTTCCGTTTTGAGTTTCAATTAAAATCGGCAGCATTTTCCGCTCGTCGAAACTTTCCCCAACGAGTATTAGGGAATCTTCTGCTGCTCCCATCAAATTCAACACGAGCTGACCACAAATCTGCCCGAAGTAAATTTGATACTCTTGTTTGAATTTCAACAATAGATCGATGTATTTTTGCTGTTGCTGATTCACCTGCTCCAGTGTTTCACCAACGAAGAAAAGATAGTTACAGTAGGAGGTGGCATTGTAGCAGGCATACTCTACATCACCCACTTCTAATCCAACCTGAATAGCTTCACGTAGGGGAGCGATCGTTTTGCGAGCGGGTTCTTGCCAGTGCCGCACAAACACATCAAAAATGTTAATCACTTTTGCATACAATTTCCTGTCGTTGAAGCGCTCCAGCAATTTTAATCCTAATTGTCCAAACCGATAGCCTCTTTCAATTCCGGTTGGGCTACCACATAAAACCAGACCATAAAAGGTGTAGCCAAATGCCGAAAATGCCGAGTTGCCAAATTGAATCGATAGGTTCACTAGTGTGTAAGCAATCAGTGGTAACATATCTGGTTTAGCGTTCAGGCTGGGAGTGACCATTGCGATCGCAATTCGCATGGCTGCCAACTTGTGCGGATCGAGCATCTCTGGCAGGTTCATTAAATCCTCGATCGCTAACTCCAGTGGGGGTTCTTTAAAGAGCGGTTCACCCAAAAACTCCAGCACTTGTAGACAGATGTTGATCGCTGCCAGCATTTGATTTTGAGCAATGTAGAAATAGATCCTGATTTCATACATCTTGACCTTTTGCAGCAAATCCTGGGCGTGCTGAAGAACAATTTCTGAAAGCTGTTCTGCCTGCTCGAAATGGGCAGTCAGGTACTCAATTTCAGCCGCTTCTGTATGAAGGGCAAGGGTCAGGTCGTAATGATCTTCCCAACCGTTTTCTGGGAGCGCTGCCAATCCTGCTGTGAAGTATTTACTTGCCGTTTCATAGGCAGTTGCTGCCTTGGCTTTTTGTCCTGCTTGCAGGTTCATTTGAGCCAGTTCATTGCGTTGATCTCGATCCAATTCTTGCAACCTGGAGATTTCGTTACCATTTTGTGCATTCAACGATCCGGGAGAAGTGTTTTGAGCCGTCAATCTCAGACCGTAATTCAATTGATTGACAATTTCAAAAATTTTCCCTTCTCGCTCTGCTTCAGGCGTATTTGCCCACAGTTGTTGCCCAATTTTGAAGTGGGTAGACTGTTTTTGATCTTCTGGAATCAGACCATAGGCAGCTTGTTGGACGCGATCGTGCAAGAATTTATAAGGAACGACAATCTCACCACCGCGATCGATGTTGTCTGAGTTATTTGATTGGAAGAACTTATAGGTTTCACTAATGGGGAGAATCAGCCCTTCTTGTAACGCCGTCCATAGGTTGGTCGCCGTATCAATAGCTGATTTTTCAGAGACCATCGCCAAGGTATTCAAATCAAATTGGTTGCCAATACAAGCCGCCAGTTTCAAAACCTCCTGTGTCTCCATTGGAAGTTTCTGCAACTGCAATGCCATGAACTCTACCACTCCATCGGTCAATGCCAACTGCCGCACCGAAGCCAGGTCACATTGCCAGTAACCCAGCTCTGGCTGGAACTGAATCCAACTCTCCTCGTGCAGTGCTTTGAGAAACTGCATTGTAAAAAAGGGATTCCCTTTGGTTTTCTGATATACCAATTGTGTTAGGGGTTGAGCCAGTTCATTGGGACAACTTAACGTGTCTGCCACCAATTGATTCACCGTTATTTCCACCAAGGGTTCCAGGGTAATCGTATTGACGGTAGCTTGGGCTTGCTGAATCTGCTCCAGTGTCAGTATCAACGGATGAGTCGGAAAAACTTCATTATCTCGATAGGCACCCAGAATAAGTAAATATCCAGAACTGGCTTCACTCATCAATAATTGCAGTAAGTTCAGAGAAGCCGAATCTGCCCATTGCAAGTCATCTAGAAACATCACCAGAGGATGCTCAGGGGTGGTGAAAACCTGGATAAATTTCTGAAATAGCAAATTGAAACGATTTTGGACAGCACTACCAGATAGTTCTGGGACTGGGGGCTGTTGACCGATAATTCGCTCTAGTTCAGGAATCACATCAACGATCGCTTGTCCGTTTTCACCCACAGCCGCCAAAATTTTCGCTTTCCACGCCGCCAATTGAAAATTACTCTCACTCAGCAGTTGTCCCATCAAATCACGAAAGGCTTGCATAAAGGCACTGAACGGAATATTACGCTGGAACTGATCGTATTTGCCTTTGATGAAGTAACCGCGTTGTCTCACAATCGGTTTATGGACTTCATTGATCGCCGCAGTTTTACCGATCCCGGAAAATCCTGCTACTAGCATCATTTCTGAACTGCCATTAGCGACGCGCTCAAAAGCTTTGAGCAAGGTTGCAACTTCTGTTTCTCGCCCATAGAGTTTTTCGGGGATAATGAAGCGATCGCACACATCCCGTTGTCCCAGGACAAAAGTTTCTATTCTACCCGTTGCTTTCCATTGATTGAGACAGCATTCTAAGTCATGCTTCAAACCCAAGGCGCTCTGATACCGATCTTCGGCATTTTTCGCCATCAACTTCAATACTATCTCTGAGACGACCGCCGGAATTTGTAGATTAATGCTGTGTGGGGCAAGTGGGAGCTTGGCTAAATGACAGTGTAATAACTCCATTGGGTCATGGGACTCAAACGGTAATTGTCCGGTCAAAAGTTCGTACAATGTCACACCTAAAGCATAGAAGTCACTGCGGTAATCAATACCACGATTCATTCGTCCGGTTTGCTCTGGGGAAAGATAGGCAAGGGTTCCTTCCAAAACATTGGGATTTTGGATTTCCTGGTTTTCGCGCGGGAGGAGAGAGGCAATGCTGAAGTCAATCAGCTTGACTTGGTGCGATTCTGGATGAATCAGAATGTTAGCAGGTTTGATATCTTTGTGGATGACTCGATGCTGGCAGACATCATGGAGAATATCGGCAATTTGTCGGGCTATTTCTAAAATTTCCTGTAAAGATAGGGAATAATTTTGGGTATAATCCCGTAGGGAAATGCCGCCAAAGTCTTCCATCACTAAGGCATAGCTGTTACCGTATGCTTCTAGGCTTAATGGAGGGATTATGCCAGGAATGTTAAGATTTTTGGTAATTGTATACTGGTTACGAAACTGTAATAATTCGCTAAAGGTGGGGTAGTCTTGCCATAATAGTTTAATCACCACTGGACGCTGACTTGACTCCTGCACTGCTCGATAAACTATTGTCTGAGAACCTGCATAGAGCTGCTCAACAATGGCATAACCAGGGATATACGGCAATAGATTTGAATCGGGGATTGCTGCCAGTGTCGTCATAGCGTCAAGTTAAAATCTTTAGAAGAAGTTTATAATTTTAATATTTCCCAAAAATTTGGCAGAATAAACATTCCGTAACTTGTATACATAATTAATTAGCCACAATTAGGCAAGAATGCTACGAAATAACGGAATTCAATGCTGCTTGCACGAAGGTTGTCAATGACAGTTATATCAACAAGTATGCAAACAGTTAGGATGAGAGCAACAACCAAGTGCAGCAGTTCTAGCCCACATTGTACACCGTGAAGTGTCACAATCGGTAATTACTGAAATAAAAAGTCAAACAAGAATAAAATCAGACAAATACACCCAAAAGAGAGACTTGAGAAACCATGAATGCTAATGCTGGCAGATAAGCTTCAGCGGCAGTTCCTAAAGCTTCTAGAGTTTCACGTTGTACACCACCAATAGAAGTGCATACATAGCCAATACCAGACCACAGATCCGGCTGTCTGCTCTTCGAGAAAGTAGCGATCGTTTGTTAGATATGGGTGACATCACCAGCGTCTATCAACCAAATACTACGACCTAATTTTTGGTCAAAAATGCAACTAGTGTAGCCAAAGAAGTATTCGGGTCTTGGTTGACCATAGAGAAAGTCTTGCCAGTGAAGCATACCAGATTGAAAGTCATAGCCATTTGCGATCGCCCACACGCGTAAAGTTTAAAATAGCGATCGCATTGCCATAATCTACAGAGGAGAGTTTGTTGCTATTTTGGATGCACATACGGCGACGATAGAAGAAATTGGCTTATTGATGGGTAGGGGACACGCAGAGGATAAAATGCCAAGCCTTTATATCATCGGTGCTGCGAATGGTTCAGGAAAAACTACCGTTTCCATGAGTTTATTGCCGAAATTTTTAGACTGCTTTAAGTATGTGAATGCAGATGCAATCGCTGCTGGTTTATCCCCATTAAATCCAGAGTAGATGGCTATAGAAGCAGGAAGATTAATGCTTACACGCCTGCGGACGTTATCTAACTCTGGTAGTGATTTTGCTTTTGAAACCACATTAGCTTTAAAAGCACAAGGCGCACCTAGTCCTTATTCGCCATTAATTGCTAAAGGAGCACAGTTACCCGTTATTTTACCCCAAAGTTTAGCCCATGCAGGTATAATACTTGCGTTAATGACAGCCGTCCTCTTGTGGGTATTATTAGTGCGATCGCCTCTAGGATACCAAATTGCCGCCGTTGGTTTTAACCCCACAGCAGCCTATTATGCGCGGATTTCGGTCAAAAACACCATCATGTTAGTTATGGGGTTAGCAGGTGGTTTAGCCGGGTTGGCGGGTGCATCTGAGGTGATGGGGTTGAAGTACCGTTTATTTGAACAGGTGTCATCTGGTTATGGGTTTGATGCGATTGCTGCCTTAATTTTTGGTAGGTGGCATCCTTTAAGTAGTACTTTGGCTTGTTTTTTATTTGGTGCTACGGAAGCTTTACAGTTACGAATTCAAGCATTAGGCGTAAATATTCCTTATCAATTTTTAGTCATGTTACCATACGCGATCGCTCTATTTGCATTACTAGGATTAGCTGGTAAATCTATACCGCCGCAGGGGTTGGGTGTCCCTTACTCGCCAGAAAATCAGCAAGAAAATTAGGGGTCTAATTAGGAGTGATATCGTGTCCGGTTAAAGACTTATCATTAAGACTGCAAGGGGACAGTTTTTGCTGGGAGTAGGGAGAGAAAGGGTTTTCAGGTTTTTGCACAGATGCGGAAATTATAACTAATCAGCCGGACATGATATGATTCCCGAAAGTTACGCGGTCAGCCCCAACTCTTGGAGACGCTGTGCTTCGACTCCGCTCAACATAAATTCGCGTTGGGAGAAGTCAAAAGTCAGGCATTCACTCATTCAAAATTTAGAACCCTATAAATAAATTTAGTTGCTCTGCATCCAAATTAGCCGTTGCATAAATGCGGGATGAATTAGCGGCTGAAACTATTAATAATTCGATCAGAATATGGCGAAATCATCCCATCATTCAGCAACGCCCCAAATTATTTTTTGGTCATAATTTACCCAGTAGCTTAAAAGTAAGTCTGCGTGACATCAAACCAATCCCAATTACACATATACCGAATAGTATTGCCTTAGTTGTTGGTTCTGGAACTTTCTGCGGTGTCTGGAAGGAACCACTCAAAAAAGCTTGACCTCTCAAAGGAGCAGTTGGATCTTGATTGAGTGACTCAGTTTCATTAAAGTTAAATATGCCTGTAGCACCGCTAAACTTGCCTGCACCACCAGTGATCGTTATAGTACCAGAACCTACTAATTGGCGGTTGGTAAAGTCAAATGAAGCAGTAGCGCTACTGCTGCCAAATAATTTATCATCGCCACTGCCAAAAAACTCGTCTCTGCCGATTGGTAAGCCTTGCAAACCAAATTTTGCTGGGTCTTGAACGAACACAAGATTTCCAGTATCGGGGTCAACTCGGCTGTAGTTGTCTATGCTTAAAAAGTTAGTCAGACCATAGTCAGCATCAGGATTAAAGCCTGAGACAAACGCTTTTGATACGTCGGTTGATGGGATAGGTGTTAGAGTAACGTTTGTGTCATATACTACGTCGAATGGAAACGTAGTTTGGGCGATCGCTTTTGCCGTACTTGTACCCACGCTCACTAAAGAAAAAACTAGTGGAATAAGACACACCCGACTATATGATTGCAGTGCCATTTAGGAGCCTCCCGGATCAAAAAATATTAACTTTTACAACGAACAGAATCTTTATTTGCGAAAAGCCAGAGAGTAAGTTTTTTGGCGTGTAAACCAAAGAGGTGGAAAATTGAAATTTGATTTTTCAGCAGTTTTTCAAATATCATCTCATGCAATTCCACCGTTAACGCAGATATTTTACCCAGTTATCCATCGTGCTTCATCACTGACCATAAATGCTACCACATCAGCAATTTCTTTCTTATACGTCTTCCAGTTTAAAAAATTGGTGTCTGAAACCCTTGCTCTGCCTAGCTCAAAAAACTCAAAAACTTTATTAGGCGACAAATCTATTGTATTTGCCAACAAGTAAGCATTTTTTGATAGAGTGAAGTTTTGTCGAACGCTCTTCATCTCTATGTCGTCCCAGGTATCGCTCCCCCAATTGCTGCATCCAGACCTACCCTTCACGGCTCTTGCACCCATGCAGGATGTAACAAACCTCTGGTTTATGAAGGTGATTGCCCACTACGGCAGCCCTGACTACTTTTTCACCGAGTATTTCCGGGTGAATGATACCTCACGGCTCAATCGTAGCATTCTGACAGCAATCACCGAAAATGACACGGGTCGCCCTGTTTTTGCTCAAATGATTGGCGAAAGCATTCCAGATTTAGTAAGAACAGCGAAGGAACTCTGCAAGTATAATATTGCTGGAGTTGACTTGAACATGGGCTGTCCAGCACCTAGAATCTATCGTAAAAATGTTGGGGGTGGATTGCTGCTATTACCAGAAAAAGTGGATCGGATTTTGGGAGAACTGCGTTCTGCTGTGAACGATCGACCTTTGACAGTCAAGATGCGCTTAGGCTTTGAAAATACAGATAACTTTTACGAAATTCTAGATATGATCAATCGCCACAGCATTGATTTGCTGAGTTTGCATGGTCGCACTGTGAAAGATATGTACCACGGAGCAGTGAAATATGATTTGATCGCTGAAGCGGTGAAACGGGTTGATTGTCCAGTGCTTGCCAATGGCAATATCTACTCTGCGACAACTGCCCTGAAAGTGCTTTCTCAAACGGGCGCGGCGGGTGTGATGGTGGGACGCTGGGCGATCGGGAATCCTTGGCTTTTTAATCAAATTCGGCAGGCTTTGCGCTTCGAGACGATCACGCCCGTTCCTTTAGTAGAGGTACGCAACTATATTGATCGTTTATGGCAAACCCCTTATTCAGCAACTATGCCAGAGCGATCGCGCCTAGGCTACCTGAAAATGTTCCTCAACTACATTGCCCTAAGTGTTGACACTGAAGGTGATTTCCTGCGGCTGATGCGAAAGACGCAGACCGAGGTAGAAATGTTTAACCTCTGCGATCGTTTTCTCCTTGCTGATTTGACGAAAACTTTAGCCCTAACACCCTTAAAGAGCGTGTAACTGTGGACAACAAATCTGAGTGCGATCGCGTACTATTGAATTACCGATTTTCCCCAACTGGTTGATAATTCTATTTCCAGCAGTTCTGGTCATTAGATTTTAAATATGGGAAAGGGAACAGGGCATCTTGTACTTAGTAATCAAAGGGCATTATGCATTATTCGTATGGATTGATGCACTTGAGATGCTCACAGCCAAAAGCTTGAGTCATCATTGCAGATAGCTCTTGAGAAACTTGACTATCGAGGTTGAATTTGAGCATGATTTGGTCATAGGCTTGTCGTCCCTGCGCTATCAGCTTTGCCATTTGCTCAAACTCTACCCAAGTCAAATCACTCTCAACAAAAGCCTTAGCAAGGGTGATTACCAGTTCCTCATAATCATTGTCTTCCAGTTTTGTCATCATCCGGTGTTCTATGTGAAGCGAATCATCGAAACAGTAATACCAGGATTTCGGTTGCTGGTTAACTACCCTTCGGAAAAAATCCTGTTGTTTGGAGCGGTTAACAGCATGATCTCCTTCACTACATACCATTAAAATAGGAGCAGAAACACAGCCTTCAGCCTTTTCTAAAACCTCCTCTGCCAATTGAAGAAATATCCGTAATGCCTTAAGACAAAAACCCTTATAACCAAAATTACCAGATGCATCTTTGTTGAACCATTCAAAGTAAATTGGCAGAATTTTGATAAGTTGATCTAATAGTGAGTAACGACTAGCTAAATAAGGCGTGAACAATAAAGTGTGGTCAATCTCCTGGGGATGCTCTAAAGCTAACCAAGCAGCTAAAGTTCCACCTGTTGACAATCCACCAATTACAACTTGTTGACCTAGCGTTTTTGCAATCTGCAACCATTTGAGTAGAAATTGTTGATATATCTGAATATCTGTTGGTAGTGGTGGAGGATTTTGACGATTCCAGTTACCTGATCGTCCATGACCAGGTTGTAAAGGAATTAGAACGTTATATCCCTTGTTAAAGAAGGCTTTACCGAGCGGCTCGAACTGGTAAGGGCCTGCTGTAAAACCATGCAAAAACAAAAAAACTTTTGACGTTAAGTAAGGATGAATTAAAAATTTGGAACGACAGGCTTCGTTTTTAAGACCTAGTGTAGACTCTAATTGGTGAACTTGCTCCAGGATTTCTGCTGTATTTTGGATGCCAACTTTCATTTATTACTTATTATCTTTGCATATAATATATATATTTTACTTTATTAATTAAGTAGTTACTTGGGATCTAGCAGAGGATATATTTTTGAGTTAGCCTGTCAAAAGTGAAAAACTTTTTTAAAATTAGATGAGTTATTCAATCCAAACTAATTTTCCACAGCCAGTCTAGCAGATTTGACTGTTGGGATTGACTATCACTCCTGCCGAGCCAATTATTGTCCTACACCAACTCAACACTGAATGCTCCACTTAGAGGATATTGCCCTAGTTTTCCAAAACCTTTAACGAAGAGGCAGAGGGAAATGACCCCTGCCCTCTTCCCCTTGCCTGTTCATTCAAGACCTTTACTCCCAAAGAAATTTGTTGACAAATTTTGACCACTCACTTTTCGGATTGAAACTTTTAGCCGCACTCGGCTGTGGGTTGATTGCTGGAGTCTTCTTCGCTTTTTCGACCTTTGTAATGAACGCTCTTGCGCGAATAGCGCCGACACAGGGCATTGCTGCCATGCAATCTATCAATATCGCGGCGATCAATCCGTTGTTTATGACGGTGCTATTCGGAACGGCTGCGGCTTGCGTTTTTCTATTTATCTTCTCACTGTTAAGGTGGCATCAACCTAGTGCTGTCTACTTGCTCGTCGGCAGCCTGCTTTATCTCGTTGGCACGTTAGGCGTGACTATTGTTTTCAATGTGCCACTCAACGAGGCGCTGGCCAGAGTCGAGCCGGGTAGCCCCATCGAACTCTCTTTATGGTCTAGCTACCTTGCCAACTGGACAATATGGAATCATATTCGGACGGGGACGGCGCTTGCGGCTGCGGCATCATTCACTATCGCGCTCTGCGTAGTAACAAATTAAGTGATTGATATAGAGAGGTAGTTGTTAAATTGAATTTGTCTAATATTATGAATAAACAATGGGCTGTTAAACGACTTACAATCAATTTGACATCAAGTGGAGCAGACAAATTGGAAAAATACTGTTTAATGAATGGCAGACCAGCAACCGATGTGATCCGGGAATTAATTCGCTCTCTGCCAACTGAAAAAACACAAAATGCCGATTAGCAATTCATCAAATACTGAGTGAATTCCTGTTAAATGAAAAAGCTGCGGTTTAATAACCGTAGTTAATTAATTCAAGTATCGAATCGACTGTGAAACTTTGACTGCTTCTTGGGGAGTAATGTTACTGCAATTGGACAATTCTGGTATTACTCCCGTACCAACAAATCTGTAAAAGGGGCAATTTTGCTCCCCCAACCACTGCGATAGCAATGTTGGTTGTTTGGCATTACCGTATAATCCTTGCTCCAAAACGCTTTTTCCAAATATCGGAGAATTTATTGGGTAACTGCGCGACCCAGAAGGCAAGTCGCCAATACCACCAGACGTTGACTCAATCGCAAAGCATTTATCTGCACTTAAATTTTGGTAAACAACTAAATAACGCAAGCTGTCAACATTTTCGCGCCCAGCCGAGACTAATACTGTGTCGGCATTGAAATTTGAGGGTACGTAACTTGGTAATGCTACTTTTAACCCTAGCGAACGCAAAACTTTTAACTGAGTCGGTGTTAATTTTATGACCAAATTGGTTTGTGAAGGTTTGGGTTGAGCAATTACCGCAGCCATAGAAGCGATAATACAGGCAACAACGCAAGAAGAAGCAAGTTTAACTGGGTATTTCAATGTTTTCATAGTTAATAATTATACAAAAATGTTTTAGAAAGTGCGAATTCCTTGATATGTCAATATTGATAAGTAAACCCCATCCAAGTTGAAACCTATAGTTTTGTAAGAAATTGATGTAACCTAATTGAGAGGAAAAATTAGGTGAGTGGAAAGATGTTAAAAGTAGAGTGAATAGTTACAGATTTTAGTGCGAAGCAATGTACCAAACATCAGGTTAATTGCTAGGGCAAAGGAATCGATAAAAAGAAAATTTACAAAGCGACCAATCATTAGTCCCTCTTGAGCTATAGTTTTGCATCATTGTATCAAGTGATATTTGTTCTCTGACTACACATGCCACAATCTCTTTTCCTGAAATGCATGCATACCTTGCGATTTACTCTTCTCATGGCATTTTCAGTTTTATTTGGGAGCAATCCTTTCTACCCTTGGACAGTAGTACTGTCCAAGAGCCACCACCGTTTGTTTGAGAATTTATCAGAAAACAATAGCTCAAAAGTTTATACAGTAATATTTTCAGACTATCTTGCCTAAGAGTGTTAGCCTCGTAAACAAATTATGTTTGATTGTTGAACAAGAGATTCTATTGGCACAATCAGCACGCGCTCGTTGCGCCTTACCGCTTGAGCTTGCATTATGAATGCATCTTGCGGAGTAGGTTTCAAAACACACCTTAGTTAGAGTTTCTGTGCCAGATTGCCGTGATACTATACGGCTTATTCCTGTTGTTGCTTGTAGGAGACAATTATGGAAATCCCAGTGTTGATTACTGCTGAGTCTATCGATTGGAAGATATATTTATCCTCAAAACCCTAATGTTATAGGGAGGTAATAACAGGCTTCAACTAGATGATATCTCTGCATTTAATCGGGAAATGTTGAATCTGTTTGTACAATTCACCCCGACGGCATCTGACTCAGATTAATCAGCTTTGTTTGTAATTTGTGATTTCAACTCGTCATCAGCATTAGCGATCACTACGGTTCTGCATTCTAATATACAGCTTGATCTAAGGAAAAGATTAATTATGTCCAACTTCAAAATACTCTCTACTGGTTTAGTTGCGATCGCTTTATCTTTAGCGACTGGTTGCACACCAACTAATCAACAAAGTCAAAATACATCAGAAGCTCCACCGGCTCAGTCTGTGCAAACGACTGAGAGTCCATCACCAACTACATCATCAACTACATTACCAACTACATCACCAACTGCATCACCAGCTACACCAGGGCAAAATACCCTCAGTTCTTCAGACAGACAGTTCATGACTGAAGCCGCTCAAGGTGGTTTAGCAGAAGTTCAGTTAGGAAAAGTGGCATCACAACGTGGAGCTAGCGATGCAGTAAAACAGTATGGACAGCGTATGGTTCAAGATCATACTCAGGTAAACGATCAACTCAAACAGTTGGCGACTCAAAAAGGTGTGACGCTACCAACTACTCTAGATAGCAAAAATAAGCAAGTCGAGCAACGCTTATCTAAACTTTCTGATACTAAGTTTGATCGCCAATATATAAATCACATGCTTCAAGATCATGAAAAAGATGTTTCCGCATTTCAAACTGAAGCCCAACAGGGACAAGATCCAGACGTGAAAGCATTTGCGGCTCAAGTGCTACCAACCCTCCAAGAACACTTAAAACAGGTTCGCTCCCTTGCCAATCCTGGAAGTTCAACTAGCACGCCAACTCCAACTAGTACCCCGTAATAAGTAATCTGGCAAAATTATTTACACAAGGGCAATAGGCAATAGCTGTTGACTATTGGCTCCTTGCTTATTGCCTAACATGATGTGTAATCAATTTTGCTTAACTACCAGGACTTACGCAAACAATAGCCAAAACCCTTATTTATTTTAACGTGGATGCAAAGCGGCTTAAGGCAGGGTATTGCCTCAGAGCGCGTGTAATTAATTTTGCATAAATCCTAACTACCATTTCAGTGGAGGCAGAGAGAGTAATTTATATCATTAATTTTGTGAAATGCTATAAGTCCAAAATTTTATCATTAAGGAACCACGATGCCTGATTTGTCTAAAGGAGAATTTTCTCGTCGTCAAATTCTGACTACAGCTGGATTAGGAGCCATTTCAGCCGCCGCACTTGGTAGTATGGGTGAACAAGTTGCTGCCCAGCAACCGACTGAGCAAGCCACCCCACGCGGAGGCTCTCTGCCACCTCAGATTCAGTTTCCGCCCATCTCGGAAAAGACTGAGGTCGATACGGGTGGGCCTCCGACTGCACTGCCTCCAGAGCGACGCTTGGGATTTGCGATCGTTGGACTGGGCAGACTGGCATTGGAAGAAATCATGCCTGCGTTTGCAGAATGTAAACTAGCAAAGCCAACTGCATTAGTTAGTAGTGATGCTACCAAAGCCAATCAAGTTGCACAGCAGTATGGCATCAAACCACAAAATGTTTACAACTATCAGAATTATGACAATCTCCGCAACAATCCCGACGTTGATGTGATTTATATTGTACTGCCCAACAGTATGCACCGGGAATATACGGTACGTGGTGCTAAAGCAGGAAAGCACATTCTATGTGAGAAGCCGATGGCAACCACAGTAGAAGATTGTCAGCAGATGATTGATGCGTGCAAACAAGCGAATCGCAAGCTGATGATTGCTTATCGCTGCCAATATGAGCCGCACCATCGCGCCATGATTCAGATGATTCGCAGCAAAGAATTAGGAACTGTGAAGGTGATTCAGGCAGATAACGGACAAAACCAGGGAGGTGACTTAAACCAGTGGCGATTGAAACGCGCCTTAGCTGGAGGTGGATCTTTACCAGATGTCGGAATTTATTGCTTGAATGCAACTCGCTATTTGACGGGAGAGGAACCGATCGCAATTAGCGCCCAAATCTTCAGCACTCCTGGCGATCCGCGCTTCAAAGAAGTAGAAGAAAGTGTCACCTTCCAGCTGCGGTTTCCCAGTGGGATACTAGGGATTTGCTCCACTAGCTACGGTTTTCACGAAGGGCGTCGGTTTCGCGTCTTCGGCTCTGATGCTTGGGGACAACTCGATCCGGCGTTCTCCTACAACGGTTTGCGGATGATGGTTTCACGCAAATCACCAACAAACAGCATGGCAGAAAACATTAGCGAAGTCCGGATAGGTGAGAAGAACCAGTTCGCTTTAGAAATTGATCACATGGCAGATTGTGTGATTCAGAATAAACAACCCCATACGCCTGGTGAAGAAGGTTTGCAAGACCAAAAACTGATCGCGTTGATTTACGAAGCTGCACAAACAGGCAAAACGATCGCTCTACCTCGTGTGTCGGGATTGGATACGACTCGTGGCCCTGTTCCTCGAATACTGAAGTAAAATACGTGCATACCGCAGCTATGACAACCTCTGCTTGGAGTCCGCTTTGTAAATCTTTGTTGTGCGATCGCTCGATTGTCTCATTTGTCTCCAACATTGGCGGTTGGATAGAGGACACGGCGGGAGCTTGGCTAATTTCCAGTCAGCTAAAAGTTGATCAATTTTGGTCGTCATAACGATCGCTGCTGTATAATATCATGTCCGGTCAAAGACTTATCATTTAGACCTGGGGCATAGGCATCTATCATGAATTTGATTTACTTTCTTTTGCGTTCTTCATGGGGAATGGTAGCGATCGCGATCGCTACTGGATTTTTGAGTGGCGGTAGTAGTGCTGGCTTGATTGCCTTAATTAGCCATGCTGCAAGTAGCAGTGGTGCTTCTCGTCTCACATCTATAATTTGGGGTTTTGCGGGACTGGCGATAGTTGTATTAATTACCAGTATCATTTCTCAAGTGATGCTGATTCACCTTTCCCAAAATGCAGTTTTGCAATTACGGATGCGTTTGAGTCGGCAAATTCTCACTTCTGAGTTGACTCATCTAGAACGGTTAGGGAATCCTCGATTATTGGCAACTCTCACAGAAGATATTCAGGCGGTTGCTAATGCTGTTTATCAGATGCCTTTCATCTTTATTAATTTAGCCATCGTCCTGGGGTGCATAGCATATATAACCTGGCTTTCTTGGTTAGTACTGGTGCTAGTTTGTGGTATTTCAATAGTAGCGATCGCTAGTTGTCAATGGCTACTCAACAGAGGAGGAAAATTGCTGGCTCTAGCTCGTGAAGATGAAGATCAACTGTTTAAACATTTTCGCACTATTACTGAAGGAGTTAAGGAACTCAAACTAAACTATAGGCGGCGTGAAGACTTTTTAGAAGAAAAACTGCAATCAACTGCTAACAACTTTCGTCATCACAATGTTAAAGGTTTAACCCTTTTTGCCACAACTTCTAGTTGGGGGCAACTCGTATTCTTTTTTGCCCTCGGTTTTGTAATGTTCGTGCTGCCTAATCTGCTCACTATCAATGCCGAAACTCTCTCTGGCTACATTTTGACCTTTACTTACTTGGTGTTACCAATGGATAACATCATCAGCAAACTTCCCCTATTAAGTCAAGCCAGTATTGCCTTACAAAAAATCGAGTCATTGGGCTTATCTCTAGCTAGTCGAACTGAAATATCCACTGTTCCACTTGCACTTAAATCTGATTGGGACAGCTTAAATTTTAAACATGTTACCCACACTTACGGTACAGTTAAAGAAGATAATAGCTTTATTTTTGGCCCCATCAACTTGACACTATATCCTCAAGAATTAGTTTTCATTGTCGGCGGTAATGGTAGCGGTAAATCTACATTAGCAAAACTAATTACTGGACTTTACATCCCTGAAAGTGGCGAAATTTGGTTTGCTGATAACCTAATTAGCGAAACAAATCGAGAATGGTATCGTCAGCATTTTTCTGTTGTATTTTCCGACTTTTATTTATTTGAAGAACTTCTCGGATTACAAAATTCTTATTTGGATGCTCAAGCTACAAAATATTTACAACAATTGCAACTAGACCATAAGGTAAAAGTTGAAAATGGTCAACTTTCTACCACTGCTCTTTCTCAAGGACAACGTAAACGACTAGCTTTACTCACAGCATACTTGGAAGATCGACCAATTTATCTATTTGATGAGTGGGCAGCCGATCAAGATCCAGTATTCAAGGAAATATTTTATACTCAACTTCTCCCAGAACTGCGATCGCGGGGTAAAACAGTGCTGGTGATTAGCCACGACGATCGCTATTTTCATTTAGCAGATCGAATTATCAAACTTGACTATGGAAAAATAGAATACGACAAAACTTAATGTACTAGCAAAGACACACTCCCTTATTCGATGTAATTTCTGCTTTAGGTTTTTCTCCAGAAGCAATTAAACAAACTTTGATTTTTTCAATTTATGCTGTTTTTCTAAATGCACTTATTCTACTAATACGATAAAATCCTCATATTTAATTTCAATTAATTGCTTTAATTCATGCAAGTATGATTCGTATTTTATAAAATATTGATAGCGATTGATACACGAAAAATTCACTGAACTGAATTTATTTATATTCACACATTTATTTAAAATATAGGTCTAATAGCCATGTTTGTATCTAACTTCTTAAGAAGTTTTCATTTGATTATCATTGATTATCTTGTAATTTTATGCATATTTTCTGTCTGCTTTTATCACTATGCAATTTATGCAGCAATAACCTTTTTTGGTCATCCCCAGCCAACGGATCTAGAGTTTCATCCACCTGTTGTTATACCCAAAAAGAGTTTCACTGCTTGCTTAATGATGAAAATTTTGTGGTTTGTCGTGCGACTAAAATTCGCTTTGGTCTTGTGTGGGGATTGATGGTAGCTACAGCCAAACTCAAAACTTAAACCAATTTTCTATGACAATATAGGACTAATAATTGATTTCTGAAAAAGCCCGGTACAGATCGAAAAGCCTAATTCCTTATTTCCTACTCCCTACTCCCCGCCCACGTAGATAATTTCAAAAATCAAATACGATTCCTATATGGTAATTCTGGTTGATGGTTTTAGTAGTTATCTTAGGAAACGTTTAGTCTAGGAGGTTGCTGATGAAACCCAAAGTTGTAATTACCCACTGGGTTCACCCGGAAATTATTACAAACTTAAGTCAATATTGTGAGGTAGTTGCAAATCCCACTAGAGAGACTTTACCGCGTGAAGAAATTCTCAAGTTGGCACAGGATGCTGAAGCTTTGATGGTTTTTATGCCAGATCGAATTGATGAGGCGTTTCTGAAAGCTTGTCCAAAATTAAAGATTATTGCCGGAGCATTGAAAGGTTACGATAATTTTGATGTTGATGCCTGTACCCGTCAAGGTGTTTGGTTCACTATCGTGCCTAGCTTATTGGCTGTGCCAACAGCTGAGTTGACCATTGGACTGATCATCGGGTTAGCCCGCCAGATGTTGCCAGGCGATCGCTTGATTCGTCAAGGCACGTTTGCAGGTTGGCGACCCCATCTATACGGTATGGGATTAGCAAACCGAACACTGGGGATTGTTGGTATGGGGAGTCTGGGACAAGCTCTGGCTCAAAGGCTTTCCAGTTTTGAAATGAACTTGATTTACACCGATGCGATGCCTTTACCCAAGGAAAAAGCAGCAGCTTGGTGCTTGTCACAGGTTTCTCTAGATACGCTATTGGCAACGAGTGATTTTATTGTACTAATGGTTCCTCTGCAACCAGAAACGTTTCATTTGATAAATGAGACATCTTTAGCACGGATGAAACCAGGGAGTTTCTTAATCAATCCGTGTCGCGGCTCAGTAGTTGATGAACAAGCGGTGAGTGATGCTTTAGCCTCTGGACATTTAGCAGGTTATGCAGCTGATGTCTTTGAACTAGAAGATTGGGCCCGTGGCGATCGCCCGTCGAAAATTCCTCCATCTCTGTTAGAGAAACAAGACCAAACGTTTTTTACTCCCCATTTAGGATCTGCGGTGGATGATTTACGATATGACATTGCTATAGAAGCATCTCAAAATATTTTACAAGCGTTACAAGGTCATTCTCCTCAAGGAGCAATCAATTGTCCAAGTTCAAATTAGTAAATTGGAGAATCATTAAGCAAAAAAACTACTAATGCTTTTTCTAGATAAACCAAATCCAAAAGATTCACCGCAAGTATCCTCCCAAACATATCACCAAACCATTCTACCTACAGCCCCACTACCAGAATCTATATTGTAGACTGCGTTTGACAGTGTAAATTAGACTAATAGGGACATCAAAACTCTGCTCAATTTTTTTAGCGTCAGCGTAGCCCACGGTAAGCATCGCTTTCTGTTTGGCTGCCTTGATACCCTAGTCGTAACGTACCAAAAGCTTTGGAGAAAGTGCCGTACTTTCTGCGCTTTCACACCCTATGTATATTTCAAAAATCAAATAGGAGTCCTATATATGGATCAGGATTTTCGCGAACTGGTATTAGTTAATCGCTGCTTAATTGATTCAGATAATCGTTCTGGATGCTTAGAAAAATAAAATATTTTTAATAAAATAAAATTCAGGTTCCGAGCTAACAAAATTTTCCATTGCTCTATCAAAGATAGTGTTTTAATATAATCATTAAATAATTGTTTAATTCGCATCAAACTGGTTCCTCTAGCAGAATCATTAAATGTTTTGGTTCCTGGATAATATCTATAGTTACCCCAAGTTTCATTGAAATATTTAACATGAGATGAGCTAAACGCTTTTAAGAGAAAATCTAGATCCATTACATAATGATCTTCTACTTTATAGAGTCCGATTTGCTGATGCAATGATTTGTGATAGAAGTAAGCAGATGGATTTACTGGAAAAGAAGCATCGATAATTCTATCTTCATTAACTCGCCTTTCTAACAGGAAATCAATCGTCCGTAATTTGCTAGGTTTATTAATATAAATTAGTTTATCTTGTTGATTACAAACATTACAGTTCCCAACAATCAAGCTAGGCTCTGGTAAAGTTTGGAAAATTTCAAAAATGCGCCTAAGAACGTTTTTTTCATAAAAATCATCAACATTTAAAACACCAATAATTTCTCCTTGTGCTATAGCAATTCCTTTATTGAGAGCATCAGATTGTCCTCGATCCTTTTCGCTAATCCATCGGATGTGGGGATATTGATTGGCTTTATCCTTAATAATGTCTATTGTCTTGTCGCTTGAACCTCCATCGACGATGATGTGCTCCACTTCTAAACAGTTTTGGTCAATTACAACTTGAATGCAAGATTCTATGAATTTCTCACCGTTATAAACTGGTGTAATTATACTAATCATTAACAAGCGCCTTTTGTGGGTATTCTAAACAAAAAATAATTTAAACGATTGATCTCTAAGTAAGTCGGCACAATAAAAGCAAACAGTGTGAAGAAAAGTAAACAAGGTTAAAACCCTCTTTCCCCTGCTCCCAGCAAGAACTGCCTTATCCCAACGATAATTATTTACACCGACCTAACTTAATCATAGAGTTCTCCATTTGCACAAGTTTATAATGCAACTGTCTTTCTACATAAGCCCTATATAATTTATACAATAGCTCTGTATGCGACAAGAACACGGCTCCGAAGAAGTCTGTTTGAAACTATACATACTTATCCACGGTTTGGCATTCACTGCTCATGAATGGAGAATTCGCTGTTCGTTGTTGTGCATAAGTCAATTGCTACCTTAAGAAGATACTTTGACATCAACTATTCTCAAGCTTTCCATCCTTTTTTTGTTTGATACGGTAAATCCAACTTATGTATGTACGGTTTACCCAACTTTTTTTATATTTTCCTTTTATTAAATTAGTTTCTAGAGAGAAGAAACAAAACAAACAAAGCTTCTCTCTCAAAACGTAGAGGTTCGATAATTGATTAAATATCTGAAACCTCTACATTCCCCTAAAACTTAGTTTAATTACTCAAAAGTCAATTAGAAAGTTAAGGAGAGATTGAGATATGGCACTCATTCGTTGGGAACCATTCCGTGAAATGGAGATTTTACGTCGTCAAATGGATCAACTCTTCTCTGAGCTTACAGCAGCCGAGCGCGGCAACTCTGAAATTTCTGCATCACCGAGAACAGCCTGGGTTCCTGCTGTTGAATTATCTGACAATGGTTCAGAGTTCGTATTAAGAGTTGAGATTCCAGGCGTGGAAGCTAAAAACCTCGATGTTCTTCATAGGTAATCCCAATGCTGCGGGCAATTTGATAGTAGGGCAGACGCGATCGCAATAATACTCCTTGTTCGGTCACGTCTGTTCCTTCAGCGATCGCAGCCTGCTGAATGTATTGCGCTAACCGCACGAGTGCCCGTTCTGAAACTAATCCATGCACCGCTTGATGGAGAAGCTGAAGGCGCTCCGTGAGGACTGCAATAATCTGCAAGGCAACTTCTGGAGTGTTTTGAATCAGTGTTAGTAAAGCAGTGCGTTCAATCGTGAGAATCTGACAATCTTGCTGTGCTACTACGGTTGCGGGGGATGAGCCATTGCCCAGTAATGTAGGCGCAGCAAATAGTTCTCGGCAGGTAACGTTCGCGAAATCGTTTCTTTGCCTGTAGAAGCGGTTTTCTTAACTTCAATTCTCCTACTGACAACAGCAAACAGTTTAGCAGGCAAGCGATCGCCCTCATGGAGAATAATTTCTCCACGCAAGTATTGCTTAACCACAGCATAAGTTTGCAACTGTGCAAGCTGGTCTAGAGCGAGTCTAAAAAAGAATGGAATTTGCTGAAGTTGTTCAACCGTGACTTGCATCTTTGAACCGCCCTAATTAAGCAGGATTGACTTTTCTTCTCCAATTTAACTTTTTGAGGTTGCAAATATGAGCTAGCTCATAGATGGATTTACAAGGATTTGGCAAACTACAAATAGTGAACAAGAGGAACTGCTCTATGTCTTTGAATATTGAATTGTTGAAATCGAGTTTTTCACAGATTAAAGAACAGGAAAGTGAGTTGTAAACTCACTTCTATAGGAATTTGTTTGCAGACTATCCAGAGGTCAAGCCACTGTTTGCCAACACCCATATGGGGGTAGATATAGCGTAGCTGACACCAGGGATAAACTAAACAGTTTAGTTTAAAGACTGACTAACATTGGAACGGGGTAAACTCACTTAAATGCTTGAAAATAGAGGACTTTACGCAGCCACAGTTTCAATCGATAACCGCTCAGTCATATCCACTTGAACGTACCATAGGGGTTAACATGACCCCATGCCATTTTTATATTCAGTTGGTTACTTTCGAGTATCATCTACAAAGTCAATAAGTATGATGATTTGGAAGGTACTAGTGCTACAACTGCTAAAACAGGAGGAATAGGCATTGAGCTTATATGTAGGACAACGCTTTTATAAATAATTTAAAAATTTAATCAGTTCGTACAATGAATGATAAATATATACAGTCTGGCTGTTTGTGATTTTCCATAAAACTTGTTTGGATTGTGTTATCACTTCTACTGCTAAGCCATTTTTATTTTGATTAACTTGGAAGCCTGCACGTTTGAAAGCACGAATAGTCCATGTTATGGCAATTCCCTCACCTATCACATTAATTTCTCCTTTATAAGGTAAGTGGAGATGAAATTCTCCAGAAGCAACATCGAACTCTACACCTTCACTTTCAAAAGTATCAGCAAAAGCACCACTCAACACTAAATCTTCTGGTGCGCCAACGTGTAAAATACCATTAGTTGTTAATAGCCAAACTTTATCCGCCAGACGCAAAGCTAAATCTAAATCGTGGGTGGAAAAGAGAATTGCCTGATTGGTTTCTCGCGCTAACTGACGCAACAATTGCATAATTTCTACCCGTCGCGGTAAATCGAGAAATGCTGTTGGTTCATCAAGTAACATCACAATAGGCGACTGAGCCAAAGCACGCGCAATCATAATTTTTTGGCGTTCACCATCGCTTAATTCACTAACTTGGCGTGGTGCTAAGTGTACTGCGCCTACAGATTTTATCGCCCAATGTACTATTGCTTCATCTTCAGGTGTCAAATTTCCCCACCAGTCAGTGTAAGGATGTCGCCCCAACGTCACCAAGGTGTAGGCTGATAGCATTCCTACATCAACTTTCTCGGTAAGTACCAAACTTAGACGTTTGGCTAATTCTTGCGGTGCTAAGTTATAGACATTATCTCCCAAAAGTCGCACTTCACCTGCAATTGGGGGTTGCATTCCAGCAAGTGAGCGCAGTAATGTAGATTTACCTGCACCATTAGGGCCGAGTAAACAAACCAGTTCCCCTGCTTGCAAAGATACAGAAATATCCGATGCAACACACCGCACATTTTTTCGGGATGTTTTATAGCCGATACTCAAACTATGAGTTGTTAAAATTGCATCATTCATGACGGAAAAGATTTTTGGGAATTACGCCGCAGAATTACCCAAGTCACAACAGGAGTTCCAATTAGAGCAGTGACAGCATTTAAAGGCAAAACCATCTGACTTACCCAAAGTTGGGAAAATAAATCTGCAAACAATGCTAGGATTGCACCCATGATTGTTACACTAGGGATTAATATCCGATGGTCGGAAGTATTGAACAGACTACGACACAGATGGGGAATTGCTACACCTAAAAATGCGATGGGGCCGCAAAAAGCAGTAATTGCTCCAGCTAATATAGATGCACTAGTAATAATAGAAAATCTGGTTTTTTGTACTGTTAAACCTAAACTACGTGCATAAGATTCACCAAGTAAAAGTGCATTTAGAGATTTTGATTGCAATATTGCTCCTAATAAACTCAAAACTATCACAGGAATTAAAACAACTAACTGTCTCCAAGTCACCCCAGCAAAACTACCAAAAGTCCACATAATATAACTTTGAATGCGTTCTTTTGAGCTAAACTGCAACAAAATACTTACTATTGCACTAGTAGCATAACCAAACAATAAACCTAAAATTAATAGTGTCATCGTATCTTGCACTCGGTGAGACACAAATAACATCATCCCTAACACTGATGCTGCGCCTAGACTTGCAGCTATAACTAAACCAAAATCACTAATGATTCCCAAATCTGCTAATAATGTTGGTGTCGTAGCACTTGCTGTCAGCACAACTAACGCTACACCTAAACTTGCACCAGAACTAATACCCAATACAAAAGGTCCCGCTAAGGGATTTTTAAATAGGGTTTGCATTTGCAAGCCACTTACACCTAAAGCTGCACCCGCTAAAGTTGCAGTTAAAGCTTTAGGTAGGCGGAATTTGAGAATAATATGAGTCCACGTTACTTTCTCTGGTTCTTGTCTGAGCAAAATTTTAACTACTTCATTAAGAGGAATATCAACTGAACCTAAAGCCAAGTCTAATAAAAAAGCCAAGATTAAACTTATAAGTATAATTAAAAAAATAATGGTTTTGAAAACCGGACTTTTTTGGGTTAGTAAGGGAGTTTTAAGTTTATATTTTTTGCTTAACATTATTAATTAATTTGGTGGTAATAAAATAACTGATGGTTAGGTAATATCTCTGGATGCAGTATTTTAATTAAGTCAGATAAAACTATATCTGGGTTACTAATTCCGCCTTCCCAATAATCATTACCTCCACTTTCATTAACACGGGCATTATTATTGTAAAGATTGCCTGTTTTCACAGCCTTAAAATCAGTATGGCGATTATCCTCTACGACTAAATCCTTTAAATTATTCCAAGATTGGCTAAAATTCAACCAGTAGTCAGCATTGGCTGCACGTTCCAAAACAACTTCAAAAGATAAAGGTAAACTACCAGAGGATTTATCATCACTCCAGAGATAGTTTGCTCCTGCGTCAGCCAGATATTTAGCTACGTAACTTTTACCTCCAGGCATATACCAAGTTCCTTTAAAATTGAATCCTATAAATACAGTTGGACGATTTTTTACAGATTTAGCTTTTTGAGCTACTCGTTCATATTTATTGGTAATTTCACTAAATATTTTTTCTGCTTGTTCGTCTTTATTAAAAAACAGAGCAGTAAATTTTAACCATTCGCTTCTTCCCAGTGGTGTGTCTTCCATATATTCAGAATTTATCCCCACTTTCAAACCCGCCTCTGTGAGTTTACTATAACTATCAGTTTGGGAATTTCCAGTACTAAAAGTTGTTATCAAGTCGGGATTTAATTCTAGTACTTTCTCTATATCCACATTTGAATTATCACCTACTTGTGCTAATTTTCCGGCTTTGATTCTCTCGACTACATCAGGAGTATTGACTTGTTTACTATTACTAATACCAATCAGTTTATTAACTACACCTAATTTGGCTAGGTGGGGTAAATAAGTAGTAGATAGAGAAACTATGGAATTAATGGGAACTGTAATTACCCGTGCTTGATTAAATTCTTTTGGCGTGGGAGTTCCACATTGAACTAAAACATATTGAAACTTTGTGTTGGCATTCTGCCAAGGATTTTTTATAGTGACGATTTTGTAGTGTTTATGATACTCTACTGCCAAGCCTGTTGCATGAGTAATCTTAATTTTATTCGGGAAGTAATCAGTATTGGGATCATATTTTTGAATACAACCGTTATTATTGGTATTTGTAGATATGTTAATTGCCGTACTATGGCAAGCAATTACTAAAGTCGCAATGAGAAAAAACTGATATAAAAAAATAATTTTGGAATTAGGCAATTTGACAAAATTCATATTATCTAATTTTTTGTCTATCGGTGGATAATTGATGATAGTTTGACTACCCAATGAGAAGGAGAATCTCCCTTAACTATGATATTTTGGGGAGAGATAGTATAACTAGATGCTAATTCAATTACAAGTCGGGTTGTCTGGGGGTCAAGCTGTGCTATCCGAATTTCTCGAATCGCTGAACCATAATTTTGTTTGGTTTTAGGATAGCCCAAAATAGTTCCCGATAAATCAATAACAAGTCTTTTAGGATTATCAATTAAAAAAACTCTCGGTTGAATACCTGAGTCAGTGGTTAGGTCAAGCTGATTGTGAGTGGGGTCAAAGTGCCAAGATTCTAATCGAGTTGCTTTTGCCGGAGAGGATAGCAGCAAAATACTAATTAAGCTCAGTAAAAACCAGCGTAATTTCATACAGTATGGTGAGGATCTTGTTGAATTTACTTACAGAGATTTTCTTAGATAGTAAATCACATCAGAACTGATTGAAAATCATAAGTAAGAAAATCTCAGATGTCAATAATTTTGGATAATCAATAAAAACTTATTTAGTAAAGATAGATGGAATTTCCTGACAGTCAGTATAATTTCATTCACACCCATTTTCAAACGGGTGGACAAAGCTTTCTCAAATTACTATAGAAGCACCCATGAAACTGAGATTTTATTATTGAGAATTAGTTGATTGAGAATTAGTCTGTATGTTTTTATCTGTACAAGGTGTGATTTTCTCTGTTGGTGAAAGGTATTCTCCTTCAACTCCGATAGTAATTCCCCTTGTCTAACGTAAGGCATTTATCGCTTTCGGACAGTCACAACCAAATTTAGCGTTAGCGATAGCTTACCGAAGGTATCGCAGCATCACTTTCCTCATCTGTCATGTTTAGTTATATCACCTTTTGATTATCAGCCTGAGTATTATCAGCTTTTGCCATAAATAGGCGATTAAAAGTTGCTAAATGAGCATTTCCAGTACAGTTTTGACGTTGACAATTTAAAGTAGCTGTATGAGCATCATTTGTGGCAGCATTCTCAGGTAATTTCTCCTGATTGAGATTATTTGCTTTTGCCGATTTATCAAAGAACAAATTCAGTAGCAAAGAACTAACAAACGTTGAGCTTGCAAATAAAATTATAGGTAGTTTTTTCACTACTTTCTCCCAAATATGCTACTATGTAACTGCACAACTTTAACACCTTCAAATTTCAATGTCAGTCTATTTTTACATTAAAATTAAATTTTAATCATTCTATCAACAAATGTTAATACATTCAGGAGTAATAATGAGAATTGGTTAATGATTTTTTATAGCAACTAAAAAACATTGATTAGCTATAGATAAATGGAAATAGGATAATATAGATAAAATATAATTATCCCCTCTCGGAATAAATAATTTTCATTTTTTTAATATTCTGGGATTTAAGTCTTTAGCCTTGCTATTAAAACTCTATATATCGCAATTGAAATAAAGCAGTAAAACTAGAAAGCATTTTTTTATTTTGGATAAGTTCATTGTGTTTTTGTTCCTATTGAGAGGGTATACTGAGGCTGGAATTCTGCCCATTCTTTGCATATAGTTTTGTAACATTGCTGTGGTGTAATTGGTAAATTAGTTAAATAGAAAAACCCAGCCTGATTTCCGTATTCCAATAAAAATACAACATCGTTATGCGGATTATACTTGTCTACAGCTTCGAGAATATGAGCATTCATGAAGTGTCTTTGCAACAGTACGGTATCGGGTGCTGCTAACCAAGCATTTAAGAAAGCTGCGAGATTTTTACGTGGGATAAAATGCGCTTTAAATGTTTCACCAGCTATACCTAAATGAGGATAATTGGTGCTGCAAATTACCACACCGCGTTCTCCTCCTAAATAACCAACCCAAGCGTTGTAACCAATTGCCAATAAATTAGTAGCGATAAAATATTGTTGCCAATCTTGAGTGTTTATTTCTGTAGTCATCTTAAATTAACCTCATGAATTGATAACTGCCAAAGTTGGATAGAATAACACAGATGGCTCTCAAAAATAGTGCGTGCTGCTAACCCTTCAGCAATTGGCTTTTCTAGCCAGCGCTTAAACACCCAACGACCGAGTGCGTGTAATGGAGGGAAAGCGATCGCCACCAAATCTGCAATATATTTAATAGTAGTTAGCCCAAAAGTACGGAATTTCTCAACACACAAATCAATTGTTGGTGCAACTTGGGTGGAGATGTCCTCAGTCTTGATTAACTTGAACCCAGCCTTTATTAAAGCTGCTTGTAGTTCACTGGCGACATGACAATTGGAAAAGATACCCTTTTGGTATTCAGCATTAGAACGCATCATATCGGCAAGCAGCAGGTAGCCATTACTACTTAGGAAACGAGCTGCACCCTCAGCTAAATCATTAATAGCAATATACTGGCTGCTTTCGCTTAACAGAATTAAGTCGTAGGAGTTTGAGGAGTGAAAATCTTCAAATCTCATTAAGTAAAAAGGGACTTGAGAGTTGGTATTTTTAATAAACCTCTGTTGCTGAAGTGCATCAGGTGCTAATCCCTCAACAGTAAAACCGCGAACGTCCAAGTATGCTGCGTTACCACCAATCCCACAGCCTACGTCAAGCACAGTTTTTACAGTCTCTGGAATAAAACTCAAAAGTTTAGCTGTATAGGCTTCTTGAGCCGCACGCAGGCGAGTTAGAGTCAATTCCTCACCCGCAATAGGTAGTGGTTCCCAATACCCGTAATGGAGATAAGAGGAATTTGTGAGTCCCATGTAATAATCTATCGCTGCATTTTGGTAACGAGTTGGTTTCGGAATATTGCTTGATTTGGGCTTGAGCATTTAGGAATAAAGTAAGTTTTAGAGCATTAGGATTGGCTGAAATTCTGACCAACGTTTACAAACTTGTTCGTAGCAATCGGGTGGAGTAATTTTTAGTTGGTGTAAAAAATTAACCTCAATCTGAGGTTCAGCCTTTAGCACCAGAAGAATATCTTGATGGGGATTGTATGTTGCGATCGCTGGGAAAATTGATGAAATCATGGATGAACAGATTGATTGTGATATAAATCCGCCATCCTGAAATGATCGCAAGTAAAACCTAATCAGATCGCAGGGGAGAAATTGGAGGGTGAAGGGAACTGTATTAACACTTGTATTTGTCGGGTGAGTAACTTTAGTATCCACATCACAAATAACAACTCCCCGCCCAAATGACTGAAATCCTTTCCATCCTGTGTAACCGATTACCAGTATATTGTTATGGATAAAGCTGTTTTGCCAGTAGCCAAAATTTCCTTGCCAAACACTATTGGATGGTCGCATTGACTTCCTCTCCTAAAACAATTGACTCAATGCGAACCTGCTCAAGCTCTCGTCCAATCAATACTAATCGCGTTTGACGGGGTTCCTGGGGTTGCCAAGGACGATCATAAAAGTAGTCAAATCGATTACCGACACCCTGTAATACCAGACGCATGGCTTTATTTGGAACTGCTACAAATCCCTTAATTCGATAAATTTCTTGCTGTTGCACCAATGTTTGCAAGCGTTTTACTAGGACAGTCGGCTCAAATGCTTGGTCTAGGAGTAGTTGCACTGCATTAATCCCTTCATCATGTTCGTGTTCAGCTTCGTTGTCGTGGTGGCTAGGGCGACTATCTAAGTTATCTTCTACCGCAGCGTTGAAACCGAGTAACAAATCGCCACTAATTTTTCCATCCTGACAAGGAATGACTTTTACACCAGGGGATAAGTTCTGCTTTAGCCAATCCTGCACCCTAACTTGCGTTTGTTCATCAACGCGATCGCTCTTAGTTAGCAATACTAGGTCAGCACAAGCGAGCTGATCTTCAAACAGTTCCTCAATGGGTGTTTCGTGTTCTATGCTAGAGTCGGCTTGTCGCTGGGCTAAAAGGGCTGCTAAATCACCTACATATTGATTAATTGCCAAGGCTTCGCAATCCACCACAGTGATTACGCCGTCTACTGTAGCGCCTGTGCGAATCTCTGGCCAGCGAAATGCTTGTACCAATGGTTTTGGTAATGCTAGTCCAGAAGTTTCAATCAACATACAGTCAAGGCTGGCGCGTCGCTTCAGTAATTCCTGCATTGTTGGGAGGAATTCTTCTTGTACTGTGCAGCACAAGCAACCGTTGGTCAGTTCAACAATATTACTGTTGGGGTCTTCTTCATCGTCACAAACTCGGCAGTCACGTAAAAGTTCCCCATCAATTCCGATTTCGCCAAATTCATTCACTAAAACAGCAATGCGTCGTCCCTGATTGTTTTGCAGTAAATGGCGAATTAACGTTGTTTTGCCTGCGCCGAGAAATCCTGTAATGACTGTAACGGGAATTTTTTGCATATAAAGCGTGTCGTTTGTTGATTAAGGGAGCAATTACAAGAAAGAAGTTTTAACCGGAGATATCATGCAGTGTTGCCAGTGTTAAAATCCAGATGTTTATGTTCTGCAACGCCGCCGAGGATCAGTGGTCAGAAGCTAGATGTTTAACGTTATCGTTGCCATTAGTCGCTTCCTGGGCAGATATAGGGTCAAGTTGTGGCTGGCGACCCCACAGCCCTAAATCACGAAAAATTTTGCTGGTCATCGGCGACAGGGCATAAGCTCTCGTAGGCGTTGGCGTAGCCTCTCGCAGAGAAGCCCGCCGTAGGCATCGCTCTGTTGCTTGCTGCTGTTGTTGTGCTTCCACTACTAAAATTCGCAAACCTGACGATTGCAGTCCACAGGCTAGCGTCAAACCCGAAATACCGCCGCCGACAATAACTACATCGCAGTCCGCCAAAGATGGATTTGGTGATGGGGTCATAACTTGAAACTCATTCATTGGTGATCGTGCGTAGGCGCAGCCCGCCGCAGGCATCGCTACCCAACTAAGCTTGAGGGAGTTCCCTTAACAAGGTTTCTATCCATCAATTCTGTACGTGAGTGCGATAGCGTCCGCTCTGCGGAAGCGCTGCTGCTTTCAGCAGATCGCACAGCGCGGAACATTCCAAATCGGCACAGTCCTGTACCAAATGCCAGACGCATCAGCAATAAAGTCGGTACTTCGCGCACAGACTTGATGAAACCAGACAGTCCAAAACGCAGAAATCCGCTTGGTCGAACCACCCCTTGCCAAATCGAATCTAACCAAGAAGGAAGGGTTTCTTGCGTCCAGTCTGCTGTAATCACCTCCCCTTCAACTAAGGAAGTCGCTACCAAAAGCTCGGAGAATCCCTTAATGCTAGAAAAAGCTGGATGAGACCACTGATTTAGGAGTTGCCGCATCACTGGTTTCTCCCAAAAATTTAGCGGTTTTTGGCGGTCATCCCTTTGATTCCAATCAGCAACAACCAATACTCCACCAGGTTTTAGCACCCGCATTAATTCTCTGGCAAAAACAGCTTTATCAGGCATGTGGGGACCTGCTTCGATTGACCAAACCACATCAAAGCTGGCATCTGCATACGACAATGCCATTGCATCATCGACTGCAAAGTGGGCGTTTAGTTCTTGGGGTGTTAACTCCTGGGCGCGTTTCACCTGCTGGGGGCTGATTGTAATTCCTGTGACAGCAAACCCATAATCTCGCGCTAAAATGCGACTGCTGCCCCCGATACCACAGCCAACATCTAAGACGGTAGTACCATTCGGCAATTTATCTAGACCACCCCATTTAACCATGTAATGTACAAAATCAGATTTAGCAGCCAAAAAATCTTTTCGTCGTGGCGGCAAACCGTAGTGACCGAGGTGAATGTGTTCTCCCCAGTAAAACTCTAGGATGCTGTCAAGCGTCCATTGGTCGTAGGAATTGGCGACTGTGGCTGAGGATTGATACTTACGAGCAGTTAGGAAATAAACCGCAATTCCAATTAGCAAAACTAGAAGAGAACCAATTGCAAAATAAAGTAATAGAGTTGACATTGTTGTGAAAGCTTTCTATGTAGCTAACTGTTGATAGATTTGGGTGTGTTTATGGTTCATCCCGAATTATCCGAGCGATGGCAATAGTAATCTTCCTATACGTTGAACTTGCGATATTTTGCCAACCTCGAATCATTTTCCTGGGATTTAGAAAGGGTTTTTGCTTATCTTCTCTAAAACCCGTTTGTTTGACAAAAGGATGAACAGCAGTAGGAATCTGACCAGCTCGGTGAAGATAAAATTTCGGCATGATGATTAACCGAGTCAGAATTTAACGAAAATACACTGAAGTATATGGCGTGCATATACAGCACTTTCAAGTTAGTGCAATATCTTGTCGAAAATTGCTCAGATTTCTAAGTTTAAATAATTACCTGACTACTGACAAAGTAATTACTAATTGAAATTTAATATTAATTATCTATTTCGTGGAAAGCCGCCATTTGTAGCGTTTTAATATGCGCTGCTTTCAAAATATCAGACCTGACCGAAGAACAGACAGGATACAAGCCCCTAAATTTATTTATGGAGACTGGAATTTGGAATTTGGAATTTGGAATTTGGAATTCCCCGTTCGCGTAGCGTCTCGCAAAGAAGGGGTTGACGCTCATCATGTAATAAACCATCCGTGCCTCGCAGATGTACAAAATTTACAAGTCAACTTCGGCGGGCATTCTGACTCACAAGGCAAGCCTTGATTACAGTTGCGGGACAGCGCCGGATTCACACCGGACTTTCCCCCTTACGTCTGATGGCTGACCCCCATCAGAACCGAGATTCCTTTGCATATTAACACAACTGTGATTTGCTTGCGTAAAAATCAATGGTCGATCTATACTGGCATTCGTCATGAATCGGGGCAAGTTCAATTCTTTCCCAAAACTTGCTCTGGATTTTTATTAGACTTGTCGCTAAATAAGATTTAAAAAATGATGAAATGGACTTCTCAACT
>NZ_CAXTNE010000023.1:0-49707 GCF_964245445.1 uncultured Nostoc sp.
ATTATGCTTAATTGTCCGAACATCATATTACTTGGAAATCCAGGAAACTTATTTAATATAAACAACCACATCCACAAGGGGATGCGGTTTCTCGGAGGAGTAGATGTCAAAATACGATTTTCATTATTTTCAAGGGAGTACTCTTTCTGATCTGTTTGCTGAAGATATCACAGATGCATCTTATGGGTTTATTTTAAATTACCCTGCAACTGCCAGTTGGGCTGCTTACCCCAACCGGAAAAAATATTTTATTCAAGATGGCAGTAGTGAAGCCACCAAAACCTCCTTTGACAAGATTTGTCAGAAAGAACCTTGGAAAAATCTGGCTGTGTTAGGCGATCGCATTCCAGGAATTGTGCTTATTCCGCCGCCAAAGTCGCTGCTTGAATACTGGCAAGAGCATTTCGGCTTCAGCTACTCCAATAGGTCGATGATGGATCGCTTGACTTATCTGGATGATCTCAGTCAGAGCGAACGCTTTGACAAACTTATCACTCTATTTCCCTTTGATCACCTCAAACCTGAAAAACACGCTGTTGATCCAGACACTCATTACCGCTTACTCAGCAAAGTAACCCTAGCCGAATTGGGAGTGCAATGTCCAAAATACAAAAGCTACAATCTGCACCAAGTCAATATCGAAGACATTCAATTACCACAATACCCCTACTTAATTAAAACGTCCCACGGACTTTCAGGAGAAGGCACTTATATCATCAAAAGTCCCAGCGATTTGAACTACTGCCTTGAAGAAATTAGGAAATATCTTGATATTAAGTTGCTCGATACGATTATTGTTTCGGAGTTCGTCAAGAATGAAGTGCAGAATTACTGCGTACAGTTCTATGTCAATAAACTAGGAGAGATAACCCTCATCGGTACTACCAGCCAACTCGTCACTCCAGAAGGCAACTATTTAGGCGGACTGATTGACTACCGCAACACTGACATGAGCAAGTTCTTTGAGATGATTGCTAACGTTGGTCAGTATGCTCACAAACAGGGTTATTTCGGCATGATTGGCTTTGATGTGCTGGAAGATCAAGACGGACAATTGTATGCAATCGATGCCAATTTCCGAGTCAATGGCTCGACTCCGTTGTGCTTGCAGCGTAATACCCTACTGTCCCTTGGAAAGGGAGTAGCTAAATATTCCAGTGACTACCGCATGGAAGGAACATTGGATTCAATTTTAGTCACCTTAAAACCAGAACTAGATCGCAAGGATTTAATTATTCTGTCGGCTTTAGAGAAGATCAAATACGGAAAAATCAATACTGATATTTATGCGATCATTACTGGAGAAAATATTCAGGAAATGCAGCATATCGAGCGTAAATTACAGAGCAAGGGATTACAATGGCTTCCTTAAAAAGCACCAATATTGGCTTAGTAGTTTACAAGAAAATAGGGTAACTGAGGCAGCTGAATGAGTGAGTTGCAAATCGGTACTAGTGGTTGGGTTTATAAACATTGGATGGATATTTTCTATCCATCACATCTGCCTAGTGACCAGCAACTCTCATTTTATGCCCAACATTTTGCCACTGTTGAAATTAATTTTTCCTTTTATCGTTTGCCAGAACGGTCTGTGTTTGAAAATTGGCGCGAACAAACACCACCTAATTTTATTTTTGCCGTCAAAGGTAGCCGCTATCTTACCCACATGAAGAAGTTAAAAGACCCGATAGAACCGCTATCTCGTCTGATGGAACGTGCATCTGGATTGCAAGAAAAGCTCGGCCCTATTTTATTTCAATTTCCTCATACCTGGCATATTAATATTGAGCGTCTTCAGCCATTTTTGGAATTACTTCAAACTTACCCAAAACAAAGATTTACGGTTGAATTCCGCCACACAAGCTGGTTGGTTCCCCAAGTTTACAAACTATTGGAAAGTGCAGGTGTAGCCCTTTGCCTACCTGTAAGCCCAACAGTTCCTCTTGATGTCTGTTTAACTACTCATTGGACATATATCCGTATGCACAGTGAGCAATGGGATATTGGCTACAGCGATGAAGAGCTATCTACATGGGCCGAGCGTATCCGTTCATTTCTTACACAGGGGATTAACGTTTATGTGTACTTCAATAACGATCCGAATGGACATGCTATTCGTGATGCTCAGAAATTGTATATTTTGCTGGGATGTTGTTGAAATAAGTGTTACTCTGAACTTAATATTAGAGGCAGGTAAGGAAAGGCAACCCCTGCCCCTATTAATAGTTAAAAACTTATTCCTCAACTTCAATCAGATCAGTTGACTGCTTGATGGGAAACAGGACTCGCATTAACTGACCCACTGGTACTGAGCGCTGCTCTTGAACAAAAACCAAAAACACAAGTGCAGCCATTCGTAGTAAGCCTGAGAGAACAAACAGCCCCAGCAAACCTTCGATAAAAGGTAGAGTTGTTAGAAAGCTACCAAGAGTGATACCTATAGCTCCAGTTATACCAGCAACTGCACCTGCGATTGCAAAGTAACTAGATTGATAACGCACCGGTGATATTCCCATCATCAGATTGTTGGTACACAAATCAATTGCCGCCCACGTCCCGCCAGCTAGTATATGCAACAAAGGTAACCAGATCCAAAAAGAAATTTGATCGCTTCCAACTCCTAGCCACAGCAGAGGTGTCACCGCCACCAAAACTCCCACTAATAGTAGTAAAGGGCGATTCCCAATTCGGTCGGCTAGTTTTCCCCATAAAAGCAGCATTAACATGTTCGCACCAGTTCCTAAACCGTGATAAATCGTTACCACACTAATATCTATATCCAGATTATCCAGCATATAGAGGTTAAAGAAGGGAGCGCTGATGTTAACAGCAAAGCACCAAATACTCAAGTAAAGTACAAACTTGCAAAAATTAGCATCTTTGAGAAAGCTAAAATCTATCCCCTGAGACTGCGGTTGGGATGTATCTGAACCCGTGGCTTTTAAAAATTGCGGGTTTACATCGGTCATCCAGAACTGACACATTTGACTGATTAATCCCAGCAAAATTCCTAAAATCAAGACTGCACCATAGCCTTCAAGTGTTCCACCAGGCCAAACCGATACTGCTAAACCTAGCAACGGCACACCAACAAGGTTAGTCAAGCCGACAACACTATTGCGAAAACCGAAATATCGCCCCCGCAACCGTTGAGGTACTAACACAGCACACCACCCAAGCCAAGGCGCACGACCGAAAGCTTCAATGATATTACCTACCAAGAGAATTGCCAATGTCAACTGCACTACTTGGTATCCAGCCAGATGAGATGAAGTAACTAACACAATCGCTGGCAGAAGAATGAACCACACCAACCGCGATGGGATGAAAATACACAGGAAATACCAGCGAAAGCTGGTACTTCGGTTCACCAAATACGCTCCCAGTGGTTGCAGCAGATTCACAATCTGAGGGATAGCGGCCAGCAGACCAATTTCTACTGGCCCAGCACCTAACTCTAGCAAGAAATTACTGAGCAACGCACCGCCGATGACACTATAAAAAATCGTAGCAAAGAGACTCTCATAAGTTAGCGCTTTAAGGCTTTTGCGAATTTCTAGCTTAGAAATTCTCAAAAACAGTTTCGGAGTTGGAAAAAGTACCGTCTCCGTTAATGTCCTATCTTCTGAGACTTCTTGAATGGGGATAGGGGGAAGAGAACTAGCTTCTACTGAAATGTCATCTTCTTGGGATTGAACCATATTATCTAATCAATATTTAAAGAGTTAAATTGTTATAGCTACTATTAGCCACAATAAGTAAAACTTATATAATATTTCATCAATAAGCTTTAACGCATTGCAATTCCTTACTTGTCCGAAAGGCTAGGGCGTGTTCTCAAACTACTCATTTTTTTTAGATGTCCCTAAATCCAAGCCACTTGCTCTACTTGAGGAGACACCAGACGCTCGTTCCCCCTTGGCGTCTTCCCTTCTCCCAAAGGGAGAGGCTAGCGCCTGCTATAGGATGCCCGAACGCGAATTTATGTTGAGCGGAGTCGAAACACACCATCTCCTTTACTTTAGTAGAAGGGCTGTAGGGAGAAAACCGCAAGACCGCATCCCCTTGAAAAGACTTGATTCAGAGTCTTTTAAAGCCCCCCAATTTATCGGAGGGTTGGGGGGATCTAAAACTTTAAAAACACGCCCTACTTCATAGTAAGTATTGACTATAGATTACTTTCGCAGAGAAGACAGACATATAGCTGCGCTTGGGCTTCTAATCAAAAAAGCCAATTAATTGACATAAATTTAATTCTATCTATAGAGATTGCGCTAGAAACTTCCTTATATAAATATTTTTAGCAGATAATGAATATTTTGTGGAGAGAAAATAATTTATATTTCCCAAATTCACTCTTAAGAATTAATACCTTTGCAGAGGAATCTTAAAATTTAGCTGGCACTACTACACATAGACATAAATAATGCTGAATTATAACCAATAATCAGGATTGAGGTTTAAGTTGAACTTCTTTGAGTAATTTTACTAGATGACATGGAGATAGAATTTCCAAGATACGCTGTTTATTTATTTAACCTGCTAATATACAGCTATGCTAAATAACTAATATGAAACCAATTGCATAAGCCTTGAGGAAATTATTCATTGGAAATTTCTATCGTGAGGTATCATTGCTCATTCTACGGAATGTGCCACGATCGCAGTAAGTATGAATAATCAAAATTTTTTATGGCGCAGACGAAAATTAACGATATATCGGCAGATAGCTCCTTGCTTGATCCAGAAAAAGATTTACTAGGACATGCGAACTTTGCCAAGTATCTAGCGGACAGTATTTGTAAAATGACCTTTCCTGAAGGTTTCGTTATTGCAGTTTACGGTTCTTGGAACTCTGGCAAATCTACATTATTAAACTTTGTAGTTCACTATCTTCAGCAAAAGCCAGAGGAAAACAAACCAATCATCGTTCCTTTTAATCCCTGGTTATTCTCTGGACACGAAAATATCACAAGGCGCTTTTTTGAGCAATTACAAAACGTTTTAAGCAAAGAGTCATCCGTACCAAAAGGTTTGAAGGAGAGATTAGCTGATTTTGCCGCCATTATTTCAGACATTCCTCTACCTTATGCTCAAACTGGCAAGGCATTAGCAGCATTATTGGACGAGAAGAACAAGGACGCTGCCGAATTAAAAGAAGAAGTAGAAGATACGTTAGTACAGCAGCAACGGCGAATAGTTGTAACAATTGACGATATTGATCGGTTGGCTGCGGAAGATATCAAGCAGTTATTTCGTATTTTTAAGGCAATGCGAAATTTTACTAATCTTGTCTATCTTTTGGTTTTTGATAAAGAAATTGTAATGAGAACAGTTGCAGATACTAAAGAAATATCTGAAGAAGCATACTTAGAAAAAATTATTCAAGTGAGTTTTGAATTACCTATTCCTAATAAAACCTCACTTCGCAGGCTGCTTTTTGAAAAGCTGGATCATATATTTTCTCAAACACCAAAACAACAAATCAACCAAAGTCGCTGGGGTGATATTTACTTTCAAGGAATAGAACACTTTATTACTAACATCCGCGATATTACTCGTTTTATTAATACTTTAACGGTGACGTATCCAGCAGTAAAAGATGAAGTAAACCCTGTTGATTTCCTTGCCATTGAGTCTTTGCGAGTTTTTTGCCCAAAAATTTATAGTATAATCCATCAAAATCCTCATATTTTTGTAGGAGAGGTAAACCTTTCAATAGACGAACTCAAGAATCTTCTGAATACCTGGATTGCTCAACTGCGAGATGAAGACAAGCAGCCTATTAAAAACCTGCTAATGCACCTTTTTCCTAAGTTAAAATTCATTTTGGGTAATGCTTCTCTAGATGAAAAGCAAGAGTTGGAATGGCACGAACAGCTACGTGTGTGTAGTTTAGAAATATTTCCTATTTACTTTCGTCTGTCGTTATCAGCAGGTGAGTTGTCTAATATTCAGATAAAAATTATCCTTGGTTTGGTTGAAAATACAGACAAATTTAGAAATTATTTGATAGAACTTACTAAACAAAAACTTCCAAACGGCACAACGCAAGCCAGGGTGTTTATAGAACATTTAGAAAATTCCACTGAAGAAATTCCTGTGAATTACATCCCTTCAGTTGTAGAAGCATTGTTTGATGTAAGCGAACAATTGTTATCTCAGGATGATGAATCTAATAGCATTCTTGCTTTTAGTAATGAAGTTATTATTAGTCGTTGTATCTCGCAACTCTTGCGTCAAATTAATGAAACATCACGGTTTGAGTTGCTAAAAAAAGTAATTACCCAAGGGAGAGCGTTACCAATAATTAATCATGAAATTGCAATACTAAAAGAGCAACAAAGTCAATATGGTACAGATAAATCTGACTATGAAGAGAAATGGCTTGTGAATGCACAGCACCTTAAAGAACTAGAAGAAATGACTATCAGCATATAGGTAAAAACTGATACTAACTATAAACAATATAGAATCTGGATTTATTTATAGTGTTTCTTGGTTGCATACAATAAAGTGGGTTAAAAATAAATTTACTTCTTGGTGATAAAAATACTACTAGTAGATATATAAATATTCTATAACCCACGAAAGATTTAGATATCTTCAGCACTTTCTAATATCAGGGAATATACTTTAATCCTCCCATTGCACTCATGGAATCGTATGACGTTGTAATAATTGGCGCTGGTCATAATGGCTTAGTTTGTGCTGGCTACCTTCTGAAAGCTGGTTACAGCGTCCTGTTATTAGAAGGGCGATCGCTCCCCGGCGGCGGTTCTACAACTGAAGAACTTATGCCCGATGAAGCACCTGGTTTTAAATTTAGTCCTTGCGCGATTAACCATCTGTTTATTTTCTTAGGGCCAGTCATCCAAGAGTTGGAACTGCATAAGTACGGCTTGGAATATCTTAGCTGCGATCCAGTTGCCTTTTGCCCCCATCCAGATGGGAAGTACTTCTTAGCTCACAAATCGGTGGAAAAGACTTGTGCGTAAATTGCCCGTTACAGTCAGCGTGATGCTGAAAAATACGCTGAATATGCCGATTTTTGGCAGCGCTTTATCACAGGGATTGCTCCTTTCTTCAATGCACCACCTAAATCAATTGTTGATATTGCTGGTAATTACAATCTTAATAGTCTGCAAGACTTATTTTCCCTTCTAGGTGGCTCTAACACAACCCTTGATTTACTCCGTACCCTACTCAGCAGTGCCACAGATAATATTAACGAGTACTTCGATTCTGAGTTTGTCAAAGCACCTCTGGCTAGACTCTCAGCCGAACTGAGTTCCCCTCCCTCACAAAAAGCTATGTCCTTTGGGGCGATCGCGTAGGTGAGGCGCAGATAAGCGATCGCATCGCTGATCAAGATGTCAATGATGTCAATACAAGCAAAGCAGTAAGAGAGGCGCTGGCAGCAAGTACTTGGGGTAGCGTGTTAGTTGGTTTGAGTAGTCTGGCACTTCCTGGTTTAGGAGCTGTACTCGCAGCAGGTTCTGTAGGTGTAGCATTAGTTAATAGTGTTGCATGTGTTGCTGTGGGAGCCGCAGCAATCAGAATTTACTGAAGGCACTAGGCGATTTAGGTATACCCGAAGACAGAGCCAGAGTTTATAGCGATCGCCTCCAGCAGAGTTATTATTTGCTCATACTTGAAGGCTCAGAAGAAGAGATTCATCGCGTTGAACCAATATTACGCGATCGGGGTATTGAATATTGGGGCGTTTATGATTTCGCGCAGGCTTCAAATGGTAAAGAAAATTAGCACTTTGTTCATAACAAAAAGGTTTTTCACAGGTGTTGCTATATCTGTGCATTAAATCTAGAATTTTTAACGAATTCCTATAGCGATTATTGTGCAGATTATCTTAGGAAAAATAACGGAGTAAATCTGATGGGTACACAGCAGCATACCTGTGAAATCAGCCAACTCCTAAAAACATTTGATGCCTTAATTCAGCTATCCCAAGCTAGCTTTGACTATCAGTTAGTGCTGGCAGATATTTGGATAAAAGTTCAAAAAGACCTACCGCTAACGATTGCCGATTGGCTGAAGGCGTGAGAATAAAATATTCGCTTTCTCAAATGTTTGTATTTTAATATACAAAATTGTTTAATGTAATGTCCTTTCTTTGGGTGGACGACTATACCATTATTTACTTCTAAAGATTGATTTATTGCTGAAAATATTATTGTAAATTATTGTTAAGTAGATTAACTTTGTTTTTGAAATACACTGGATTTTGCAAAAGAAATCATTGAATTAAAAACAATTATTAGCAAGAGTATAAATAGGAATTTATTTAAAAAATTACTTATCATTTATTTTATTATTTTCAATTTTTAATTTACTAACGTGATGAGAAGTATGGAAGAAACTTATATTGTCTCAGCAGTATGCACACCGCTTGGTAGGTTTGGAGGTGTCTTAGCAGATTTGTCTCCAGTAGACTTAGGTGCGATCGCTATGCGTGCAGCCTTGGAACGAGCGGGAGTATCAGGAGAAGCTTTAGACTTGTATATTTTTGGTAATGTACTTAACGCCGGACATGGACAGTCATTACCTCGTCAAGCAGCTTTTAAAACTGGAATTCCGCAGAAGGTGAACGGATATGCAGTAAATATGGTGTGTTCATCGGGAATGATGAGTGCTATTAACAATGTTAGTGCAATTCGTTCTGGTGATGCTGAAATGGTACTTGCTGGAGGCATGGAATCTTCCCTATCATCTGTAACCTCTTCCCTAATACCCAATCCCTTTTAAGGAGTAACACTTATGCAATTAAAGCCAATCAATCAGCAGGTTGTTTCCGTCGTTGGAGCCTCCAGTGGTATCGGACGGATCACAGCTCTTGAGTTTGCTAGACGCGGGGCAAAAGTGGTAGTCTCCGCTCGCGGTGAGTTAAAGCTAAAGTCTTTAGTGGAGGAGATTCGCAGCTTTGGCGGCGAGGCAACTTATTACGTAGCTGATGTGGAAGTATTTGACCAAGTAAAGGCGATCGCAGATAAAACTGTGGAAGTCTACGGGCGGCTCGATACATGGGTACATGTCCCTGCTATCGGCATCTTTGCCACTTTCGACAATACAACACCAGAAGAGTTTAAGCATGTCATTGATGTCGATCTCATGGGACAGGTGTATGGTGCAATGGCGGCACTACCCCATCTGAAGCGTGAGGGACGGGGGGCATTGATCCATGTCTCTTCAATGGAAGGTAGGCGATCGCTCCCCTATCAAAGTGCTTACTCGGCAGCCAAGCACGGGGTCGAGGGCTTTATCGAAGCCATGCGCCTTGAGTTGCAACATGAAAAATGGCCTATCAGTGTCACAAGTGTGAAGCCAGCAGTGATTAACACTCCCTTCTGGAACAATGGTCTGACGAAATTGGGCGTAAAGCCTACCGGGATACCACCTTACTACGAGCCTAAACTTGTAGCTGATGCTATCCTCTATACAGCCGAACATCGAACTCGTGACTTTTTGGTTGGGGATATAGCTAAAATATTAGATTTGCTACAGCGCGTCTCACCATCATTAGTAGATTCACTGTTACTGCTCGTCGGCTTCAATTTACTACATACTTCTGAGCCTAAGTCTGAAGATGCATCAAATAATTTTTACCAACCTGTTGCTGAAGACGACAGAGTTAACGGAGATTATGGTCACTTAGTTATACCTAGTGTTTCCGACTGGCTAGATAAAAATCCGGTTCTCCAGTGGGGTGCGATCGCTGGTACAGCAGCTTTGGTGTTCCTAGTAGCTCAAGTATTCAAAGAGCAAGGATAAAGGGGCTTCCAATTAAAAAAAGATCCCATCCCTGCGGGACGCTACGCGAACGCTTTGATGGCAGGGGAGCAGGGGGCAGGGGGCAAGGAGAGGTAAGAGGGTTATTGTTCAGTAATTAATTCTTCTCTCAAGAACAGCTTCTCTTCTCCCCTTGCCAGTATTGAGGATCAAGCCTTAGCAGAACGAAGTACACTAATAAAGTTTTGAGCATAATTCTGCGTTGAGAAATCGAGGGCGCGTTGTCTGGCAGCTACTCCGGCACTTTGGGCAAATTCTTGCTCGTCAAGATAGCGGAGAATTGCGATCGCTAATTTCTCTGCATCACCATAAGGTGTTAATAATCCATTCATGCCATCAGTAATAATCTCCGTCGGGCCGCCTGCATTACCAGCAATCACAGGTTTACCCAGCGCCATCGCCTCAATAATCACAATTCCAAACGGCTCTTTATCTGATGCATGGACGAATACATCCATTGCCTGCACCCACTCCGGGATATTACGCTGTAGCCCAGCCATAATTACTTGCTTTTTCAAGCCCAAGGTTGCAATTTCTGCTTTTAAGAAGTCCTCATAATCCGGTTCTAAATCGTGCTTACCGCCAACCACTACACAATGGGCATCAGGATACTTCTGTAAAATTTTGGGCATCGCTTGCACCAGTACGTGCATTCCCTTCCATCGTTGCAATCGTCCAACAATTCCAATCAACGGCCCGTGTAAAGGTAAGCCCAGTTTTCGCCGTGCTTCTTCTGGAGTTGGCAAAGCATTAGGCTCAAATCGGTCTAGTGCAACACCAGGATAAACCAAAGGTGTTGGTCTGTGGGGCCAAATCTCTGCCTGTGCTTGCTTGCCATCTTGGGAGAGAGTGATAATTGCACGGGCTGGGATTAAAGTAGCGATTCGTACCAACCAAGTTTTGTCACTAGGTACTTCTAGCTGATACCATACAGCAGGTAAACCTGCCAGCATCGCCGCCAAACCTCCAGATATATGCGTGATCCACATCCAATTGACAATTATATCTGCACGTTCGCGGCGGGCGATCGCAGCTATCCGAAAAACGGCAGCAATAAAACGGTGGATTTGGCGTAAACGTCCACTTTCTACAACTCGCGCATCAATGCCAAGGGACTTTACTTGCTCAACCATCGGGCCGTCTTCTAAAAATATCACCAGCCAATCAACACCAGCATTACGCCCTTGCTGCACCAAATCCCAAAGCATCATTTCACCGCCACCTCGTTGCTCGGCTAGTGGCATTACAATAATTGCTTTCATAATCTATATCAATCCTATTTAAGTTGTAAGATTTTGTTTTTTAACTAACGACAAAATATAATTCGCATCCAGTCAAATATTTCCGTATTTATTCATAATTCTTTTGATGTTGATAGTATTTATGTCCTGCCATAGCCATAGCTAAAAATCCCCAAAGAATCATCCCTGCCACACTTAACATGCCGCTACCAATAATTAGCTGTGCAGAAGAACTGATACCAATAGCGCGGGCAGCACTGATAAAACTATCGAAACGACCTTCCCCATAGCTGCTGACACTAATAATTAAGAAAATTAATCCACCCATATAAAAGATAGCTCCAAACCAACCAAGGGTGAAAAACATATCTAAAATGCCACTATCAATTACCACTACTTCAATTTGACCAGTTTTTTCATTAACTTTCCAAATATTTCCTAACCCATTACCTAAACCATTAGAAAGGGCTAAACCAAGGTTTTTGTCATAACTTCCCGATCTATCTTTAAAACTGTTATCTTCTTCAAGATTAGAAAAAGTTTGTAAACGGGCTGCTACAACCCCAGCAATTGGCTCGATGGTTGTCAATGGCACAACACAAATTGCCATCACCACAATTATGATGATTAAGCGCATTTGAATCCGGGTTTTGACTGAACCCACGATCATAATTATTCCTAATAGCCAGCCCCCCCAATTAGTACGTGCTTGTGTCAACAGGAAGGACAAGTAACCAACAACTGAAGCAGGAAAAATTAAGTTTCCTGAACTGGTAAATAACAACAGCAACCCAGCTTGCATAACGGAACCAAAGGGGCCGACTGAGTGCAATGTACTCCAGACGCGCATTCCGAAAGGTACAGGGTTTCCAGAACTCATAAATAGTTTTGATTGTATGAGCCAGTACCTATCCCACTCAGGAGCAACGACGAATTGATATACGCCATAAGCTCCTAAAATTAACACAGACCAGAGAAATGTTCGCTGAATATTCTGGCGATAACTGGGATAATCTCGCCAGTTTATAAATAAGTGAAAAGCGAAAATAATCGGACTGAGCCAATCCATCAGCCCGCGTGCTACAGGGATTGGTGGGTTATAAATCAGACCGATTAAAAAGCCATAGAAGACTCCAATAAAAGCCAAAACAAACGGTAAGCCCCCTTGAGGTAAGGCGCGGGGAAAGTGTCGTAAGAATGTTGCGATGGTGACAAACACTACCAAATAGGGTGCTATGAGCATCTGACGGGTAGCGTCCCAGCCCACCCGATAGTCAACTAAGCGGGTAGCTAAGGGCGTGAGAAACCAGATCCACCAGGTAAAGCTGATGTAGAGAATGGGATGCCGCAAGTATAAAAATATAGCTACTACTAAAGCCATCACCGGATAAATTAGGCGCAATGCAGCAGTAGCACCAGCAAAATAGCAAGCTACAGTCAGTAATATAAAGCCTGCGATCACCATCCAACCCTGTTGCGATCGCTCTTCAGGAGAATAGGTTTCTTGTAAAAAACTATTGAAAAGTATCTGTCTAGAATTCATTTAAATTTAGATTTTAGATTTTAGATTTTGGATTACTGGCTCTCTGGAGACAGCAGCCCACCCGTCTTAATTCCCAGGTTCTAACTGGGAACTAAAACTAAGAAGAAATTGAATTCATTTTGAATTTTGAATTTTGAATTGTTTATATCCTTGCCAACGTCCACGCCAGGATGCAAGCAATTTTTTACCTGCCAACTGTCCTTGGCTAGGTAAAAATCTCAGCCATTGGACGAAACCCAAGCTATCGCATGTACCTACAACTACTGCCCAGAATAAAAATACAATCCGGCGGATAAATGGCAAATGCTCTAATAAAATTAAGGTTTCATTATGGACTAAATTAATAAAGGCAATTTCATTAAAATTATTTCGCTGATCTTCATCAAAACGTTGTGCTGGATAGTGATCTACAGCAACATTAGGGTCATAAATTATCTTCCAACCAGCCCGTTTTAATGTCAGAGTGAATGCCATTTCAAAATGTACCTGCGCTCCTGTACCGCGCATCCGCTCGTCAAAGCGCAATTGTCCGATTGCTTGGGTACGAAAACTCATGTTTACGCCCTTGAGAATATCGACTTCACGGGGTTCTCCCACTCCCAGGTGATGGTTGCCAATCACTCGCCCAAACCATTGCAACTGTCCCACTACTGGGCGGGATTCGTCTTCTAATTTGCTGCCGTGGTATATCCAATCACGCCCGCCAAGTCCGCCGAGGCAGCTATCACAGGTAAAGTAAGCGGCGATGCGCTCTAACCAATCTGGGTGAGGTGCAGCATCATCATCAGTAATGGAAACAATATCACCTTCCACTGCTGCTAGTCCGGCGTTGAGAGCTGCTACTACCCCCGGTTGTGTGACTTTCACAGTATGCAATGGCAGATTGGGCGCGTTTAATTGCGCTAGAAATTCCCAAGTTTCTGCATCCGTATCGCGGACAACCACTATCACCTGATCAACCGATTTAGTTTGCTCCTGTAGCGCCAAAAGGCAGCGTGATAGGTCTTGTGGACGGCGATAAGTCGGTATCAGAACGGTGTTCCGCATTCTTGCTTAACTCCTCGAATAGATCCACATAAGTTTGTGCCATAATAGTCCAGCTATGTTGTTCTGCCACAAAGCGAGCTGCTTTGCCCATTTGCTGCATCAACGGGCGATCGCTCACCAAGGAAATCAACGCCACAGCCAAAGCATCAATATCATCTGAGTCGGATAAGACTATGCCACATTCTGGTGTCACCAACTCTCCGCCCCCGGTGGCTGTGGCAGTAATTACTGGCAGTCCTGAAGAAAGTGCTTCTAACAATACGAGGCTGCAAGCTTCGTATCGGGAAGGAAAAACAAATAAATCTACTGCTTGCATAATTTGGGGGATATCACGGCGAAATCCTACAAAATGCACGCGATCGCTTAACCCTAAAGATGCTGCTAATTCTGGGAAAGGGCTACCTTGGGTGTGTCCCACCACCACCAAATGTAAATCGGGAACTTTCGCTAAGGCGTGCAGCACCGTATCTAAGTTCTTTCTGGGTGTACGGATATCTCCAGCGAACAGTGCTAGGGTGACATTCTCCGGTAAACCTAATTTTTGGCAATTGCTTGGGCCAGGAGCAAACTCTTCTAAATCAACACCATTGATAATTACGCGAATGCGAGAACGCGGCACACCAATGTTAACTAATTCCTGCGCTACCTTTTCGGATACCGCTACGACAACCTGCGCTTTTTGGAAAGCCTGTTTTTCCCAACGGGCATTAAAAGCCGTAAATAGCCATTGATAGAAACCATACAAATCTCGGCGGTTGCGGGAAATATGAACAGGCGATCGCAACCATGAACTATGGACAAAATGTACAGCATTCACATCAGCCGCAGCCAGATTAATTGCTCCATTGACTTTAACTAAATCAATTTTAGAGCGATGTTGACGTAACCAATCTGCGCTTTTTTGAGCAAATATGAAATTCCGCACAAATTCTGTGGGATAGTCTTTGACTGGAATTCTAATCCAATTAACTTGACCATTATCTTCTAGTTCTGGTGCAACTTCACTGGCTAATAATGTCAGGTTATGACCACGACGAATTGCTTCTTGAGCTACTTCGTAATTTACCCGCCCCTGACCATCACCTTTTTTGATTTTATGAGTAACAATACAGAGCTTCATCTATCACCTTCCTTAATAATAAAACCTCACAGAGAGGCGCAAAGAGACAATTTAAAATAATCTTTCTCTTTGCGTCCTTTGCGTCTTTTGTGTCCTACCCTGCGGGAAGCCCTGACGCTCCTTTGTCGCTAACGCTACGCTATCGGGTTCGGGGGTGACTAACGTCGCTAACGCTGCGCTAACGCAATCGACGGGAACCGCCTTCGCGCAGCGTCTCGTAGAGAAGACTGCGACCCCCTCACCGCTTTGCGTCTATGCGGTTCGTTAAAAAATATGTTACAAAACTCAGACAGAATTGCTCTACTATTTAGAGATTTCTATTAATTTGTCTGCGAAAAAACGCGGAGTAAAACTAAGACTTAGCGCCGCTAAAGTTCGCACATCAAATTTTTGTTTATTCAACGCCTGCCAAAAATAAGGACGTGCTGCGGCTATCTGTTCACTTCGTAGTAAACCAATTCCTAAAGTGGTATTAGCTTCTAACCATTTCTGTTGAAAGTAAGTCTTAAATTCTTGTAAACGAGCGTCTTCCATAAAGACTTGATAACAAAACATTTCGCTTTTAGCTTTGCGGATTTTTGCCTGCATATCTCGACTCCCACTGAGCATAGTGTCAGTTTGCTCATGGGCACGATATCGCGTCAATCTTTCTGGATAATAGTAAGCACCATAACCAGATATACAACAGAGATAAGTTAAATATAAATCCCACATTCCGCCAACTTCTGAGGGCATACTATCCCAATCGATAATATTATTACGAATCACACAAGATGCAGCAGTAGGTATGCTTTTATCTACCAATCCAATTTTGTAAAAAGGTTGATGAATTCCTTTTGCTAGTTTGTCTCGCTTATAACCGCGTGTATTTTCTTCAGTTCCAGCATTATTAATTATGCTATCTGCATCTATGATATATTGATCGCAAAAAGCGAGAATTAACTCAGAATTTGCTTCTAGAGCTGGTAGTAGCTTTGCTAAAAAATCTTCATTCCAGATATCATCATCATGAAGACTAGCAACATATTTACCTTGCGCCATCTTGAAGCCATGCTGCTGATTAGCAATCATACCCACATTTTGCTGATGTCGCCAAAATCTAATGCGTGAATCACCAAAAGATGCCACAAGTTCTTGGGGATTTTCTGGACTACAATTATCAGAAACAATAATTTCGATATTTTGATAAGTTTGTTTAACAGCGCTAGCGATCGCTTGCTTGAGATACTCTGGTCTATTATAGGTGGGGATAATAACGCTAACTAAAGGCTGTTGATATTCTTGAGACGATGACATAGTTTGTTCCTTTATATTTCATAGGTAAAAGATGGACAATTTGCTATACCAAACTAAGCTTATTTCACTTGAGGAATGCTATATATTTTTTTCGCTCTAGAAGGAAATTCAGCTATTGTTTTTGCATAAATTGTTTGGAGATTATTTACATGAGCATTCATGGTAAATTCTTTCATTAATAAAGCATGACCTTGTTCGCCCATATTTCGGCTTTTTTGATAATCTCCATACAAATCATGAATAGCATCAGCCAGCTTTTTGATATCATTGCCTGGAACAAGAATACCCGTTTCTCCATCTCGTAAATGTTCTGGAATCCCACCGACTGCACTACCGATCACAGGTCGATAACGAGAGTATGCTTCTAGAGTTACAAGACCCGCGGGTTCAGGCCAAACGCTAGGAAAGATGACTGCAAAACACTGTTCGTAAAGGTTATTTAATGTGTTGCGATCGCACCAACCATGCCAAGTAATTCGGTCACTTAATCCGAGTGTATTTGCTAACCTTTCTAATCGTGGTCGTTCCCAGCCTTCACCTGCAATATCAAGTTTAATCTGCGGATTAGTATGTATTAAGGTTTTAAGTAACCATTCCAAACCTTTGTCAGAAACAATGCGACCAACAAACAAAATTCTATGATTTTGATGGATATCTAAACTTAAGGGTGCAGTTGTTATTTTTGGTATAGAAATACCACAGTGTAACGTTACAATCTTCTCAGAGTTTACACCGTTTTTAATCAACTCTTGACGCACGTATTCGCTATTAGCAACAAAAGTTATTTTTACCTTTTTTAAGGCATCTAATAACTGATGAGTAATTTGAAGTTCTTTAAGAGTTCTTAACGGTTTACGGGTACCACATTTATCTGCTAATTTACCCCAGGTACAACCTAAGTAAGAGAAGTTGCGATCGCAGATTGTTCGCTGCCCAGCTAAATACTTCGTGCCACTAGGACAGTACAATGAGTGATTATGAACGCTGAAAACCGTAGGACACTCGCCTGTAAGCTGCAAAAGTAAATCTGGGCTGTGGAGGTGCAGCAACTTAAATTGGCTTTGGTCAACATTATTAAGCGATCTGATCACGCGATCGCTAACTTCAGGTGGTCGATGTTCAAACAGAGAAGCTAAATAAGTTTCAACACCTCCACCCTCACCTACATCAAAATTGGAGCATTGATAAATCAGGTCTTTTTCAAAAATACCCCTGTGCAATTGTTCATCATTTCGCTTGGCATCATTGATTGAGTTAAGCATTAACCACCATTTTTTTACGTTCTTACTAATTGCATTCCTCATCTAAATAGAGGCTTAAGTTCATCAACTTATATGCCAACGTTAAACCAGAATTTGTGTCTTACATCACTCACATAATGCCTGAGAGCAATGTTTTTACTTGCAGATTTATCTGGATAGATAAACTGATCTTCTACATTGAGAACATATTTTTTTGTGCATAAAGGCTCACCATGATTGTAGTGCATTGTCAAATGAACAACTGTTTGTTCGGTAAAATAAGTAGGAGCTTCTTGAAGATTTGCTAAACGTTCAATAGCAAAACTCCAGTCAAAATCATGCCTAAATAATATAAAACCACCATTTACTGGATTTGATTTATCAGAATCATCATAAATAATTCGCTCATCTAGTGACATAGAACAATCAGGTAGATAAAGAGAATATTTATCGTCCGATTTACTCAAATCAATTAAGTCAATCCCGCCGGGGAAAAACAAAATATCTGAATCAGTGTAAATCGTAGTTCCATTAACAGGAATTGACATTAATGCCGACAATTTTCTGCCCATTGGATGCAGTTGGGCATAATCAAGAACACATTGAGGTAAATCCGTTCTTAGGAAGTTTTGTAAAAGTATTACCTTAACGCAAGGATGGACGCGGCGGAGTAAATTACAACTAGACTCAGTGTAACTGCCATCAGAAACTATAGTAAATGTATCTGGAATGCCGACATGACGAATGAATGAGCGAATACTTGCTACTTGTTCTGGTAAATCGCGTTCACATGATAAGGCATAGACACTTACCGGAACTTGTCGAGTTTGTTTTATCGGGATGCTAACAATTTGAGAAAGGGCTGCTTTATATAGGGAGCGATTAAATTTACCCTGAATTTTAGCCGTGTGATAGCCTAGATTTACCATTTATTTTTCCTAGTTATATAAATAATTGAGTAGGGAATGAATTCGTAATTTATATTTTGTAAATTACGAATTACGAATTACGTAAAGCTTGTGGCATAGCTTTGCTTAGAGCGTAGCGGGGCGTAGCCCATTACGAATTACGAATTATAGTATTGCATCTGGTGATATTCCCAAAGCTTACCTTTACGTCCGAGTAATTCTTGATATTTGCCCTGTTCTACTATCCGCCCTGCTTCCAACACTACGACTTTATCGGCTTTAGCAATAGTAGAAAGACGGTGAGCGATCGCAATTACTGTTCTACCAACAGATAGCTTTTCTAATGAATCTTGAATCAAGCGCTCGGATACAGAATCTAAGGCACTAGTTGCTTCATCCAAAATCAAAATTTCTGGGTTCCTTAGTAGAGCCCGTGCGATAGCAATTCGCTGTCTTTGTCCTCCAGATAATCTAACACCCCGATCTCCCAATTGGGTATTAAAACCTTCGGGCATTTCTAAAATAAATTCCAGTGCATTGGCTAGTTTAGCAGCTTCTTGAATTTGCTCATTAGTGGCTTGGGGAGTACCATAAGCAATATTTTGCCAAACATCAGTATTGAAGATAAAAGTATCCTGACTGACGACAGCTATTTGACGACGGAAAGAGTTAATTTCAAACAGTCGGATATCAAGTTCATCGATATAAATATTTCCTTCTGTAGCATTGTAAAATCGGGGAATTAAATCAGCAAGAGTTGTTTTTCCAGCACCAGATGCTCCAACTAATGCAGTCATTTTCCCCTTTTCAATGGTTAGAGTAATATTATGCAGCACTATATTTTTGTCATCGTAGCCAAAATCTACAGATACTAAATTTATTGCCCTTTCTAAAGCTTTAAACTTAAGTGTTCCATCCTGAAAATAATTTTTATCATCACTTTTTAGCAAATTTTTAATGTTGTCTGCCGAGCCATGTAGAGTATTGAGGAATGCTCGTGTGCCATTAATATCTTGAACAAACGGGATGAAGCGAAATAGCACAAAGAAAAATGTTAGCAAAGAAGCAACTTGTAGCGTTCCATTGCTCACCAGGCTAGTGAATGCCAAAATAATCATTCCGACCAACACCGTAGTAGCTACCCCTTCGGCAATTGGCTTGACAAGTGTCCAAGTGAATACAACTTTAGTTGTAGTACTTACTACCTTGTCACTAGCTTTGTAGTAACGCCGGCGCTCAAATTCTTGAGTACCACAGGAATGAACCGTGCGAATGCCATTAATAAATTCTATGGCTGTTGATGTAAAATTAGCATTAGCAGTTGTCATGCCAAAACTTGATTCTCTGACTCTGGCATTCAGATTAGATAACCCTACACCTAAAAGTGTAAAAAGTAATGCTGAAATCACAGTCAGTTGCCATGATATCAAAAACATTGAGATTAAGTAGACAAGAGTTGTGATTCCCCTAGTCACTAAAAAGGCTGCGCCACTAAAACCTTGTCTTATCCTTTCAATTTCTGTGGTTATTGTGTTAATTAGTTCACCAGAACGAGTTTTGGCAAAGTAACCTAACGATAAGGATTGTAACTGTTCAAAAATTTGCTTACGTAAGCGATCGCCAAAATGCAGTTGAGATAATTCAGTATAGACTTGTCCAAAATAATTGAAGGCAACACGTAACCAAGTACTCAATAAAATCAGCGAAGATACTCGGTATAGGCGATTAATTGCCGATGTATTCGCCCCCAATACTAAATTATCAAACCATTCTATTCCTGTTTGGACAGGTTTAGCGTCGGGACTAGTTAAGCTTTGCAAAAATGTCAGTAAAAAACCAATACTTACACCTTCAAAAGTTGCCGCCAGAATTGAGAATATCAGAGCTAAAATTACAATCTTGCGAAAGTGTTTAAATTCTCGCAATATCAAATAGTTATCCTGCCAGAAGCTAGAAGCTTTAAGCAAACTACGAAGTTTATCAGGAAGTTGGAAATGCATGGATTTTATAATAATAGTTTGGCAAGGTAGATAGACCGGTATAGATGCTACGCAACCAATTTTTGCTTTAGCCTCAGTGCGGTAGATGAAACCATCAATTACCGCACAGATAAATTACAGTGTTTGGCTATCTAGATGTAACAGGTGAGACTGTGCTTCTACTTCCCACGAAGCTTTAATTTCTGGTAATTTATTTAGCTGTACTGCATCTTCTAAAGTCCAACAACGAGATCCGGTTAAACTCATGTCACCCCGCAGCACGTTAAATAACTGGGGCAAATTATTGAGACTGGATTTACCCATCCAACGCCCTAACGGTGTGGTGTTTTGCGTGCGAAACCTCATTGCCCGAAACAATTTACCCCGTTCTCCAACACGCCACTCACGACAAAAAACTGACCCTGGCGAGTAAACCTGCATTAACACAACCAATCCCAACATGACTGGACTTACTAATAGCAGCAACACCAAAGCAGCAATCCAATCAATGAGTCGCTGTACTTGTCTGAAGGGTTGGTTAGGCAGTTTATTGCTAGCGGATATGCTTAGGAATATTGGTTTTTGAGCTTCTTCACATGCATCTGCCCAAAATCTGAGCAAAGCCTCACCCAGTTTGGGATCTATGCTTACCAAACTTACCGGAGAATGTTCTAAGCATTCTACTAGCGATCGCTTACTATTTAATGAAGGCAAATATGGTTGTTTAACTCGTCCAAGCGGCTTCACTAACAGCTTACCCCGTCGCCATTGGAGTGTGCAGTACCCATGATTATCTTGGTGTTCCTGGGTTACATCATATAAATTCTCTAGAGTTGGAATTATTGAAGTTGTCATAATGTCTTTGGGTTTATACAGGAGTGAATTGCTGAGGCGTTATCAAAGGCTATTAATGCCAAAGACCCAAATCCGAATCTTGTGTCAGTCCAAAAAGTTGGAGATAATTGAGGGCAAAATATGTTATTGCTATTTGCCACTCAGAATTCTGCTGGTGTAGAGGTGTACAAATCAACGTTACTATCAATATTCATGAGCAATCAGTATTTTCCGGTAACTACTGACAGTAGAAAAGTGTAGAGGCAAATTACCCATGAATCTATATCGATGTTTAATTGCACCGAGATGTTTATTGTATCGATATATTTAACAAAACCAGTCCCCTGTTATCTTCTAGCCTTTATGAAGGTGCTTTAATCTCTAGAATATAAGAGTATGTAGAAATAGCGATCGCTCAAATAAATTCTTTATTTACTCTTTAAAGAGCCAGTGATTTCTCTGATAACCCATAAAGATAGCATAAATATACTGAAATTTTCCTGAGCGCAATAAAATTAAATTTTGTTTATAAAAAACGTAGGGTAGCACAGCTGTGCCACCCTACGTGTTGTATTTAATATGAATAGATCCTGACTTTTCACGGTATTTGGAAAACCTTACTTCTATTTCTCTCTCCTAAAAGGAGAGAGACTTTGAATTTTCCCCCTTCCCGACACGGGAAGGGGGTTAGGGGGTTAGGTCTTTGTGGGCTTTTCCACATGACCTGAATTGTCAGGAATAGCCCCAACTCCTTAAATAAGTCGGGGATCTATCGTAGCCGTACTAACTATTTTTCTACAGCTTGGCGCAGAGCTAATTGCTGTTGTTTGATATAAGGTACGTAATTACTACTAGAGTTTGAGACCCCATTAGCTACAACCCCAATCAGATTTAACTTACTCAGCATGGCTGTAGCTTGATGAAGCTGACTTCGCGTCACAATACCAATACTTGCCACCATGACCACACTACGACAAGATGATGCGGTAAGCATAGCATCCACCAAACCGAGAACTGGGGGAGCGTCTATGAGTACCAAATCATAGTTTTCCTCAAATGCTGCCATTAATTCCATCATCCGAGGGGAACTCAACAGATTAGCTGGGTCAGCAGGTCTGGGACCAGCAGTCATAATATCGATGTAGGCGGAACCTGAGTATTGAAGACTAATCTGGTTGGGTAGAGTTGCATCACTAGCCAGTAGAGTTGAAAGCCCCTGTTCATTAGGAAGATTCAGTTGTTCGTGCAGACTGGGATCGCGTAAATTGGCATCAATCAGCAGTACCCTTTTGTGTAAACGGGCAGCACTCATCGCCAAACCCAACGCCAAAGCTGACTTACCCTCATCAGGTAAAGCTGAGGTAATCATCAAAGATTTCAAGTTAGCAACAGTATTTAAAAGTTCAATGTTTTTGTAAATCAGATCCAGCGATTCCCAACGCGGTGGAGATTGCAATACCTGAATTGTCCAGGGGGCAAGAACTTCTGGCTTACCAAAGGGCAACTTGATCATTGATTCTCTGGGTTTGGCTGGCGGTAATTTGGGAGTTGTTCCCAACAACGGCATGGCCATTTGCTTCTCCAACTCAGCAGTGGTGTGAACTGCATCATCAGCAGATTCTCGAATAAAGGCAACAATGCCTCCTAACATAAACCCAACCACAGCACCTAACAACAAGTTCTGTTGGAGATTGGGGCCTAATTGTCCACCTTTTTGAGGTTCTTCCACAACTTCCCAATTAAATCCACCCTTAGAAAGTTCTTGCCGTAATTGCTGTTCTGCTCTTAAAAGCTGCTCTAACCTTTCACGACTAAATTGTAACTGCGGTAGCATCCGATTGTAATAAGCTAAAAGAGGCGGGAAGCGTTTGATTTCAAAACGCAACTCGTTTTCTTTCTGGGCCAAAGTTTGATCGCGAGCAGTTAAAGCAACTATAGTTGTCTGCGTTTCTACTAGCTGACCAGCTAGGCTGAGATCAATTTGGCCAAGCTGTCCTTTTTCGAGAAGAGAGTCTCCATTCGTGAATGCACCAGCAGACTTTTCGCCTAAAGTTCTTCCTACCTCTTGTTGCAATAATTCCTTCTGGCTTTTAAGCTGTTCTTTGAGCTTTTGCACACTCGGAGTTTCATCTGTAAAGCGTAAGCGTTCCTGTGCTAATGCCAGTTCGCTTTTTTGAATTTCGTTTAGTAAGCCTTGATAGCGAGTAGATTGACTCAGACGAGAAGCAACTAGAGCATTTTGAGGAGAACGGTTAAGTTGTTCTTCTAAAGATTTTTGGCGTGCTAATGCTTCGCCATACTGGGCACGAGTTGTCTGTCTTTCTTGGGCAATATTATTTAAAGCTGTTTCAATAGCTTTGGCTTGTGACTCTGGATCAATTAAGTTCTGATTTCTGCGAAACCTTTGGAGGTTTGTCTCAGCCGCGTTTACTTCTTCACTGGCTTTACTTAACTGCTCTCTGATAATTTGCAGACCTTTTTGTAAACGCGAATCCTGTTGTTGTTTGTTATATTCTACATAAACTTGTCGAATTGCGCCCAGAACTTTTTGTGTTTTTTCTGGATCTCCAGCAGTGTATTCAACTTGAAAGATTTTAGTAGCGACATTATCTTCTTTGCTCCTTAATTGGGTTAAGACTAAGGAAGATTTAATCTCAGCTACACTTATATCTGGATAATCTGACTGAAGTTTATCAACTGCTTTTTGGATGAGTCCCGAACTCTGCATCAAGTTAAGCTGGGTTGCAGTATCTATAACTACATTAGAGTCGGTAAATTGGTTGTCTAACCCCGCCCCTTCTGTTTTACCTTGATAGTTAGGTTCTACTAGCAGTTGCATGGAACTTTTATAAGTTGGTTTGGTTTTAAAAGTTACCATGCCTGCAATAGCAATAGAAGTAATTAATACTGCTAGGAACCAAGGAAATCTTCGCACAAATACGGCAAACAATTGTCCGTAGCTTGGTTCAGTTTCAGAAGCTGGAGTTATATGAGGATTTAGACTACTTTGAACCACTTTTATTATCCTTGTCTTCAAGACTTACGCTAAGAGATTCTCCAAAGAATACCTATTTGTTTTACGAACCGCCAAGGAGGAAAGAGAAAAATAAATAGGTAATCTTATAGGGGCAAGAGATTACGAAATCAAACCGCAACCAAGAGTCATTATTCCTTGAGATACCACGCCTATAAAGAACATGATTTGAATTAGTCTGATATTAGAAAGTTTTTCTGTTCACATTTAAAGTGAGGTATATACCAAAAAACAAGAACTAATGACTAATGACCAATGACTAATGACTAATAACTACTTGCTCAAATGAAGATTTGATGCACGCCACAAGCTTGATTAAGAATTTGCTCAACTTTACTAAAGAAGGCATTCTCTGAAAAGTTTGCTACTGCATGATTACGGATGCGATCGTAATTCCAAGAAATGCCATTGGCTTCTAGTAATGCAATTTGTAGAGATTCGGGTGTTTGCCTTTTAAAAAAGACTCCTGTTTCACCTGGTATTTGAGTATCTAATACTCCACCTGCTCCATAAGCGATAACTGGTGTGCCGCTAGCATTAGCCTCTACTGGAACTAATCCGTAGTCTTCTAAGGCTGCGACAATAATAGACTTGGCTTTGGAAAACAAGTCTTTGCGGGTTCTATCACTTACGTGTCCCAAGAACTCAATATTTTTTAATGCTTTGGATTTTAACCGTCCTTGTTCCGGCCCATCACCTGATATTAATAATCGCCATCCTAGCCAATTAAAAGCTTCGACTATTATATCAAGGCGCTTATAGCTGATCATCCGGGCTGAGGTCAGATAATATTCTTCTTTTATATCGCAAAAAAGAAATTTACTAGTATCAATTGGATAGTTTACCATCATTGCCTTTTTGCCATAAATATTTTCAATACGGCGGGCAACAACACTAGAATTAGCAATGTAAAGGTCAGGCTCCTGTGCATATTTCAGGTCTACCTTTCTCATTACTTGAAATATTTGTTCGATTAAAGGAGCAAAATATCTATAGTCACCGTACTCTCTTAAATAAGTTGCTGTATCCCATAAGAAACGGGTGACATTATGGCAAAAGCAAATGTGGCGGGCATTGGGATTTTTTCGCACTGCTTTGGCGAAGCTTGTGCTACTGCTAATAATTAAATCGTAGTCTTGCAGATCCAAGGCACGAAAGGCAGGAAAATATAGAGGAGCCATTGACCTGAAATATTTTGCTGCACCAGGTATCTTTTGTAAAAAGGTTGTGTTGACTATGCGATCGCCTAGATCAATAGTTTTTTGTGGATCGTACAGAGATGTGAAAATATCTGCTTCGGGATAGCGCTTACAAAGCAGTTCAAACACACGCTCTGCCCCACCTCGCTGGGTTAAATAATCATGGACTAGAGCAATTTTCATGAATTTGACCTAAAGTTTCGATCAGGTTTATTTCAACGCTCCCCAGCAAGTTATTATCAACAACTTTAGTGTCTGGCAGTATAGCTCCTATCCTCTTCACGAAATTCTTGCGACAAATATATAGGGGCGTACAACTAGCTGTACGCCCCTACAGCCGATTCATTTGTAGCTATTACCCAACTGCTACCAAGATTTTTTCTGAGGCGAAATAAGTGTTTTGCTCAGTTCTTAGTTGGTCGCAGAGTCTGCCTTCAGGTAATTCTACATCCTCGTATGTGAGGACTTGATCTTTAGAAATATCTCGTTTGAGGCGACACCCTTCAGCTAAACCGATTGGTAGAAGATTTTGCTGTTGGACGATGGGGGAATTTTCACATTGTCCGTAGGTCATGTAGTAACCGATGCCATCTAGGGTTTCTCCTGCTTTCAGGTCGATTTTGGCAGTGGTGACAACATCTACTCGCGGGCCTGCTAGTGGAGACATAACCGCATCACCGAATAGGACAGCACGCGCTACGGACAGGGGAACTTCAAAATGACAGAGGTGATAAGGAGTATAGAAGCTGTAAAGTGGGCCTTCGCCTAATTTGTATAAGTTGAGATAGTGCTGTTGCTTGGGGTCGTCGTGAGTGGCAAATACATATACGCCTGGGCCAGGTTTTGCTCCAACTACATAATCGACAATGCCGCCCAGTTCTTTGAGTTGTTCAACATCATATATATGGGCCATTTCATCGACATAACCGTTGAAATCATATCCTAGCATTCCCCGTTTGGCGACTTTCATGCCTGTGGCATTGGCAACGATCGCTTGCTCAAAGGAAATTTTGGTTCCGTCGGCAAAGCTAGCCACCATGTGGGGCTTTTGACCCCAACGTTTAGCAAATCCTTCCTGGGTGGTGGGATTGCGATAGGGGTCTTGGAGTCCTTTAATGTTACCGCACAATAACGGAGTTAGACCAATGCTTTTTACAAAGCGGTAGAGGTTCATTTGCACCCCTGGCTGATCGCCATCACAGGCGCTGAGAATCACACCTGCTTTGTCAGCATAGACTTTCAGGATGGGGCCAATGGTGCCATCGAGTTCGGCATTCATCATGATCACATGCTTGCAATGAGCGATCGCTTCCATAACGATGTGAGCGCCAAATTCCACTGCACCTGTGACTTCGATTAATGCATCGATGCCCTCAGCCCGACACAGTAACTTAGCGTCTTCTGTGACTGCATACTTACCGTTAGCGATCGCATCTTCTAATTCGCTGACAGTTGCAACAACTTGAATATCTTCAATTCCTGCTTCCGAATAAGCTTGTTTAGCTGCATCAATCTGGCGATTGGAGATAGCAACTAACTCCATTCCTGGCACTGAATTGACAATTTGGTTGGCAATTCCTCGACCCATAAAACCAGCACCAATCATTCCCACCTTGATAGGATTTCCTGCTGCTGCACGGGTTTGTAAGGCGCGATCGATAATAATCATGAACTAAACTCCTTTTCGGAACTGTTGGTTGTGATACAAATTCTCTATAAACTTGCACTTAATAATTTTTTACGGCTAAATATTAAGTACATTTTCATGGGAATTAAAATTAGCTATGGCTAATAACTGGTTCTTTGCTAGACGCTATAGAAGCAGTCTGTTTTTTCTGGCTGTGATTTTCGATAATTTGCTCCACAACATTTCTGTAAACTTGGGCAAACTTTTCTTTAGTATGATTTGCTCTTGCATATTCCCAAGCCTGACGAGACATCAGCTTTAGGTCTTCTACAGACAAATTGGAAATACTTCTAACTTTCGCCTTAATTTCGTCAACGGAAAGATTATCAAAAATCACACCAAAATCGTGAACATCTACACCAGATTCGTAGCTCAAAATCGGAATTAAACCGACTTGCAAGCAACTGATTACTGCTCCTGACTGCCCTTCAGAAACGGAAGGATAAACAAGCCCTAGACAGTTATTTGTCACCTCTATAAAGTCAGGGCTACTAACATCAATCCACCCATAAGTATGGATGTTAGGCGTTTCGTACAATTCTTTATAGAAAGCTTGCTCAAATTCTTTGTCATTACTTACCGGGCCACAAACGGTTAACTGGTATTCTGGCATTTGGGCAAAGGCATCTAAAACTAAATCTAATCCTTTGAGGACTAAAGCACTACCACCAAACCACAGAAAACGCTTTCTTACCGCTTCAAAATCTTTCTTGTCGGGATAAGGATAAACGACAGGCGAAGAAATTGGAATGCGATACATCGGTTTATTGGCATACTTGAATGTATCAGTTGTGAAATCGTTACCCAACACTATCGCGCAATCGGCATATTCAATTCCCAAGTTAGGAACTTCAAATCGCTGTGGTTTTAAGGTGATACCTTTGCGCCGTTGTAGTTCTAGAAGTCTGTTGCATTCTGCTGCATTGCGAAATACCATATTCGCAATGTCAACGTGGAAAATCTTGATGCAATCCTTATTCAGTTTTGGTGCAAGCGCTTCCATTCGATGACGGATATCAATGAAAAATGCGTAATCTTTTTGAGGAACGAATTTATCATTGTGAAATTGGATAACATCAACGTTATAGCCTAAAGTTAGAAAAGTTTGAGCTATTTGCCAAACTTCCCAGTACCAAGTATGGTCATTAGGCATTGGCTGACCAGGTTTTAGGAGGAATGGTTCAATTCGATAAGAAAGAAGTATATTTCCTTTGGAAGGCTGTTTAGGCTTTAGAGAAACAACCTGTAAAGTCTTAGCGTAATTGATTCGAGCTTGGACTTTTTTGGAGACAAAAGAGATAGTATTACCGACACGAGATAAAAGATTATTTGGCATTTATTTCTACCCTAATTAATTATTGTATTACCTCATGGAAAGCAGTCAGTATGTTCTACGAGAAACACCTGGTGTAGAGAAAGAGTCTATAGTTATCTGGAAGCTGTACCGCCAACAGTCATCATTCTCAACAAAGGCCAATTTAAATCTTTCTCAGATATTTCAGTCACATCTAGAGGCCAATCAATGGCAAAGAATGGGTCGTCATAGCGTAAACCTCTTTCATAGCCTGGCGTGTAAAACTCGCCCACTTGATATATAACTTCAGTCTCATCTGTGAGTGCTTGATAGCCATGAGCAAACATTTCTGGAACATACAAAGCGCGGCGGTTTTCTGGGGTTAGCTCTACACCAATGTGTGATAAAAAGCTAGGAGATTCTGGACGCATATCAATAATTACGTCATAGATAGCACCTTTAGTACAGCGAATTAATTTCGTTTCTGCTGCTGGCAGAATTTGATAGTGCATTCCCCGGATAGTGCCTTTTTTATAGTTAAAAGACAGGTTACATTGGGCAACTGTTGGCTTTAATCCGTGTGCTTCAAATTCTTGAGCGCAGAAAGACCGAGCAAAAAAACCACGGTGGTCTGGCTTTTCTTCTAAATCAATAATGAATGCGTCTTTGAGTGCAGTTTCGGTGAAAATCATTATGATTCCTTTCAGATGAATGTTGAGTAAAGAAAATAAACGTAGACGCATAGCGGCTTGCCGCAGGCTACCGCAGAGGGCACGGAGAGATGAGAGTTTGAGAGAATATTTTGTGTCAGTAATCTAGAAATTTTATCGGGTACAACTCCTTTCTTTCTCTTCCTCTGTGTTCTCTGTGCCTCTGCGGTTAATTAAATTAGATAATCTTCTGGCGAGAAAGTTTTTAAGTTGAAACTTTAACTGCATCTGATGCAGAACGTAACTCTGCTCTGGGATAAGTATCATCCCAATATTGGGTGCAGAGGTCTGGTCTTTCAGGAGGGTTAGTCGTGTAACACAAGAATAGTGTTGACCGATCTTCTGTGCGGACTGTGCCGTGATGCAAAGTATTTTTCGTATCTACAAGAATGACAGTACCTGCTGGACCTGGGCAAGATTTCCAAGCTGATTTGGGGATGACTGGTTTTACTTGTTCATCATCGATACCCATATAGCCTGACTTCCAGAGTTTGTAGTAAAGTTGAAAATAATTCCAACTAAATAAGGAAGTTAAAGAGCGGGGAATATATTCAAAAGGCCCAGTTTTTTCTTCCACATCATTTAAGTAAATAATGATTTTGATAATTCGACGGTCTTCTGCATCGCTATGCCATAACAGAGTCCCAAACTGATGTTTATTATTGAAATCTTTGCGTAAATGTACACCATGAAAAGCAACAGGAAGACCAATATAATTTTCGATGATGTTGAGAAGTCTTTTCTCGATTCCCCAGGCATAAAATTCTGGTAAACCAGTAACTGTGGAAATTTGTGGTAACTTTTGCTCTAGATGGTCGTTGTTGGGATTTTCTATCTGAGACAATTGATGGTAAGCAGCTTTCAGCAGTTCGGAGCTAGAGTCGAACCCTAAATCTGCAAGTGTTGTGACGCAAACGCCGTCTTTTTTAAGAGCATTAAGGATGTTGCGATCGCTTCCTTCTAATGCTGGCAGATTTCTGCTATGCTTCCAACGGGCTACGTAATATTCAAAGTCAGAAGACAGTGTAAATATTTTGCGTTTAATTGCACTAAACATGTCGTAAATCCTCCTCTTTTTGATACATATTTATTAGGAATTTAATAGCTTACTGCTTATAATTCCGCACTTCTTGAGTAGATATTTCACTTGATTCTGCTAAAGCAAATTCTTTAGAAACCATCACATCGAAAGCACACAAGCTAACCAAAGCCAAAAATGGAATTACTATTTTGATAGCGGACATAGGCCATCTTCTTAAAGCACCCAAGAAAACTTTCAAATTGACTTCTTTACCGTTCTGCAAAAGCATCCGTCTACAAAACTGCTTAGAATATCCACTTTTCTCTAATTTCAAAATCACTTCGGGTATGTGTTTGTATTGCATTAACAGTGCAGATTTTGGTTCTTTCTGCCAATAACTCACACCAACAACACATTCCAAATAGGTATCTTGAGTGACGATTACTCTGCCATTAGCAGCACAATATCCGGCTAAATATGCTAAAGATATCCAGTTATTCTCAGCATCTTGCCAATCTTGCAGAGCGCGTTTTACTAGGTCAGTGCGGTAGACTGTAGCAGTCAGAAAAATTACTGCACCAACACTTTTTGAGAAACAATGTTCAAATATAGCCTTACCATCACCATTCCCATCTTCACTATCTATATCAAACCAGCGATTACCAACAATTGTTGGTGGGTGAACTGGTTCACCAGTAATTTGGTTCCGACCGGAAAAGTTGAGAAACAATAATGATAAATCTTCATGCTGCTTGAGTTTACTAATCACATAAGCAATAGCTCTATCTTGAATTGGATCATCATCACCAATTGTCCAAACATATTTGGTTGTTGTAAAATTTAGGCAATACATAATATTTTTTACTACGCCTAAATTTTTATAATTTTTATTTGATTTAAATGTAATATTGCTAAGTGTTGTCTGCCATTTTTGGATTACCTCCTGAGTATTGTCTGTTGAACAATTATCAGAAACTAAAATTTCACAGTCGTCTTCAAAACCTTTAATAGCTTGAGCTAACCAAGTAAGTTGTTTATCTAGAAGCTGGACACGATTAAATGTAGGAATGGCAATAGTCAGCAGTTTATTCATATTAAGCTTTAATCTGTAGTTAAGAAGGTATTAAGCTGCTTCCCAGTCTAATTTTTTGTGGTTCGGCGGCTTTCTAGTAAATACACCTTTTAATTACTCTTTAGCGATTTCCAAAAAACAAATGCTTTAATGTTTTCTGGAAATCACTTAAATATTGCCTATGATTACGATTCCATATAAACATAGTAATAACAGGCAGTTTTTGGGTTTATAAGTAGTAATTACGATGCTACTAAAACCCTATCCTGAATAGGATATGGATAAATTTTTACTTCAGGAATTGGCACTACAAACTGTCCACCCCACTCGCCAATAAATGCCATTTGTTCCATAATTTCCTCCTTGAGATTCCAAGGCAATATTAGGAGATAATCTGGTTTGGTTTCGCGGATTTTATCTGGTTCAAAGATGGGAATATGAGTGCCAGGTAAAAATAAGCCCTGCTTGTAAGGATTGCAATCTACTGTGTAATCGATAAAATCTTTTCCAATCCCACAGTAATTGAGCAATGTATTACCTTTAGCCGGTGCGCCATAACCAGCGATTAATTTACCTTCTGCTTTAGCTGTCAAGATAAAATTTAATAGTTTGTGCTTTGTTTCTTTGACTTTTTCGCCAAAGGTAATGTAAGTCTCCATACGATGCAGCCCGGCGGCAATTTCTTTAGATTTCAGATGTCTAACTCGTTGACTAATGCTGAGATGAACAGCGTAATCATGTTTGGCATAAATTCTTAATGAACCGCCATGAGTTGGTAATTCCTCTACGTCAAAAAGTTGCAAGTTGTGTGCTGCAAAGATTTTTTCGATAGTCAGGAATGAAAAATAAGAAAAATGCTCGTGATAAATAGTATCAAATTGATTTTGCTGAATGAGTTGTAAAATGTGAGGAAACTCCATCGTCAAAATTCCATTAGGTTTGAGGATGAGTTTCATTCCAGCGATAAAATCGTTTATATCTGGTACATGAGCTAAAACATTATTACCTATCAAAAGGTCAGCTAGTTTTCCTTGTATCATTAGTTCTTTAGCAGTTTCAACTCCAAAAAACTTGTTGATACTAGGAATGCCTTTGTCTTCAGCAACTTTAGCTATATTTGCTGCTGGTTCTATTCCTAAAACAGGGATTCCCTTTTCTAGAAAATATTGCAGAAGGTAGCCGTCATTACTGGCAATTTCAATAATTTGATTATTATGATTAAAGCCAAATTTTTCTACCATCATATCTGTGTAAGCCTTGGCATGTTTTAGCCAACTTACAGAGTAAGAAGAAAAATAAGCATAATCGCTGAAAATGTGATCTGGTGTTTCAAACTGTTCTAATTGAACTAAAAGAGTGTCTTCAGAGACATAAGCGTGGAGAGGATAAAATTTCTCTGCATTATTTAGCTGTTCTGCTGTCAAATAAGCATTGGCTAAGGGTGACATTCCTAGATCAATAAAGGTTTGGTGCAGGGGTTGACCACTGAAACGACATTTTGCGATCGCCATAAGCTTTAACTCACTAATTGCAAATAATTTGATAGGTAGGATAAGTCCGAATCAACACTATTTGATTCGGAATCTTAGATTATTTGTTCGCTGCTGTTAGGCGACTATAACTACTTTTTATTCCAGAAAAAATCTTTGTCAATTTGCTCGGTACGAATCAAATACTCTAGTTGCCTTAAGCGGGTAAATCCTCTAAACAAGAAAGTATCTTCAGCCATGTGTATTTGACTGAATAAATCAAATAACTGCTGGGCACCAAGTCGGGCATTCCAATCACACTTAAATCCAGGTAGGATTGTGTTGATTTTCTCGAAGGATACCCGATAGCTGCGATTATCTGAACCGTTGTTACCAAAGAACAATTTACAATCTGGAAAAATATCAGCAATAATTTCCGCGATTTCTTTGACGCGATAGTTGTTTGCTGTATCTCCCACGTTGAAGATTTGGTTATGTACAATGTCTCGTGGTGCTTCCAAAGCGCAGACTATTGCTTTGCAAATATCCAGTGCATGGACTAAAGGCCGCCAGGGTGTGCCATCACTGGTCATTTTGATTTGTTTGCTAGTCCATGCCAACCCTGCTAAGTTGTTTAAAACAATATCAAAGCGCATTCTGGGAGAAGCACCAAAGGCAGTGGCATTTCGCATAAAAGTGGGAGAGAAGTCATCATCAGCGAGTGGTGTGACATCTCTCTCTACGAGAGTTTTGCATTCTGCGTAGGCGGTTTGGGGATTAATTGGGGATTCTTCTGTGACATCACCTGCGGTAGCAACACCGTAGACGCTGCACGAAGACATATATACAAAACGACGCACACCCATAGCTTTAGCTAGGCTAGCTAGACGAATTGAACCTATATGATTAATTTCGTAGGTAATATTAGGTGCTAATTGTCCGGCCGGGTCGTTGGAGAGTTCCGCCATGTGAACTATGGCTTCAACACCTTCCAAATCATCAGGGGTGATGTTGCGAATATCTTTGTTGAGGGTTTTGGGTGTCACCCCATTAGCGTTGTACAGCCAACCAACTTTATAAAAACCGGTATCTAGACCGATAACTTCATGTCCCCGTTCAATTAACAGAGGGGGTAATAACGAACCAAGATAACCTTCTGTTCCAGTTACTAATATTTTCATTGTGGTTAATGCCTTTGTATTGATGAGTTAAATTAGGGGCGCACAGATGTTCGCCCTAAAGGGTGTTGTCATCCAAGAGGGAACCGCTATATTTTTCGTTTGTAATAACTCGACCTCTTTCTTAAAAGGAGAGAGGCTTTGAATCTTGCTCCCCTTCCCTATAAGGGAAGGGGTTGGGGGTTAGGTCATTGGACTCAACCCAGAAGCGCTATATATAACTCGGCTAACAGTCATTACATAGTTTGCCGACTTATATTATGTCCGCTTGATGACTTATTAAACCCGGAGAACCCCACCCCGCCAAAGCTGTGCTTTGTCTCCCTGTCCCTAATTCCCAGAGGGGCCCCGAGTTCCCCGCCTGCGGGGAGGGATTCTTTGATTAAGGGTAATTTGGCGGACATGATATTACCTATTGGGTAGCAGCACTCTATAGCGGTTCTTAATTGATGCACTACACTTTTTTCTTGTGAGATGGGTATTTTACCCGTCTCTTGTATTTCCAAGCTGGAAAAGATGCCCACTATACAAGATTCATCCTTTTATTCAGCAGCCCGGAAGTAATAACTATGTTTGTTATCTATGCAGTTACTGCAATATCTAGATGCGAAAGGTGGGGAATTTCTGCCACAAGCGCTTTGCCGATTTCTAGAGAAGATGTGGCCGCAGGAGAAGGAGCATTGCAAACATGAATGGAGTTTTGACCGGAAACAATCAAAAAGTCGTCTACAAGCTTGCCATCGTTCATTAAGGCTTGAGCGCGAACTCCTGCATGGGTGGGAACTAAATCTTCTGCTTGAACTTCGGGAATTAGTTTTTGCAAACTTCTGGTGAAGGCTGCTTTACTAAAGGAACGAATGATTTCTTGGATGCCTTCATCAGCATGTTTTGCTGCCAACTTCCAAAAACCAGGATAGGTGATGACTTCAAGAAAATCCTGTAAGTCAAAGTCGGTTTTTTTGTAACCTTCGCGCTTGAGTGACAGCACCGCGTTTGGCCCTGCATGGACGCTACCATCAATCATCCGGGTAAAGTGAACACCCAGAAAGGGAAAATCTGGATTGGGAACTGGGTAAATTAGTGTTTTGACCAGATAACGTTTTTCTGGGGTGAGTTCGTAATATTCTCCCCGGAATGGAACGATTTTTGCTTGGGGTTCAACTTGACCTAATTTGGCGGTGCGATCGCTATGCAATCCAGTACAATTAATTACAAAGCGTGTTTCAAAGCTACCGTTGTTTGTTTGTAGTACCTGATTTTTTCCACTTGGGGAGATTTTCAAAACTTTTGTATTGAGGTGTAAATCCCCACCCTGGTGTTGAATTAGCTGGGCGTATTTCAAACAAACTTGCTTGTAATTAACAATACCAGTTGAGAATACCCGAAGTCCACCTACACATTTTACGTGAGGTTCAATTTCCCTGACTTCTTCCGGGCTAATTCTCTTAACTTCTACGCCATTGTCTAAGCCACGTTTGTAGAGATTTTCTAAGCGTGGTAGTTCTTGCTCTTCTGTTGCAACAATAACCTTACCACAAACTTCATGCTCAATTCCATGTTCTTGGCAGAATTCTACCATAGAGCGAGAACCGTCACGGCAAAATTTAGCTTTGAAACTTCCTGGTTTGTAGTAAATACCAGAATGAATTACACCGCTATTATTGCCGGTTTGGTGAAATGCCCATTGGCTCTCTTTTTCTACTACTAAAATACGGGCATTGGGATAGCGTTTTCCTAAAGCCAGCGCTGTAGAGAGTCCAACTATTCCACCACCTATAATTGCAAAATCATACATTAGTATTATTGTACTTGAAATTACAGTAAATCTATAAAGTCATTTGTCATTTGTCATTTGTCATTCGTCATTTAACTCCTGACTCTTAACTCCTAACTCTTCTCTTACCAAACCTTCCAAGGGGCTTGAGTACTTGTCCATAGACCCTCTAGGTAGTTTTTATCGCGTAAAGTATCCATAGGTTGCCAAAAACCATCATGTTTGAAAGCCGATAGTTGTTCCATATCAGCTAGTTTTTCTAATGGCTCTTGCTCCCATACGGTAGAGTCATCAGCAATCAAATTAATTACTTCTGGTTCTAACACAAAATAACCGCCATTTATCCAAGCTCCATCACCTTCAGGTTTCTCCCGAAAGCTGGTAATTTTAGTTTGCTCATATCCTAAGGAAATAGCACCAAAACGTCCGGCTGGTTGAACGGCTGTCAGGGTTCCTAATGTCTTTTGTTGTTTATGAAATTTAACTAGCTCGGTGATATTAATATTACTTACACCATCACCATAAGTAAAGCAAAAAGTCTCATTACCAAGATGTTCGCTAATTCGCTTTAAGCGTCCGCCTGTCATTGTATTATCACCCGTATTTACTAAGGTGACACGCCAAGGTTCAGCATAACCAGAATGCACGTTCATTTGGTTAAATCGCATATCAAAGGTAACATCTGACATGTGTAAGAAGTAGTTAGCAAAATACTCCTTAATTATGTAACCTTTGTAACCGCAACAAATAATGAAGTCATTAATGCCGTGAGCAGAGTAAGTTTTCATGATGTGCCAGAGAATTGGCTTACCACCAATCTCAACCATCGGCTTGGGTCTGATACTAGTTTCTTCGCTGAGGCGTGTACCAAGTCCTCCAGCCAAAATCACCGCTTTCATGCAATTACCTCGGAGATTTGTAGGGATATAATTATTTGACCGTGCCAATTTTAGATTCTAGATTTGCAATTTGGAATTAATGCTCGAATGTCACGAGCCTATGAGTAGATTTGCTCTGCCCATTTTCATAGCGGGGCATGTACCAAAAAACTCTTTTTCTCAAAAATCCAAAATCCAAAATCCAAAATTGTTTGACTTTATCGACATGAAGAGGATGCACTTAGATAGAGAAAAATTGATTTCTTTTTTCTTTTTCTCCGTCAATAATCTAACTGTTATTTTCGGTAAAATCATGAAGGAAATATAAATTAAAATCTTTTCTATATAAAAGCTCTATGAATATCTAGAAATAGGAAAAAAATTATTCTTTTAAATAAAAATGTTACCCAATAAACAACTAGGGTTAGCGTTAGCTAACCCTAGTTAGGCTTGATTTATGAAATTCAAACCAATAATATACCAGTAAAAAAACTTACTTATTTGTTTTTAGTTAGTTTTTTCCAGATTACTTGAGCTTTGGAATAAAGGGTCACATTTGTTTTCTATAACTACACACATGTTACTGAGTGCTTGCTGATAATTATCCATATCATCTTGCTCAAGAAAGAATTTGGCAGATGCCTGTATATCCTCGACAGCTTTCGCCTGATTTTTGTTAGATTCACTACCGCCATACTGTGCTAGTTCATAGCGAACCATGCCTCGTTTAAGATACACTTTTGCCAGTTTGGGGCTGATAGCTAGTGCTTGGTTAAAGTCAGCGATCGCTTGATGATATTCTTGCTCATAATTGCTGCTATATTGAGCGATTTGATAATAGACAACACCACGTTGAAAGTAAGCTTCTGCTTTGGATACATTAAGTTTTATGGCGTGAGTAAAATCTGCGATCGCTCTTTTGTAAGCTTGTTGAGATTCACCGCTATATTTAGCCATTTGGGTGCGGACAATCCCGCGTCTGATATAAGCTTCAATTTCATTACTATCCAGACCAATGGCGCGATTATAGTCTGCGATCGCTAGGTTATACTCTAGATCGGGATCGTTGCTATATTCGGCGAGCATATAGCGGGCATTACCCCGATTCACAAGAGCTTTCGTTTGATTAGGATTGATTTTGAGAGCTTGGCTATAATCTACAACTGCTCCTTCGTAGTCTTTCATGTTATAACGAGCATTGCCACGATTTACAATAGCTCTGGCATGTGTCGGTTCTTGTTCAATTGCTCCGGTAAAGCTGGCAATTGCTTTTTCATAATCTCGGTCTTTGTAAGCAGTATAACCCTGCTGATAGTAATCAGCGAAGCTGAGTTTGTTGTCTGTCTGGCGAGACTTCAGTGTTTGTTGAGTGTAAGCATTTTGGTAAACCAACGGCTGAGTAAATTTAATCATTACGTCCGCATATCCCAATAAACCAAAACCCAGCAAGCAACAAATAATCGGGTACAACTTTGACTTCTTAGAAGGTTTATAAGATGTACCGCTTGGGGTAATTACTGGCTGCCAATAATTAGCTGAGTGCGGTGACATGGTTCGCTGTGGAAAATGCGGTGTCTGGGTGTAGTGCTTTTTCCGTTTGATTCGCGGTTGGAGATGTTCTCTAGCTTCTATAGCCCGATGTGATGGGAAGGGGTCGCGTCCGCCTAATCGCACGGTACGTTCACACCAGGGACAGATACGCATGTGGTTGTTGTAGCGATGCTGAGGATTTGTCGTACAGGTAATTAAGGAATCTTCGGCTTCAGCAATAGCTGATAGCCAAGCCTGGGCACTGGGGCGCAGCAGTGGGTTGTTGTGACCCTCTTCAAAACAACGGACAAATAGTTCTTGTAAGCTGGGATGAAGAATTTCCCAAGGGGGTGCAATGGGTGTAGGAAGGTAGGGTACGTAGCGCTTTTGGCTGTAAGTGAAATGACCCGATGCAATGCGGGCTTCGTAGGGCGGTGGCTCAATAGCGCCTTGAAAAATCCCCGAAAATGGGTGCGTGCCTTCCATTAAGAGTTGAAATACCAGCACCGCTAACCCAAATAAATCGTGAGAAATTTCGCGATCGTGCTGGGCAAAAGTTTTATTCTGTAGTTCTGGTGGGGTAAACTCTGGTTTACCGACTGGGCAGCGATAAACAACATTGCTGGTTGGGTCGAGTACTTGGAAGGAGTCTGTGTCTATCAAAGTTACCAGTGCTGTGTCACTGACGAGGATATTTGACTCATTTACATCACCAATACAATATCCACTAGCGTGTAAAGCTGCAAAAGCTGCCGCCAAGTTACGAGCCGTGCGGAGCAGGTACTGATAGTTGAATAGAGGGCAGTGTTGGCGACGGGTTCTGGGGTTGTAAAAGTCGATGATTGGACGCATCCCTTGAATGCGTGGCATCAAAAAGCCAAGGATGATATTTTTGCCATCTGCCGCTCGTAATAAATCCTCTGGCCAAGCGATAGAGATATGCCCTAAACTCGCCGTAGGGTTTTCTGGCGGGTTGGCAAGCATCGCTTGGAGTTTATCAGCATGAGCAGTCGTTGGCTTGTGGTAAATCTTTGCCACCAAGTTGTTATCAGATGGCACTGCATAAACACAAGCTTCACCGCCACGTCCCAAACTGACATTGAGACTGAGGATTTCTTTTCTAGGGGAACAACGTAGTACCTGCATAATGAAATTACCGCTAACGGAGTTATTGTAAGATGTGAAACCTGTAAATTTTTGCTTATGAGTTGTTGAATGCAGCTATAATGAGTGTTAAATCATCATCAGTGCGTTGCGTAATCCGTTCTGAGCGTAAAAACTTTACCAACTGCTCCTTCGCTTCTGTCTTATCCTCGGCATTAGCTACAAATTCAAACAGGGGAAAAAAGAAGGGTTTGTGAGGTTCGCCAACAACCATATTCAAAGCCAACATTTGTAGTCCGTCGGTGATGATGCCAACATTTACTATGTCTGTGCGCCAGACTCTCATCTGCGCTGTATCTAAGGCAGTAGGAGAAGTTAAAAAAGTTGTTTCGTTGATGTATTCGCCGCTATCAGGTATAGTCAGTGCCAGGAGGTTGCCCATGCTATCTTTTGCCACTGCCAAACCATCACCTATTTGCATTACAGCCACAACTTCTGGTGTGGCGAGCATCACAATTAAGGTAGTTGCTAAATCTTGAGGCTGTTTGTCACAAATAACCGCCTCATCATCCACAGCTTTTTTGGCGGCTAATATGGCATCATTTAAGAGCGATCGCACCAATGCATCATCAGTCAAACTTTTCCGGGTAAGTCCTTTGGTGGAAATGTTTTCTATTGCTGTCTCTACAGCAATCATCGCTCCCACTTTTCCAAGGCTAGCAGAACCCGCGCCATCTGCTGCGGCCGCCACTAAAACGTTATCTGATAATACCTGCCAGTGATGAGCATCCTGACATAACTGATTGTTTTTTAAGTGACTTGTACCACATACAGACGCAGCCACAATCCGCCATTGAGCAATCTGTTTTGATATGTTCATAGATTTTTTTCAAGCAGCTAGTACCGCAAGGCGGAAGTCAAAAATCAAAAGTCAAAAGTCAAAAGGCTTTAATTTTGGGCTTTATGGCTGTAATGAAATGGTAGGTTTATTTCCGCCGACCTGTACTAGTAGTGTAAACATCAAGCTATCATTTTTAACTAAACAGTCCCCCAACCAATCGGCGGTAGTGCTACCTGTTCGTCCACCTGCGAATGAGAAACAGCTGACATACTAGTTGACAGCCAGACAAACATCTCGATAAAATTTAATCCTTTCAGCTTCAGGGGGGTACGCACAGCTATTTGATTTAAACGAGTCATATTCGCATTTTCTACACCTACTGTAAAAAATGCTACGCGTTTGTTTGCTTCATCTCCCTGTAGGCGCTGGGATGCTTGCTCTACCACATTTTCTAACTCGCCTTGTGGTTCTCCATCGGTAATCATGAATACCCAAGGACGATAGTAAGCAATCCCATTGGCACGATACTGAGATTTTCGCTCTTGAATTATGTCTAAAGCTTTATGAATTCCTGCACCCATCGTAGTCAATCCCTGAGCCGTCAAAATCGGCGGATTGAATTGATCCGCAGTCACAAAGTCTTGTACTACATTGATATTACTATCAAATGTTACGATCGCCACTTCCACCCGTCTTGCGGCTAAGGAATTTTTGACTAATTCATCTTTTAAACTTAGTAAACCCTGATTTAAAGCCTCAATCGGGTCTCCTTGCATTGAGCCAGATGTGTCTAGTAACAGTACACAAGGACAACGTGGTTCTGGGTTCTCAGCAAATTCTACTACTTCATCAAGCCTTAATGTATCATCCATAACTTTTTGTGTTATGTTAAAGTTCAAAGCCTTATTTCCCTTTTCTCAGAGTATATAATTACAGTCGCCGAGGCGACTTACAGAATATAGTAGCTAGTGGTAGATGCTCTAATTTTTATTAAACAAATTTTTTTCATGAAGTTCTCTACATATTTAAGAAGAACTTGAGAACAGCTTAGTTTAGCAAAAAAGAGTTTATCAAAACGCAACAATCCTTGTTGTAATGTATCTACCCAAAAATTATATCCATTAACCCTACAGTACAATAAATACGTAAACTTTCCTAGATAACTTTTTAAAGATTTTATGTAGAAAAATCGTTCTTTTATATAAAAGTAATTAACCATAATTAAGCTAATTAGCTTTAGAAGTATAGCAGTGTAGCTACGGGAACTTGGAATCAAATTTACCTCTTTCAGTAAGTGGGCATAAATAAACATCATTATTAAGGTCTTGAGTCAAGAGTTGTTGCTAGTAATTAAAATCCAGAAGTAACTAACATCTACTGATAGTCTAGCTATGATAGGTATTTACGTTTATTCATACCCACCTATCTTTTTTTTGAGATCGATAAAATAAGTATAATGTGTAAAATGTAACAATGGGCATCTAAAATTTACTAGTTTTAACATATATACATATTTTAAAATAAATATTTTGTACGGAGAGAAATATTACAAAGAAGAAAATATTTCATAGCTGATATTTTCAATTTACAAATGTTCGGTTGTTGATTCCGCAAAAAACTTGAAAAATATGAATAATTCTGGTGCATTTACCAAACTACGTCCAATAAGTTTGTTAAGACAGTTATCCAATTGCTCCGACAGTACTTGTTTACAAGCATTGAGTAACTCAGTTTCTTGGTCGATTTACCTAGAACAGGGAAGAATAACCTACGCTACCCATTCAGTGGAACCCTTTGATCGGCTAGAACGTCATTTGCGTCGCCTCAGCCACCAAATTCCACTGCTTACCAGTGAGATTCGTGTTCAAATACGTCTAATGTTTGAACCTGATTCACACACTCAATTAATCGAAGATGACAGCAATTCAAGAAGCCACCCGCCTGAGTATCAGGCTATATCCTGGCTTGTTAGTCAACAACATTTACATTCTACACAAGCAGCAGTGCTGATTCAAGAATTAGTTCAAGAGGTGATCGAATCATTTTTGCTAATCAAAGAAGGTACTTATGAGTTAGGAAAAACATTTGATATAGTGCCAAGTATTTGCAGGTTAGATGTAGAAAAAATTCTAGAATATTGCCAAGTAAGATTAAAAGAATGGCAAGCTTTTGTTCCTCAAATCTCTTCTCCATATCAACGTCCATATCTGTTGATTAACAGCAAAATTGAGGAAAAAGATTTACCAAAACTCCAGCCAGCTTTAACTAATTGGATGAAAGGTTTTAGCCTGTGTCATCTAGCTGTAATTTTGAATCAAGATGAAATCCAACTGGCTCACACTTTATACTCTTACATACTTAAGGGTGCGATTATCTTGCATGAAGCTGATCCACCTTATGATAAATTACCAAAGATATTTGAAGAGCGATATCTACGACGGGCTACGCCTACGCTTATCTCAAAATTCATTCCAAAGTTAGTTGATACCAAAAAAGAACTAAATACCACTGTCAACTTTCACTTAGATATTTCTGAAGAGAATATAGTTACTGTCCAACGATTACCTCATATTTATCCTTCTTCAAAAGATAAATTTCAGGAACCAACAATATCAAATAACATAAATCTTCCTTCCCAAATAGTAGCGGCTGCTACTGTAACGGCACAAAAAGCTCACAAAATCGTTTCTGTTGATGATAGCCCCACAATTCTCAAAGAAATTAGTTATTTCTTAGAAAATGAAAATTTTTCTGTAGTGACTATTAACGATCCAGTAAAAGCCGTTTTGTCAATTATAAGGCACAAACCGGATTTAATTTTGTTGGATTTAAACATGATAGGAATTGATGGTTATGAATTGTGTCGGATTATACGAAATAATTCCATGTTTCAGAAGACTCCTATTATCTTTATTACTAGTAATAAAGGGATTGTAGACAAAGTAAAAGCAAAATTAGTTGGGGCATCGGGATATCTGACTAAACCGTTTACTCGCGCCGAATTACTAAAAATAATCTTTATGCATCTGACTTAAATTAACCACAAAACCTAAAAACTTTGAGCTAGTGAGGAAAAAATGAATACTAATCTGAAAATTGACGAAAACTTAATTAAAGAAGTTCTCGAACTTGCTGGTATTCAGCTAGGATTAAAGACACGTATTGCCGTGTCCCTACGAGTATCTGTGTTCATCTGCGGCTAATTATTTTTTCTGTACCTTACGCACTACATTTAAAAGAGTAATACTTGTTGGTTAATTACAGATTGAAATTTTTGAAGTGCTAGAAGGTTGATTCTTGCGCCGCTCAATGAGAGCAATGTCAACTGCAAAGCTTAACCAAGAAGTATTTTATTCAAAATGTAATCAACTCAAGTTGGCAAAAAAGCCAATGCTACAATAGACAAGCTTACCAATGCAAAAACTGGCTCCTGTCTGCTACAAACTTTTAGGCTATGGTAGAGAAATCATAATTTGGGTTGTTGTAGCCTGGATTTGATATGGCGGATGTTACAAGGTCAGAACTGTTGAGTAAACTCTTGACATCAGTTCCTATATCTTGGCTGGGTGTAGTACTACCTAGCGATATCAGTTTGCCACTAACAGAGAAATTCCAGCCTTCATTACCAACGAGTGTTTTGTCATTACCACTGGCTTCAATCCGGTTTCCAAGGAGATTACTATTAGTTACATTGGCAGTGTTGCCACTACCAAGGATATCGTTTTTACTACCAGGTAGTGTATTGGCATTACCAAGGATGTCGTTGTTATTGCCTAAGTTCCAGTTACCATTACCGTTGGTTGTGCTATCGCTACCAAAGCCCCAGTTGCCATTACCTTCGGTTTTGCCGCCGTCACCGTAGTTCCAGTTACCGTTACCATTGGTTGTGTTATCACTACCAAAATTCCAGTTACCATTACCGTCGGTTGTGTTGTTGCTACCATATAGCCAGTTACCGTTACCTTGGCCACTGTTGCCGGTAGCATTTGCACCATCTAATTTTTGAATATCAGATATCCAGTTGTCACTTTTATAAGGTACAGGTTGACCGTTGCCAGTTTCAGGTAGGTTGCTACCACTTTCCTTGGAGGGAGGAGTGTTGCCAAATGGTAAGTTACCAGGGAGGTTGCCGCTACTACCAGATGCATTATCATCAGATGCGTCACCACCAGCAAAGAGGTTGCTACCGCCACCAGATGCGCCACCACCAGATGCGCCACCACCACCTAATGCACTAATATCACCGCCAAGGGCTCCGATGAGTTGATTGAACGGATTATTGGTATCAGTTAAAGCCCGCTCGTCAAGTGGTCGCTCGTAATTATATTTATACTTTCCATCTTCACTGGTTGTGGATGAGTTGCCACCACCGATAAAGGAAGCGAAAGTATTACTACCAGTAGCAGCGCCACCGAAGCCACCGCTACCAAAGCCACCGCTACCGGAGGCACTGCTATTGGAAGCACTGCTACCATCTAAACTGCTGCCATCGGTAGACTGCCATTTGCCATCAGTGAAAGAAAAATTGCCATTACCAGTTGAATTGTTGCTAGTACTTTGTGAGCCAACAGTTTGATTGCTATTGTCAGAAGTTGCCATTAGAATTAAACTCCTATTACTCAAACTTAAATTCCTCTATCAAGAGGAAGATGAACGACATGAATAAAAGCATTTTTTTACTTTCATCTTCAATAAAGAAATACTAATAAAAACAGCAAGCACCACACTTAGTAAAAGTATAGAAAATCAGATTTACATTTAAAATGAACAAAATTTCGATTGGATTGCCGATTCTTTAGATTGGATTGTCTATTCTTTCGATATTATTGAGGTAGATTTCAGAAAAATGTCCGATAATCCTTATAGTGAATGCTTTAGAAGCAATTTTTATAGTGATTTTTCGGCTCAAACAGGGCAAATTTACCTCTTTGGAGTTCGACAATACAATGTAATGTAATTACACTACAAAAAAGAGTGAAGTGTGATTTTTGTAGTCTATTGAGTGAGAAAATATTACTTGTGAGGTTTTATCGAGTTTTAAAGATTCAAGTTCTGCGATCGCTAGGGCAAAAGCATCTAAATTACTCTTGTTCGCAACCAATGTTAATAACCAACGAAAAAATCAACATTTCTCGTTTGATTTATTTTTCAAGTCTCAATGTGATGTCTAGGACAGGCTACGCCTACGCTAAATCTATATCAATAAGCAGCTATTAATTAATGCGGCTATTTAGCTTATTGAGAATAAAAGCCTTGGTTGACATAATGTGGCCACCCTGAGCCAACCCCTGCTTATGTAATGGTTGTATATCGTTCAGCCTCAATCATTTTAGCGATCGCCTTTTGGTCATGATGTCGCCTTAGGGACTTCCAATTAAAAAAATATCCCATCCCTGCGGGACGCTACGCGTAGCAAGATCCCCAAAGGGGTACGCATTTAAGGCAGGGGGCAGGGGGAGGAACACTCGTGTTGAGTCTAGAAATTGGGATAATTTATTTTTTGGAGTTTCCTTAATATTAATTGCTGGGTACAGAGCGAATCTCAAACATATCTCCTACATTGACACAAGCCAAGACGCCAAGAAAAGATTAGCATCAGAGATTGTTCTGCCAGTCTAACGTAGTAGGATTGTTCAAGTGAAAGGGTACGCCTTGCAGGACGAATAGCCATCAATCGCTTCTTGCACCCTAAAATAAGAGCAAAAGACGATTTCTAAAACAAGCACACTCCATGCGTATTTCTCTAAATTGGCTGCGCGAACTAGTAGAGATAAAACTTAGTCCAGAAGAATTAGCCGAAACCCTGACAATGGCAGGGTTTGAGGTTGAAGAGATTGAAGACCGCCGCACTTGGGCAAATGGCGTAGTTATCGGGAAAGTGCTTGAGCGTCAACCCCATCCCAACGCCGATAAATTGAGTGTTTGCCAAGTGGATATTGGTGCAGGTGAGACTTTAAATATTGTCTGTGGCGCTGCCAATGTGAAGGCAGATATCTATGTGCCTGTAGCAACTACGGGTACTTACTTACCCAACATCGATTTAAAAATTAAACCTGCAAAATTGCGTGGTGTCCCATCTCAGGGCATGATTTGTTCTTTAAAGGAACTCGGTTTGCCCACCGATGTAGACGGAATTCATATTTTTACCCAGGAAAATTTACCATTAGGTAGTGATGTGCGTCCTTTGTTGGGTCTAGATGATGTCATTTTAGACTTAACTGCAACTGCCAATCGCGCTGATGCTCTGAGTATGGTAGGCGTAGCACGGGAAGTAGCAGCTTTAACTGGTGGAAAGTTAAGCATTCCTGAACCCGGTGAAGTCTCTATTACCAAAAGTGCCGGAAATTTAGCTTTAAAAATTGCCGATACCCAAGCTTGTCATGCATACATTGGTACGGTAATTGAACAGGTAAAAATTGCTCCATCTCCCGAATGGTTGCAACAGCGTTTGCGGGCTGCTGGGGTACGTCCCATCAGTAATGTTGTGGACATTACTAATTATGTTTTGTTGGAATGGGGACAACCACTGCACGCCTTTGACCGCGATCGCCTAAAATCAGTTGCAAGTAGCGGAAATTTAACCATCGGCGTTCGCTTCGCCAATACTGGAGAATCCCTCAAAACCCTAGATGGACAAACTCGCACCCTATCAACCCAAAATTTATTAATTACCGCAAACGACAGACCCGTTGCACTGGCGGGAGTCATGGGTGGGGAAGAAACAGAAGTCCATCAAGGGACTCAAAGCCTAGTTTTAGAAGCAGCTTTATTTGATTCGGTAGCAATTCGCCGTTCTTCCCGGAGTGTTGGGTTAAGAAGTGAGGCTTCTGGCAGATATGAACGGGGAGTTAACCGCGCTGAGTTGGAAATAGCTAATCGCCGCGCCTTATCCTTAATTAGCGAATTAGCTAGTGGAATTCTTGTGCAGCAGGAAATTGCCGACACCCGCCCCGACCCGTCTACCTGGAGTCGTTCTATCGCCCTGCGTTTAGACCGCGTTAATCAGATACTGGGGCCGATAGATTTAGGAGAGGACACAGGTGAACTCCAAGAACAGGATGTTGAGCGCATCCTGACCGCATTGGGATGTAAGTTAACTCCTTCAGAAAAAGATACTAACCATCAACCTACATGGTCAGTTTCTGTTCCACCCTATCGTTACCGCGACTTAGAGCGAGAAATTGACTTAATTGAAGAAATTGCCCGTCTCTATGGTTACAACAAATTCTGCGATACTTTACCAGAAAAAGCAGAAGCTGGCTATCTGCCTTTAGATGAAGAATTGATTCGCAAATTACGAGCTTTCTTGCGGGCTGAAGGGTTGACAGAATTAATCCACTATTCTTTAGTCAAACCGGGAGAAGACAGAAATATAGTATTGTCAAACCCCTTATTTGTCGAATATTCAGCTCTGCGAACCGATTTGATATCTGGATTAATTGATGCCTTTCAATACAATTTAGAGCAGGGTAATGGTGCCTTGAACGGTTTTGAAATCGGGCAAATTTTCTGGCGAGAAGAAGACGGTTTGCAAGAAACAGAAGCCCTTGCTGGGATTGTGGGAGGAGATATTTCTGTTGGCAAATGGTCAAAAAGTGGACGCGAAGAACCCATCACCTGGTTTGAAGCCAAAGGCATTTTAGAAAGTGTATTTCGGCAACTTGGCTTGCAGGTAGAATTCCAACCCGATTGCCGAGATAATCGCTTACATCCAGGACGCACCGCTTCCCTGTGGATTCGGGGTAACAGACTGGGTATTTTTGGACAACTCCATCCCCAACTGCGACGAGAAAAAGGTTTACCAGATTCCGTTTATGTTTTCCAGTTGGATCTAGATGTGCTTTTAGATTCTCTGGGAGAAGATGAAGTTCTGGTGCCAACATTCCAGCCCTATTCTACCTATCCAGGTAGCGATCGCGACATCGCCTTTTTCGCACCCGTGAAAATCTCAGTTACCGAAATTCAAAAAGTAATTACCAAAGCGGGTAAAGATTTGCTCGAATCGGTAGAATTATTTGATGAATATCGGGGCAAAAATGTCCCCGAAGGACAGCGAAGTTTAGCATTCCGCCTAGTTTATCGGGCTAGCGATCGTACTCTTACTGAGGCAGAAGTCGAACCAGTACACAATAAAGTCCGCGAAGCTTTAGTGGAAAAATTCGGCGTAAACCTAAGAAGTTAGTTATTGGGCATTGGGAAAGAGGAAGCAGGAGGCAGAAGGCAGAAGGCAGAAGTTCTAAAATGTTTGAATTTTGAATTTTGAATTGATTTCTCCCCCCACTCCCGGCTCCCGACTCCCCACTCCCTATTCATTTTTTATTTGGAATTAATTAGCTATGCCTAAATATGTACTTTGGGGAACTTACTGCGAAGACGTTCTCGAAAAACGCGCCCCCCACCGTCAAGCTCACTTAGACGGATTAGCAAAACAAAAAGAATCCGGTGTGCTGATTACCATTGGCCCCACCAAAGATGTCACAAAAGTTTTTGGGATTTACGAAGCTGAAGACGAAGCCACCGTGCGCAAGTTAATTGAAAATGATCCCTACTGGAAAAATGGCATTTGGACTGAATATTCTGTAAAAGAATGGATTCAGGCTTTTTAAATTAAGTTTGGGGCATTGGGCATGGGAGAATTAGCATCAACGTTGAACCTTTGAGCATCAACGTTGAACCTCTGAGCATCAACGTTGAACCTCTGAGCATCAACGTTGAACCTCTGAGCATGAAACTTTCAGTTTTAACTCTCACCGATCTCTCCCATCCCCCCATTTCCCAATGCCCAATGCCCACATAATTATGAAAATTTGGCAGGTTGATTTTTATCGTCGTCCCTTACAGGATGCATCTGGACAAGTTTTATGGGAGTTGTCGATTTGTGACGCAACTCGCAGCTTTGAGTATGAAGCTAGCTGTCTCCAGTCAGCAGCAAATTCGAGTTGGGTTGCTGCTCAAATTGAGCTAGCCGCAGGTGAAAAATTGCCAGATGTGATTCAGGTGTTTCGTCCTCAGTCTTTAAGCTTAATTGAGGCGGCTGGACGCAATTTAAGTATAAATGTCGAACCTACCCGTCACACTTTGGCGTTGAAGCAGTGGTTACAAGAAAAGCAGTATCCCTCAACCCTGGATAAACCACCTCCAGCACCATTACCAGAAAACCTCTGGGGAGAACAATGGCGTTTTGCAAGTTTAGCTGCTAGTGATGTGGAAACGATATTTAGCGATCGCCCCATTCCCATTTTGCACATCCCAGAACATCGCAAACCCATCAATTTGGGTTTGGCATCAACAGTGCCCGTCCCCGGTGTAGTAATTTATGGTGGACGGCAATCGATGCGGCTAGCCAGATGGTTGCAGCAAGCCCGTCCCGTAGGCTTGAATTACATATCTGGCGCACCAGACGGCTTAATATTAGAAGCTGGCTTGGTGGATAGATGGATTGTTGCCACATTTGAAGATCCAGAAGTTACAACAGCGGCCCAAGCATTTGAACAACGAAAAAAGCATTGCCGAGGATTGCATTTTTTGTTAGTCCAGCCCGATGATTCCGGGATGACTTATAGCGGCTTTTGGTTGTTGCGGGCAGAAGATTGATATTGATTGCTAAAAATATTTTTCCGCTTAATTTCTATAGCTAAAAAAGATCATGAAAGTCACAATTACCTTAGAAGAAGACATTCTACAATTTGTAGATCGCCATTGCTTTCTCTACCTGGGCGATTTTTAATTATTTTTTACCTGATCTTCTTTTTCATCCTATGCCATGACATGAGCGGTAATGATTTAAAACCGTTATCATCACTATTTCATTGTTAGTAATATTGTTGTTAACACTAAAAAGCGCTCTCCCATTGGGAGAGCGCTTTTTAATTTAGCTAAACTTCAGAATTAACCGTTGAT
>NZ_CAXTNE010000024.1:0-48991 GCF_964245445.1 uncultured Nostoc sp.
GATCGCCTCTGGAATCTGGGTAATTTGGTTGCCACTGAGGTCAAGCTGGGTCAGATTGGTTAAATTAGCGATCGCCTCTGGAATCTGCGTAATTTGCTTGCCACTGAGGTCAAGCTGCGTCAGATTAATTAATTTAGCGATCGCCTCTGGAATCTGGGTAATTTGGTTGTAATGCAGGTCAAGCTGCGTCAGATTGGTTAATTTAGTGATCGCCTCTGGAATCTGGGTAATTTGGTTGCCACTGAGGTGAAGCTGGGTCAGATTGGTTAAATTAGCGATTGCATTAGGTATTTCAGTTAGCTTTACTCGAATTAAGATAAGTTTCTCTAAATGCAGTATTTGCGTTACCACATCGGGAATGCTCTCTAAAGGATTACCACTAATATCCAACTTACGCAAATTAGGCAAACCCAATAGTTCGAGTGGAAGCGTTTTTAAATTGTTGCTTGAAACCTTTTCGAGATAGCGGTTTCCTACGTATTCATAACCTTCAACCCTCTTTCCCAAAATCAAAGACTCAAGCTGCTTCAGCTTACCAATTTCTCCAGGTAACTCAGTCAACTCCTGCCCCGACAAGTCTAACTCTCGCCAACCCTCAGCGACAGCGCGATCTATCAGTACCAATAACTCATCTTGCGTCATAATTCCAAGGAAAAGGGTAGATTGAAAAAGAGGCAGGGAGCAAGGGGGATAGAACAGAAAAGATTCCACACATCGGCTATGCAGTTCGACTGCGCTCACCGTAAACTCAGTAACCATATTCCGCAACGCTTGTCGGCTCAAAGCTTGGGCAAATGACCCCTGTTCCTTTTCCCCCTGGCTCTTGTTTATGAAGATTATCTTAACTGATTAGGGAAAAATGCTAGACCATCACTTTTTAGCGATCGCGCATTGAGATTTTGTGATTAGCGATCACGCTGACTTGTCAGTTCGCTATTTGGGATATTGCGGATTTAGGCGATCGCGCCTTGAGATGTGGCGATCACATATATCAGTAAACCAAAAAGTTTTTCTCCAGAGAGCGATCGCTAAATACTTTCTTTTATTACTATGAAAAAATAAAATATTTGTAGGTTGGGTTGAACAAAGTGAAACCCAACCTACGCTTAGATTTATAAAAACTAATCACAAACATTGGTTTCTGATTTTTATCTCGTGAGAGTCAAAAAAGCTTTAGTAAGCTCAAAGTGATTTAATTTCACCTGCGTTTGATTTTACCAATCACTTGCTTTAGTGTCATCCCAGACTTCCAATTCCAAGTCGCGGAGATAGGTTAACCCGCTTTGAATTTGTGCATCTGTTCCTTGTAATTCAAGATCAAACCAACCATCACCGACAGCATTTGCTCCCAAAATCGCTGCGGTGATATTCACAGTCAGTCCGTAGTCAGATACCAGGCGAGAAATTACAGGTTCCTGGTGATAATCTTTGGGAATTCTTAGTCGAATCCGTTTGTTGGTAAGCGTATTGTCAGTAGCCATATCTGAATTATTTCAATCCCTGATAGAGATTGGTACAGAACTACTCTTAACTCTAACGGTAATTTCCTAATAGGTACTAAGTAGATTGTACCATGTTCCATGATTTGCTTGTAGCCTATTCAAAGGATAACTATAATCTCTTGATTTTTCTATTCAACATTTTTAATGCGGGTTTTCCGTTCTAAAAGCTCCTTCAGCACTAAGGTTACTACTGCTAGCAACGCTAATAGTACAGCCGCAGAGAAGGCAGCTTCGGTTTCATATTGTTTGTAAGCGTCTTCTACAAACAGTGGTAAGCTCTGGGTTTGGTCAGCAATATTGCCAGATACCACCGAAACCGCCCCAAATTCACCCATTGCTCTGGCATTGGTCAAAATTAAACCGTAGAGTAAGCCCCAACGGATACTAGGCAGAGTGACGCGCCAAAATATCTGCCAATCTTTCGCACCTAGAGTTCTAGCAGCTTCTTCTTGATCCTTACCAAATTCCTCTAATACTGGAATTACTTCCCGCGCCACAAAGGGCATACTCACGAAGGCTGTAGCCAATACCATACCTGGAAAGGCAAAGATTATCTTGATATCATGAGCCTGAAGCCAAGGGCCAAACCACCCATTGCGTCCGTAAAGTAGTACAATCATCAATCCTGCAACTACGGGCGAGATGGAAAAGGGCAGATCAATAATGCTCAAAACTACGGCGCGTCCAGGAAATTTATGACGAGCGATCGCCCAAGCTGCACATAAACCAAATACCGTATTTAAAGGTAGAGAAATCACAGCCAGCAATAGCGTTAGCCAAGCTGCATGGAGAAAAGCCGGCCGCGTCAGGTTGGATAGAAATGGCCCAACTCCCTTGCTGAAGGCTTGGATAAAAACGTTAATTGCCGGGATGTATTGAACTAGGGCTAAATAGGCGATCGCTATACCGATTAAAACTATTGGCACCCAACTCTTCTGCTCTTTCGGCTTGGCTGTATCTGTATCAGATGCAGATGAGTGAAAACTTGGTTTATCTACTGTCATATCGCCTTGCCCATGCTTGTAAGAAATTAATTGCTAATAGCAGTACCAACGAAATTGATAGTAAAACTATGCCAATTACTGTTGCACCAGAATAGTCATACTGCTCTAACCGTTGGAAAATCAACACAGGTGCGATCAAATCTTGATAGGGCGTATTGGAAGAGATAATCACAGTCGAACCATATTCCCCAACTGCACGGGAGAAACCCAAGGCAACGCCAGTTAAAATGGTCGGAAATAAGGGTGGCAAAATCACTTTCCAAAATGTCTGCCATTGAGAAGCACCCAGACACCAAGAGGCTTCTTCAATTTCATGTTCCATTTCCTGAAGCACGGGTTGCACAGTTCTCACGATAAAAGGTAGTGAGATAAATATCATTGCCACCGCTACTCCCGTGCGGGTAAAGGATACCTTAATTCCCAGTGGTGCTAGTAGCGAACCTATCCAGCCATTATCGCTATAAACTGTTGCCAGTGTTAACCCTGCTACCGAAGTTGGTAGTGCAAAGGGTAAATCCACTGTGGCGTCAATCAAGCGTTTGAAGGGAAAGTCGTAGCGAACCAAAACCCAGGCAATTAGAGTACCAAATACGCCATTAAGCAGGGCAGCAAAAATTGCTGTAAAAAAAGTGACATTATATGTTGCTAATGCCACATCACTGGTTGCGATCGCCCAAAATCTCGCCGGAGGTTCTGTACTTGCTTTCAAGAACATGGCAATTATGGGGATAAACAACATCACTGTCAGGTATCCTATAGTGATTCGCCAAGTCCAAGGAACCCGCCCCAATTTCTTCCAAAACGGTGTTTTGCGTTCAACTTTCAGAGACGGAGATACAATTGTCATAGTCAAAAATTCAAAATCTAAAATTCACAAGAAGTTTTGGCGTTGCTGATTGGGATATGAAAAATAATTTTTCGTCATTTTAAAATCTTTCTAGAGACGTTGCAATGCAACGTCTCTATATCCACATTCATACCTCGATTCACCAACGCCGAAGTTTTTTGTTAGTAGTCGGTCGTTTATTTCTACTGACACCAATCATTGACTAATGACTAATTACTTTTTCTTGGCTTGAATCTGGTCAAAAATCGCTCCATCTGCGAAGAACTTCTTATTGATTCCATCCCAACCACCGAAGTCTGCAACTGTACCCAAAGTTTTCACTTTAGGAAATTTGTCTGCAACTTCCTTACTTAGGGTCAAAGTATCATCCACTGGTCGGAATCCCAATCTTGCAAACTCCTGTTGAGCCTCTGGAGTATATAGATATTTGACAAAACCTTCGGCAACTTCACGCGTACCGTGCTTATCAACATTTTTATCTACCACTGCGATGGGATTATCGATAGATATATTGACATCAGGGATAATCGCAGTCAACTTTTCACCCTTTTGTTCTGCCAAGATAATCTCATTTTCATAGTTAATCAGGGCATCACCTTGACCCTGCTTGAAAAATGCATCAGTAGCTTCACGGGCATCTTTAGTCAATAAGGGCACATTTTTGTACACTTTGGTAACAAATTCAGTCGCTTTAGCATCATCTCCACCAGTTTTAATCACTGAATTCCAAAGAGCTAAGAAATTCCAGCGAGCAACTCCTGATGTTTTAGGATCAGCAGTAATTAGTTTTATACCTTCTTTAGACAAATCTTGCCAAGTCTTGATGTTTTTAGGATTTCCTGGACGAGTGACTAATGCTGCCACCGATTTGGAGACAATACCATTATTAGGAACTTCTTTTTCCCATCCTGATTGAATTAATCCAGCCTTCTCAATCTTTGAGGTGTCTCCAGCTAGTGCCAAGTGGACAACATCTGCTTCCAAACCATCGATAACGGCGCGAGTTTGGGAACCAGATCCGCCATAGCTTTGTTTGAAGGTGACAGTTTGGTTATGATCTTTCTTCCACTGTTCTACAAATTTAGGAATAATTGCTTCGTGAGCTGCTTTAGTAACTGCAAAAGAAACCAGAGTTAGTTCAACATTATCTTTGCTTGCAGCCACAGGAGTAGCACTAGGGGTTTCAGAGGCAGAATTACTCGTAGTTCCACCGGAGCAGGCGGCAAGCGCCACACTCAAAACAGTCCCTACTAAAAAGAGCGATACAAAGCTTTTGAGCGAATTTAGTCTGAACCTATATGTTCTATGTTCAGCGATCGCTTGTAACCTTTTCAGTGGGCGTTGCCACAAACTCATTCTATTTCCTCCGCTAAATCTACAGATAACTGATGGGAATACAGTTATATAGTGTTTATCATACTGGATAATTCTATGTATCTAGTTGCAAACACCACAAAACATCACATTCTTTATCAAGAACATGGTGATTTTACCAGTTCTGTGAGGAATTAGAAATGCTTTTATTTTCAACTATCAAATTGCGATCGCAGCAGTTTTTCCGATCAAGCAACTTGCTAGGGAATTTGGTATTGATTATTTCCCCCTGCTCTGATGCTCCAATGAAAGAGTAGTCAGATACTTTATACTAATTCTTTCCAAAGCTGTATAAAATCAACCCTGGTAAGACAATAGGCTTAAGAAACTGGTTCTATACAAATTTACAGATAATCGGTATTACATGTTTTTAGTACGAGTTTTCCGAGTGTAAATAAAGATTTTTAGTATAAAAATTTGAATTTCGAGAATTAATCTGATAATCTCTTTCTAAAGACAAACAACGGTAATTATATCAAATTACCGTTGTTTAATCAAGCAACTACACAACATCCAGTTTCCATGACACATCTGCAAGCCAAAAAGTTACAAGTTTCCCGCCCAGCCAGACAGCTATTTCTGCAATTAAAGCCTGCCTCAACTAGAACCTCTGCGTTATTATTAGCAACTGGTTTGAGCTTAAGTGTCCTTATCCCTGCTTATGCTGCGGGGAGTGCTGATAAAACTATTTCTGTTAACCAAAAGCCTCAATTGATTAGTCAAGGCGGTAAGACAGTTGAAATAACTCTGGTTTCCTACGCAGTCACCAAGGCTGCTTACCAAAAAATCATTCCTGAATTTGTAGCGAAATGGAAACGCGAAAAAGGTCAAAATGTAGTGATTCGGGAAAGCTATGGTGGTTCTGGCTCTCAAACCCGTGCAGTAATTGACGGATTAGAAGCAGATGTTGTAGCTTTGGCGCTGGCTTTGGATACCAAAAAAATTGAAAAAGCCGGACTGATTCAACCAGGTTGGGAGAAGGAAGCACCAAATAACTCAATTGTGACTCACTCAGTAGTTGCTCTAGAAACTCGTGAAGGTAATCCGAAAAAGATCCAGACTTGGAGTGATTTAATCAAACCAGGAGTCAAGGTGATTACAGCCAATCCCAAGACTTCAGGAGGCGCACGGTGGAACTTTCTGGCTTTGTGGGGTGCAATAATCAAAAATGGTGGAAGTGAAGCCCAAGCTCTTAACTATGTTAGCCAAGTCTTTCGCAATGTCCCTGTGTTACCTAAAGATGCGCGGGAATCAAGCGATGTCTTTTACAAAAAAGGTCAAGGGGATGTTCTGCTTAACTACGAAAACGAGATTATCTTAGCAGCACAACAAGGAAAAAGTTCACCTTCTTATGTGGTTCCCCAGGTAAACATTTCTATAGATGCCCCAGTAGCAGTTGTGGATAAGATTGTTGACAAGCACCGTACCCGCGAGGTTTCGGAAGGTTTCGTCAAGTTCCTTTTTACACCGGAAGCTCAACGTGAGTTTGCCAAAGTTGGTTTTCGACCTGTTAACTCTACTGTAACAAAGGAAGTACAGAATAAATTTCCTAAGATTTCTAAGCTTTACAACGTTCAGAGTTTGGGAGGCTGGGATACTCTTCAGAAGAAGTTTTTTGACGACGGCGCAATCTTCGACAAAATACAAAGTGGGCAACGCTAATATAGCCTTTTTGATTTAGATTTGTATTCAACAGCTGTTCATGAGTGCAATTTTTATGAACAGCTTGTTAAGTATTTAGATTTTTGGTGAATATGCAACAAAATCAAATAATGTCTTGAGTGCAAGAACAATTACTGTAGTGAGAAATATACGCCGTAACCAGAGGTTGCTTAGTCTGAGGGCAACCCGTGATCCGACAATTCCTCCAATGAACATAGTAATACTCAAAATAATACCTAGTTTGTAATCAACTATTCTTTGTATAAAGAAAATAATGGTGGCAATTAGGGAAGAAAAAATGTTGATAAACTTTGTGTTTGCTACCGCCTGAACAAATGTCATCCGAAATAGGCTGACATAAGCTGCTGTGAGCATGGTGACATAGCCACCACTAAAGAAACCACCATAAATACCAAGCACAAAAGTTGCCAGATATCCACCAATTTCTGCTATTGGTGATGGTTTTCCTATTCTTGAAACGATTCCAGCATTCCGATTCGTGATTGAAAACACGGCAACCAAAATCATCAAAATCGAGATAATAAGAGGCATCGATTTTGAAGGTACAACTAAAACAAGTAATGCACCGATGATTGAGCCTAAAAGCGTTAGAAAAATCATTATTGGCAAATGACTGTGGTACATTGCCTTTTTACCAATAAAAGGCAATGTACCACCAACACTCATAAAGGTTAATGCCAACATATTAGTGGCAAGAGCAATACGCGGTTCAATACTCAATTGCAACATTACAGGGACGGTAATTAAAGAAGTGCTTCCTGTAATGACACTTATTACACTTGTTATAAAGAAGATTGCAATTAGAAAGAGTAGTTGGGTAACAGTCATTAAAAATTTTATTTTTATGTTGTTAGGAATACATTTTTTTAAATGATGCTTACAGTAATAAACAGATATGTAAAATTCTTATTTGAAAAGAGGTGTAGCTTTTTTTTAACTATAATAATATAGATAAAATTTAGTGTAAAGGATAAATTTTTATACCAAATAAAGCGGTATTTATTATGAAAATTAGTCCACCTAAGTTGGTATAAAAATGTATATTTTGGTAATTTACAACAGTTGTAGATAAAATTTTCCAGGCGTGTAAACTGAAGATGAAACCTTTTATATAAGCTCATTTACAGGTATAAGAAGAAAATGTTTTTTCTTGCGGTTCTGTGGCGATAAAGTAAGGGTTTGCCTTACAGAGCGCATTTTTAGTCAGAGACTAGGAACGTGGCATGTGCCCCTAAATATCGAGTCTATTACCTGAAAACAAATGTAAATTACTCAAGATGAAAAGTACGAAAAACAAAACCCATCTAGAAAGTATCTAAATGGGTAAAAATTCTGGTTAATTTTTGAATTAGCCAACAGGATCAGATTCTTAACTGAATGCATATTTCAGAGGTAATCCATCCTGAAAAACTAGTAATTCTCCTGGTTGGATTTGTGTCCAAACTTCGTTGTCAGTCAGGGGGGTGGTGGCAATGACAGCGACGCGATCGCGTTCTGTAGTCACCTCCCGGAAATCTACGGTCATGTCTTGGTCAATTAAATGGGCAGCTGCAAAGGGCGCTTGGCGGACAATGTAGCTAAGTTTGGTTGAGCAATAAGCAAAAAAGTGGACTCCATCTGATAATAAGTAATTAAATATACCCAATTTTGCAATTACAGCAGTAATTTCTTGCAGCACAAGGTACAGTTCCTTTATGTCAGGCTTACCCTGAGGAAAGCGTGATCGCAATGTTTCTAGCATCATACAGAATGCTTTTTCACTATCTGTATCACCTACGGCTTGATAAAAGCCCAATTTTTCTGGGTCAAAATTTGGCAAATTACCATTGTGGGCAAACACCCAATACTGACCCCACAATTCTCTGCGGAAAGGATGGCAGTTGTGTAAGGCAACTTCACCCTGAGTAGCTTTACGGATATGGGCTATGACATGGGTTGAGTGGATGGGATAACTCCGCACAAACTCCGCTACCGGAGAAGCAACAGAAGGCTGGGCATCTAAAAACATTCGACATCCCTTTCCTTCAAAGAAAGCAATGCCCCAACCATCTTTATGATCATCCGTTTTTCCTCCCCGTGCAGAAAACCCTTCAAAAGAAAAGCAAATATCCGTTGGAACATTGCAATTCATTCCGAGCAGTTGACACATGGATGTTGCAGCTCTCAATTTTTGACTAAGGCCTCAGCATCAAGATACTTCAGAATGCTGCCTTGATTCTGGAGCGATCGCTTCAATCTTAAAATTTAAAACTGAGATATTCCAAAATGATCCCCAAAAATAAAGAATCTGCTTCAAGTTAGCAATATGACACTATGCCAAAAGATGGTATTGGCGGATATCTGGTGCAGCAGCCACTAAACCTTTTAGTTTGGCTGCTCCCGCTTGGAGATGGGGTGAATCTAGATGAGTATTTAGGGCTTCATGAGAAGTCCACTCTTCTACAAAAGTAAAGTCTGTTGGGTCGTACTGGTTTTGCAAAAGCTCATACTTGATCGCACCTGCTTCCTGACGGGTTGGCTCAATGAGTTCCAACAGTACAGCTTTTAGTTCTTCTACTTTGTTAGGCAAAGCAATAATATGGGCAATAACACGAATAGTTTGGTTAGTCATTTGTTATTTGTCATTTGTCATTCGTCATTGGTAAAATACATTAAAGCCTCTTTTTGCTTGCCTAACGGCAGGCTGACGCCAACCGGGAGAGGAATGGAAGCGGGGTTTTAAGAATAAGTTGCACATGGCGTAAATTACGAATTATCTTAAAACATTTGTTGTAAATATTGCTCATAGCCTAATTCTTCTAGTTTTGCTTGCTTTGCAATTACTGATTCAGATATGGTTTGGCGATATTGCTGCACTCTTTCTAACAATTCTGGTTGATGAGTTGCGAGGATTTGTACTGCTAAAAGTCCGGCATTTTTGGCATTACCGATCGCCACTGTTGCTACAGGAATACCCGCAGGCATTTGTAAAATAGAATACAAAGAATCAACGCCTTGTAAGTTACGGGTAGGTACAGGAACACCAATAACAGGAAGTGGAGTTAAAGACGCTACCATTCCCGGCAGATGGGCAGCACCACCAGCACCAGCAATAATTACCTTAATACCGCGTTGGTGTGCAAATTGAGCATATTGCACCATGCGTTCTGGGGTACGATGAGCAGAAACGAGCGCCACTTCGGTTTCAACACCAAATTCTTCACAAACTGCGATCGCGTCTTTCATGGTGGGCAAATCGGAATCGCTGCCCATGATAATACCAACTAAGGGAGTCATAATAATTCAAAATTCAAAATTCAAAATTATTTCAGCTAGCTTATGGAAGCTAAGTAATGCCGATCATCATCTCATCTATTGGCGTTGTTTGAATTGATTTATTGATATTGGTTGCATCTAAAATCAGATTTAGCTATCTTCTCGTCAGTGTGATGACCCAAGCAACACAAAATCCTGTAGATATTATTAATGCTAGAGTGCCTGGTTACAAAGATTTGCAGATGCTCTTGGTTAACCAAGAAGGCATAATTGAGGAAATCTTGCCAATGGGGACGATAGGTATGCACAGATGTACGTCCCTACTAGATGTAGCAGGTGACTGGATTTCTCTAGGCGGCGTTGATTTGCAAATTAACGGTGCCTTGGGTTTGGCATTTCCCGAATTGACGGCTGAAAATACTTATATACTCCAGAAAATCTCACGATTTTTGTGGGATGTTGGGGTAGATGGATTTTTACCTACACTTGTGACAACTTCAGTAGAAAATATTCAGCGATCGCTTGCTATTATTGCTGAAGTTATCCCCAGTCAACAAGCTGATGCCAAAATTCTGGGAGTACATCTAGAAGGCCCATTTTTGAATTTCCAAAAGCGCGGCGCACACCCAGCAGAGTATTTATTACCCTTAACAATTGATCAGGTAAAGCGGGTTTTGGGTAATTATGCTCATGTTGTGAAAGTTATCACCTTAGCACCGGAGTTAGATTTAACTGGTGAAGTAATTCCATATTTGCGTTCTCTAGGAATTACTGTCAGTTTAGGACACTCTCAGGCAACAGAGGCCCAAGCACAACGTGCCTTTGAGCAGGGTGCAACGATGGTAACTCATGCTTTCAACGCCATGCCAGGATTACATCACCGCGAACCAGGATTATTAGGGGCAGCAATTACCCATCCTGATGTAATGTGTGGTTTTATTGCTGATGGTGAACACGTTTCGCCTACGATGCTGCAAATTTTACTTCGCGCTAGCAATTATGAAAAAGGGCTGTTCCTCGTCAGCGATGCCCTTTCACCTCTGGGGTTACCCGATGGGGTGTATCCTTGGGACAGTCGGCAAATTGAAGTTAAAAAGGGTACGGCACGACTGGCGGATGGCATTTTGTCGGGGACGACTTTACCCTTGTTGGTGGGAGTGCAGAATTTGGTGAAGTCGGGAATTTGCGACGTAGAAAGTGCAATTTTACTAGCTACTAATGCACCGAGAAAAGCGATTGGTTTACCAGGAATTGTCAAGAGTCAACCCGCTAATTTATTACGCTGGCATTGGGATGAGACTACAAAAGAATTAACTTGGCAACGTGTTCTCACCGCAGAGATGGTGAAGAAGGCAAGAGGTTGGAATTTATCGGTTACTCTCAACTGCATCTAATTCCAAACTTGGGAAAATGAAAAAGGGAAAGGGTTTTTGATCGCTAAGGACTAATTGCTGTGATAACGATAAAATTCCTACCTTCTTCAATGCCTCATTCTCACTGATTATTCAGGCAATGAATACATTTTTCCTGTGATAAGAACTTTTATTACAGGAAAAGACATATTTTAAAAACCATTTATAAACTAAATCTTTTGTAGGGTGTGTTATTGCTTTAGCCTAACGCACCGTTATATAACACGGTGCGTTAGGCGCGAGAGTCATATTTTTTTTGACAAATAATATCAAAATATGCGCTTAACACAACGCCAGTTGCAACAAGAGTGGCTCCCCTACAAGAATTTAATTTTTACTTTATAAATCGCCTCTTAGGGCGACAGATCAAACTCAAATACAGTAAGCATCTTGGACTTAGCTTACATTCCTGTTCCATTGCTTGCTACTCGCGTGCACGATCGCTCTTTGGGAAAAACTTTTTGGTTTACTGATCTGCCCTCTGGGGGCTTGTCTAAGTTGTTAATTGGTTACTTGCAGCCTAATAAAATGTTATATATATGTTTTTTGCTTGCTGTCAACCCCCCTAAGATTGATTGCGTAAGCAGAATTAGTATTCTATTTTACTATTAGTTACAAGATTTCATTGAATTACATTAAGTCATGGAAAGAAGTAAATGACAGTTATTAACGGCAATTTTGAGGTTGGTACTTTCAGTAATTGGCGAACTATCGGTGATACCAAAATTGAGACCGCAGCTTTGGGAACTGGCACTAGCGAAGGCACTTTTCAAGCCTTACTTACCACTGGTGCTAGTGCTTCTGGGGGTGCAGTTGAGCAATCAGATTTGGAAGAATTTCTCAATTTATCATCTGGTCTGTTGGATAACTTAGGCAATGGAGATGCGACAGAAGGTTCTGCAATTAAACAGACTTTTACAGCCAATGCTGGCGATGTCTTGACTTTTGATTGGAACTTCTTGACTAATGAGGGAACTCCATCTTCTTTCAACGATTTTGCGTTTTTTGGCATCAGTCCTTTTGCTTTGGAATTAGCAGATACTAATTCGAGCGGTTTTTTGGGGACTTCAGCTGTCAATTTTAGTCAAGAAACAGGTTTTCAAACTATTTCTATTGGCATTGCTCAAACTGGAACCTACACTTTAAATTTTGGGGTTGTAGATGTTGGCGATACTGTTGTTGATTCGGCACTAATAGTTGACAATATCCAAGTTCTGTCCTTCGGTAGCATTCCTTCAAAGGATGATGTCCTATTCGGAACCAAAGGTTTTGTGGGTGAGTCACCCTTGAGTAGTTCTCCAAGTACTAATGTTGAACAGTTTATTGGGAGTAACGCCATAGACAGAGGGAGGGACACGACTTTCTGATGATCAGGGTTGAATTATCAATTACATCGCTCAAAGAAAATCGGCGGGAATCCAACTCCTTCAAGGGGTGTCCGGGACAGCCGCCCGTCTATTTAGTTATTAGTCATTCGTCATTGGTGCTAATGACTATTGACTAATGACCAATGATTCGATTTCCCCACGGCTTTTTATGAAAATGAACAAAGCGATGTTTTCATAAAAAGCCGTGGTATGAGTTAATTTTCAATAAAACCAGGGAGGGGGCGGGCTGCACCTACGCATCCCGAAATGCTCATTACCCACCATCAAATTTTCAAAAACTTTTTCCCAGTAAAGAGTAAGATATCTGCAAGGATTCCCCACCAAATTTTTAATTATGGTGGGGAATCCTTAGCCGCGATCGGTTGAACTATGCAGGGTTAGGTTGGGTTCGGCTTTGAAGTAGCTGAATAATAGCAGCTTTTTCTAAGATTCCAACTAGAACACCATTCTTACGAATCACGGGAAGCACAGATAGCTTTTGTTGTTCGAGTAACTGCATGACTTCCAGCAGAGGTTGATCGGATTGAACTGTGGTAGATTCGGTAATTGGTCGCATGACTTCTTTTACTTGAGTTTCTGACCACAGTGCTGTTGGGATGGTTCGTAAATTATCAACTGCGATCGCACCTACTAATTGTCCATCATCATCAGTCACTAAGAACCGATGCCAGTTTTGCCCACTTATAACTCGCTCATCGGCAAACTCTCTCAGGGTAAGATTAGCAGATACAATCGGGCTATCATGAGTTACAGCATCTTCAGCAGTCAAACCTGTGAGCTTTTCTTGCACTCTGGCAAATTGAGCCGAATTACCAGCATTTTGCAACAAGAAGAAGCCAACTAACAAGTTCCAGAAGTTACCTGCGCTGCCAAATAATACTAAGGGAAGTACACCTGAAAGAATTGCTACCCAACCAAAGATTTGCCCAACTCGACTAGCAAAGGTCACACCTTTATAAGGATTGCCTGTAATTTTCCAAACGATGGCTTTCAGTATATTTCCGCCATCTAAGGGCAAGCCAGGAATCAGGTTAAACAGGGCTAATGCCAAGTTAACAGAAGCTAAAACACCAAGAATTGCAGCTAACGGCCCTGATGCAGTAGTAGTAACACCAATAGCTGTAACGATACCGCACAGTAGTAAGCTAACTAAGGGCCCAGCGATCGCTACCCAAAAAGCTTCACCTGGGGTTTTCGATTCTTTTTCTAAGCTTGCTAAACCGCCAAATATAAACAGAGTAATAGATTTGACATCAATACCTTGACGAATTGCAACAAAACTGTGGCCTAATTCATGGGCGACGACAGAGGCAAATAACATTAGCGCTGTCATCAATCCCAGTAGCAAAGCTAATCCCGCAGATAATTGGGGAAATTGTGCCCCCAGTCCACTGCTATAGCTCCAAGTTACTAAACCCAGAACTAAAAACCATGACGGATGGATATAGAAGGGAATTCCGAAGAGATTACCAACGCGAATTGTGCCATTCATATCGTTCACCTTTGATTTCAGCTTCGAGAGGTTTGCTTTCGTCCTTCTCGATATCTTTAGTGTAACGAAATGTTAAGAGCTTTTAATCTTGATGACGGTAGTGGTGTCCGTCCGTAAAGGTGCGGTTATTGGCAGTATTGGGAGCATCCCAAGAAACTCTCACTACCTTTCTATAGTTACATCAGGCAGGCGGCTCCACTCATTCCAAGAGCCATCGTAATTCCGAACATTCGGATAGCCTAATAAATACTTTAGGACAAACCAGGTATATCCAGAACGCCCACCGATCGCACAGTAGGGAAACACTTCCCGATCAGCCATAATGCCTTTACTGGTATAAAGATTTTTCAATTCGTCGAATGATTTAAAAGTTCCATCCTCATTGAGAGTTAAGATATGCTCAAGATGGACTGCACCTGGAATATGTCCAGTAAGTTCACCTTCTTTTGGTGGCTGATCGAAAAACCATTCACCATAATATTCTTGAAGTGTTCGGACATCCAATAAAACGGTATCACTTCGACCAATTGATGCTTGAACTTCATTATGTAATACTCGCAGATGAGCATTAGTAGCTTTGGCATGGTAATCAGTGGAACCAAACGTGGATAACTCAGTTGCCAGTGGACGATCTTCTGACTTCCATTTCTGGTAGCCGCCATTAAGAACTCGTACATTCTCATGCCCAAAGACTTTCAACAACCAGAAAATCCAGGCTCCTGTTCCAGGATAATTGCCATAGGCAATTACTGTTGTATCATTGGTGATGCCTGAGCGTGCCATCAGCCTTTCAAAAGCTCGCGCATCCAAATTCATCTTCAAATCGGGCAATAGTAAATCTGTAAAGATGTCCCAGAAAATAGCACCAGGTATGTGAGCATTTTTGTATAGCTCTGGACTCATACCCACTTCGATAATGCGGATGTTTGGATCGTTGAGATGATTTGCAAGCCAGTGAGTATCAATGAGAACGGATGGATAAGCGTATTGAGACACTTAATATTTCTCCTGTAATAGCGCTAAAAGAATTGAAAGTTGTGTTTACTCTTCGGATTTAGTCTTGGTTGTGGTTGGGAAATACGATGTGCGATGTCCGATGAACTAGGGTTGTAGAAATAGAGAATAAGGAAAAGCCGATGAGTGGGTGGAAGACAGCTAAAGGAAAAGAAGTCTTCAAGTGAATTGTGAGAAATTGCAATCCAAGCAGCACTGGGATACTTGCTGTAAGGCTTTGGACTCTTCGAGGAAACGGCATCAAAAACACCCATATCAACAAAATTAGTGAGAGTCCGCTATATCCTCGCACGAGCCAAATATGTAAGTTCCACCAATCAGAGTTGTAAAAGTAAGCCAGTCCAACACTGAATACTTGGGTTGCTAAACAGAGATTGAAAAACACCACTGCGATAAAAAAACTGATTTGAATCCAACGCCTGGATATCTGTGTATCATCAATGCCAGAATTTATAGTCATGGTTAAGTAATCCAAAAAAAGCAAACAAATTAGTCATTGGTCATTGGTCATTGATAAAGAGTTTTTTGGTACCTACCTCGCTCTTATAATGGGCGAAAAAAACTAATGACTAAGGACTAATGACTTTGCGAAGCAGTTTGATGTAACAAAAGCTAGGATAGGTCTGGTTGTTATACTGCGCCTAGACCTCGAAAGAGTACAATTTGCCAATCATGATTGCCTTACAAGCTCTATTTCATGCAATTGCTCAAGCTGAAGATGAACAGACATTGCGATCGCACATACCCGCAGAAATGAGTGAGTATTTTTCAGCTACACGATGTGGGCTATTTTTCTTTGCTCAAATTCCTCTAGCTAACAGCAAGCTCCAAAAAGCGCTGCAAATTGCATTATCACCGCAACACAATCCAGTTGCACGCTACTTGCTAGAACGCCATGTCCCTGTTCATGAAGCTTTGGTAGTAGAACCTAAGACATGGCAGTTGATTTGTCCTCGTCCTGATCACTGGCACGTCATGGCAGGGCCAATTGTCAGCAATGGTAAGTTAGTGGGGGTGGTAGGTTTTACCCGTGAGCAAGGAATGCCTGCATTCGACTCACAAAATCTCACAGATTTGAGTGCGCTTTGTCTGCACATTTCTACTTGGGTGACAATGGCGCGAGCGCAACACCCATTACTATTACAGACAGAGCGTTTAACGCCTCGTGAAATGCAAATTGCTTCCTTGGTAGCTCAAGGACAAACCAATGCAGAAATTAGTGCTGAACTTTGGATTACTGAAAACTCTGTCAAGCAAGCCTTAAAAAGGATGTTTCGCAAGCTTGAGGTTTCATCTCGTACTCAGATGGTTGCAAAGCTTTCCACAGTTTTAAAATAAATGCCCTGTGCTAATCATTTCTATCAAAATTAAGGTGAAACGGCTGAAGGGGAAAAGGAAAAGGTTTTGAATACATCCTTTACCTTTTTCCAGACCACAAGCAAGGTGAAGATTACTTATCCGAAGCGGATTCGGGTGACTCTCTGGCTTAGGCATCCACCTATAGTGCAATTGTCTCCATCTGCTGAGAACTTTTCTGCAACATCGGGGCAATTATATCAGCAGGGACAGGACAACTGAAGTAGTAACCCTGACCTTCGTCACATCCCTGCATTTTCAGGTAGTCAAGCTGTTCTTGGGTTTCCACACCCTCTGCCGTGATACTCAACCGGAGGCTTTTTGCGAGGGCAATGATGGCATCGGTGACGGCAGCGCTATCAGGATTGGACATGACATCCTGCACAAATGACTGATCAATCTTCAGTATATTCACAGGAAAGCGCTTCAAGTAGTTCAAGGAGGAATAACCAGTGCCGAAGTCGTCTAGAGCCAAGTATATACCGAGTTCTCGTAATTGTTTTAAGGTTTTAACCGATCGCTCAATGTTACCCATCAAGAAGCTTTCTGTTACTTCCAGTTCCAGATCAGATGCTTGGAGTTCAGTCTCCTCAAGAATTTGGTTAATGACCTCAACCAGATACGGTTGTTCAAACTGTCGGGCTGACAGATTCACAGATATCCGAATTGGGGTAAATCCAGCAAGCTGCCAAGCACGGTTTTGGGCGCAGGCAGTTCGCAAGACCCATTCGCCAATTGGTACGATCGCACCATTGGCTTCTGCAATCGGAATAAATTTTGCTGGAGAAATCATACCTAAAGTAGGATGCTGCCAGCGAATCAACGCTTCCATAGCTGTAACTTTTCCGCTATGTAAATCAATCAGAGGTTGATAGTAAACCATCATTTCGTTGCGCTCAAGCGCCCCATGTAATTCATTTTCTAATGTCAGTCGCTCCTGTAATTGAGCATTAATTTCCGGCGAATAGAATTGGTATTGGCTACGCCCTTGCTGCTTCGCTTGGTAAAGCGCTATATGAGCCTGCTGCAAGAGTTGATCTATGCTATTGCGATCATTTATGCCATTAATTACGATCCCAATGCTGGCGGTGATATGAATCGAGTTACCCCCAACAGAAAAAGGTTTGCTCAGGGTATTCAACAGCACCTGAGATAGCTTAATCACACTTTCAAAAGAATGAATCTCTGTTCGGGTAAAGGCAAATTCATCTTTGCTCAAATGGGCAAGAATATCTGTTTGTGCCATACAGGTTGATAACCTCTGGGCAACTGCTCTTAACAACAAATTTATTGTTTCATGCTCCAACCCATGACTTATCCCAGTGAAATCATCAATACTTAGCAAAAAGACAGCTACAAGGCGCTGGTTGTTTTCAGGTTTGGATATAATTTCAAAGAGGCGATCGCAGAATAAATCACGATTGGGCAATCCAGTCAAGTCATCATAATTAGTGATGTAGTGAATTAACTCATCTAATTTGTGAAGAGTTCGTGAGGTATCTGCCATTAATGTACCCGCTTCATCAGCAAATTCTGTGGGCAATTCAGGTAGGGTTTTGGTGTTCAGATAATTTTGCAATGTAGCAGATGTCAAAATGACCGGTTTGAGCAAATGGTTTAGCGCATAGAGGGTGGCGGCTGTACCCGCTAACGTCGCCAACAGAGCAATAATCATAACTCGCGCCGCCATCTCTAAAGAATAGGAGTTTGAGATGACGAAACTCAAAAGTAAGGTCAAAAGTGGTACGTGAGTGCCCAAAAATGCCACCAACATGATTTTAGCGGTGTAACTTTTATTGAGCCATCCGAAATGAGCTAAGAACGAGTATAGGTAGAGCTTGTGATTGAGTTTCATAAATAATGTTCGATAGTTGGCAAATTAGTTCCGAGCTATCCTGACAAAAAAGTATTTTTAGTTCACATTCCAGTGGAATTAGCTCTCATAGAACCCAACCCTGATCAGGTTATATATTATGCTTCCCAATTTAGTTTTATACTTGATATATATAACGATAAAGTTTGTGTAAAACTTATTTTATAAGTATTTTCAGCATTAATACGTAACTGGATTGATTGTTATTCTATTAATATTTATTAGTCTGTCTTCATGTGATATCAAAGCAAATATAAAATTCCGGCTTGAATTCTGAAAGCATACTGAGGCTCAAAACCAGTTTTTGACCCCTTTTTCTTCTCTTCTTGCGATAAATATGGGTTAAGCTTCAAGTCTGGCCAAGCCTAATTTTGTACAGCCTATTAGATAATTGGTATTATTCGGATTTGTGCAAAAAGTCAAGTTTATTGAGCTAATTATAAATATTTTTTACTTTTATATATTTTTTGATTGACTTGTATCTATAAAACTTTATTCTGAAAAACGATGTTTATAGCCAGTCAACTTGTATGAGTAGCGAAAAAACTACAGAATTACCGCTCTGGGTACAAGATAGAGATATAGTCATTGCTCATGATGAAGAAGTACAGTGGCGAGAAGGAAAACGCCCGGATTATTCTTACACCAATGAATTTCTTCATCAAGAGAGTAAATTTCAGCATCCAGAAGGTTCTTTAGAAGCAATCGCACAAAACTTAGTCCGAAATTTTGAGATGGAAGCTTCCAATAAATCTAATCCTCAACAGTGGCTTTCGATTATTACTGATAAGTTTAAGATGAGTACTAATGGAGGACAACAATACACTGCTCAGGATGTCGCAGTCGAAGGCACTTATAATCTCTTCCTGGGTGAGAGTGAGCAATATAGCTCTGAAACAGAAACCTTTGAATCTTCATTTCAGGTTTTTCATAATGCTTTTCCTAATGGCTTCCTTTGGGAATTAACAGAAGTCCTTTCGGGGCCACCTAATGTTACTTTTAAGTGGCGGCATTGGGGAACATTTAATGGTTCTTATAAAGACTATACACCCACAGGGGAAACAATAGAAATCGTAGGAGTTAGTATTGCTCGCGTGAGTGATGATTTGAAGATTGAATCTTTAGAGCATTATTTTGATAATAATGTTTTTCTTCAAAAATTAACCGCAGGGGGTTGTCCCTTCCATTCCCAAAAGCAGTAGCCCTGGCAGCTAGAAGTCGTACTAGCTTGACTAGACGAGACAAAACCCGCCTCCGCAGGTTAACAAACCTTTGATTTTGTGTAGTCCACGGAGGTGGATTTTGTTTATGTAGTAGCGACTTCTAGTCGCTTAATACTTATTCCAGTTTATTGCCAGAAAAGAGGCGATTTGTAACTTGCTCTAACACCTTTAATGCAGTTAACGAACCTCGAATCAGCCGAGTCGCAGCAAGGGGCTGTCGAAGCATTCCCATTGCTAAAGGGAAAGGATTTAGGGAGCCATCAGAGTTAATTGCTGGTGTGAGATCGGGGATATTGTGCTGACAATCGTCGCTGACTACTCGCAGCATTGCCACTACAACTCCCGCCGCATTGAAAAACTCTAGGGCGGTAAATCCTTCCATGTCAACAACATCAGCCGCCAAAGTCTCACCTAAACGGCGTTTTTCGGCAGCAGACCAAATTACGCGATCGCTTGTCAGTGACTTGACTAGATTTGGTGGAGAGTGAGGAGAGACGCTATTAATCGCGTCTGTACTGAGTGCTGAGTGTAATTGTGCTGTGAAAGTGCGATCGCATTCTTGCCGTTTTTCCTGATAAACACAATCTTGATACAGGACAATATCACCAACTGTATAGCGATCGCTCAAGCTGCCACAGATACCCATAATCAGCACTCTGGATGGAGCTAAAAATTGTCCTTGTTGTAGGTATTTAAGTAAAGGCTTCGTCCCAACAGGTATAGCTACTACTGTTGGGATGGAACCAGTAACGCCGCTTAATCCGCGACAGACAGCTTTATATTCTGCTCCCTGAGGTACCAGAATTGTGGTGATGGGCAAAAAATTAGGCACTAGCCCTCTCGACAGTTTCAAGTTTACGTTTGGGTATTAACTCAAGGATGCGGAGGGCGATACTGGCAAGTCTGGGTAGTAATTGCGGTTGGAGTAGTTGCGGATCATACTTGCTCATGTGGCGCTGATTTTCTGATAGACAAATGCTGAGAAATTTTTCGATTGTGAGGTCTTTGATAAAGATGTCAGTACCGGTGACGGCGAAGCCTGTCTTACTGGGGTCATCATTGCCAAAGACGGCAATCAAATTGCTGAGTGCCTTACCGTAGTGCCAGAGGGTTTTGATACTCCGCAGAGGGGTAAATCCCTGGACACGATGAATTTGTGTATAGGTACAGTTGACAAAAAAGACAATATGGCGTGTTTCTTCGTCTATGATCGGATCAAAGATTGTGAAGATTGACTCTGGAAACACATTAGTTTCACGAGCGATCGCAAATAGCCCATAAGCAAAGAAGGTATCCAGGCACTCTTCAAAGCCAAAGCGCGTAAAGATTGGCTCAATATTTTGGGGAACTTCAATAGGTTGACGTTCTGGTATTTGGATATCGTAACGGTCGATTAATGTTTGAAGTAGGCGGGCGTGGCGTAATTCTTCTTTACCTTGGAGAGCGATCGTCTTTTGTAAAATAGGGTCATTCACCATTACTGCGTAACCACTAACTATTGCTCCGGCTTGTCGCTCTGCATCCAAAGCTTTATCCCAGAAGGGAATACTGCGTAGCAAAGTTAAGGCTGTATCGTCCAAATCTGGCCATGGCAGATTCTCAGGCTCGTATTCCCTGTAGCTTTCCATAAAGCTCTGGCAGAATAATTCCTTATGCTCAACAGAACCAAGTTTCATCTTTGAAGTTTCCTTTTGTATTAAAGATTGGGTCATATCTGAGTGACAATAAGTAATATTGCTGTTTAGTAATAACCAAAACTCGCAAACCGAAGGTGATTGCTGTAGCATGACTAAATAATTGTGTCACCCACACGATAATTTTCCAAGATGGTAAAGCTTCATAACTCCAAATCCGCACGAGAAGTCTTCAATATTTCTAAATTGGCGATTCAATTTTCGTGGCTGACAGTGAGTTTTTGGATTGCCGTAACAGTAGCTGGTGTTCTGGCTTTCAGTTCCCTCAAGTATGCCTTGTTTCCAGATATTACATTTCCAGTGGTGGTTGTGAATGCTACAGCCCCCCTGACAACTGCCCTGGATACAGAGGCGAAGCTCACCCAACCTTTAGAAGAACGCCTCCGCTCCCTAGAAGGACTGGAGAATATTCGCTCATCCACTTATCCTAGTCAAACAGCCGTTGCCCTTTCTTTCGCCGTTGGGACGAATTTAGAAACATCGACCAAAGAAGTTGAAACTGCCCTCAAGCAGTTGACTCTACCTCAAGGGGCGACTTCTAAAATTATTCCCCTGAATTTAAATGAGTCAGCCGCGATTAGTTATGCCATTGAGAGTCCCACGCGGAATCTTACAGATTTGACAAAGTTGGCGAAAGACGAGATTGTGAGTGCGATCGCTAAACTTCCAGGAGTTCTAAAAGTCTCACTGTTGGGTGGCGCTACTGTAACTCCCCTAAATCCATTGAATGCGAGTGCATCTATCCCTCAAGCAGGGGCAACATTAGTCCGATTTAACGGGCAAGATGCACTCGCATTTCAGGTAATCAAACGTGGTAGCGCTAACACCTTGGAAGTGGTGAGTCGAGTTGAAAAAGAAGTCCAAAGGCTGCGGTCTAGTCTGAAGGATGTCAAACTAACTTTAGCTTCTACTCAAGCAGAATATATCCGTCAAGCCACTCAGTCAACAATTGATGCGCTGATGGAAGCAGTCTTGTTGTCAATAGTAGTAATTTTTCCTTTTTTGTGGAATTGGCGAGCCACCCTAATTTCTGCCTTGGCGATTCCTACGTCTTTGTTGGCGACGTTTATCGTCATGGCGATTTTCGGCTTTAACCTAGAAACAATTACCCTGCTGGCTTTAGCTTTGGTGATTGGTAGTATTGTTGATGATGCGATCGTTGATGTGGAAAACATCATGCGACACGTAGAAGATGGGGAAACTCCTCGCCAAGCAGCGCTTTTAGCTACAAATGAGATTGGGTTGACAGTCACCGCCGCCACTTTGACAGCAGTAGCGGTTTTTCTGCCCATAGGTTTGATGGGTGGGGTGATCGGTCAGTTTTTCAAGCCTTTCGGCATCACTGTTTCAGCCGCGATGCTTGCTTCTATGCTAGTTGCTCGGACTTTATCTCCAGTTCTAGCTATCTACTGGCTGAAACCTAAATCCTCGCTCTCCCCGCGTCGAGAAGCAAGAATCTGGGTAGCGTTTACCCAATTTTACAGAAACTTGCTGAGTTGGTCTTTGAATCACCGCAAGATAGTTATCGGGTTAGCTGTACTCAGCTTCATCGCAGGTATAGCACTGATTCCACTAATTCCCAAAGGCTTTATTCCTAAACTTGATCGCGGCGAATTTAATATTGCTTATACGGCTCCTTTGCCGAGTATTTCTAGTGGACTAGAAGGGCAGAGGATAAACCCAAATACCCAATCTCCACTCCCTAGTACAGACGCGATTAATCGCGTCTCTCCCAACTCCCCACTCCCCATTCCCAATCCTTTAAATGATTCTCTTGAGGTTGCAAAGAAATTAGAAGAGGTTGTAAGAAAATCATCGGCAGTTGAAACGGTATTTACCACTGTTGGTTCCCGTGAGGGTGAGCCGAACAAAGGGATACTATATGTAAAGCTTAAAAAAGATCGCACAAACACTACTGCGGAACTACAAGACCAATTCCGCTCCTCATTACCTACTCTTTCTGGGGTAACTACTAGTGTCGAAGATATTCAATTTGTTGATTCTGGCGGTCAAAAACCCCTCCAGATAGCTTTACGCGGTAATGATCTCCAAGCCTTAAGCAAAGCAGTCAAAGCAATTAAAGAGAGAATTCAGAGACAACCGGGATTCGCTGATGTCACAGTTACAGGTGAAACAAATCCACAGGGTACAGTTTTTCAAATCGAGCGTCTGAATAATCAACGGGTGGCCTATGTCAGTGCTAATCTTGGCAAGGATTTATCCTTGGGTGATGCTACTGACAAAGTGGTAGCTGAAGCTAAGGCGGTGTTACCTCCTAATGTTTCCTTAAATTTAGGAGGAGATTCTGCTAGCCAAGGAAAAGTTTTTAGCAGTTTTGGCAGTACTTTAGCTCTATCTGCCCTGTGTATTGTCATTGTACTAATTTTGCTGTTCAAAAGCTGGGTAGACCCTCTGGTGATTGGTGTCTCTTTGCCTTTAGCGCTAGTGGGGGCAATGTTGGCGTTACTAATCACCAAAAGCGATTTTGGCATGATTTCACTGATCGGCTTCGTGTTTTTGCTGGGGTTGGCAAATAAAAATGCCATTTTGCTGGTGGATTACATCAATCAGTTACGCAACGCTGGCTTAGATCGCACCGAGGCAATCCTCAACACAGGATTAGTGCGCCTCAGACCAATTATGATGACCACTGCCTCCACTATTTTAGGGATGCTACCGATCGCATTAGGTTTTGGTGCTGGTTCGGAATTGCGATCGCCTATGGCTGTAGCGATCGCAGGTGGACTGGTGACTTCAACTATCCTCAGTTTGATAGTTGTGCCGGTAGTCTACGCCATTTTGGATGATTGGTTTCCCCGATTTCAGACGAGGGAGAGAAATTGATGCAAGTTTTTGTCACTGGGGGTACGGGCTTTATTGGTGCCCACTTGGTACGGTTGTTGCTGCAACAGGGATATGATGTCAAAGCCCTAGTCCGTTCAAGCAGCAATTTGGAGAATCTACGCGGTTTGGAGGTGGAAATTGTCAAAGGCGATTTGAACGATCCAAATCTCTGGCAACAGATGAGAGGTTGTCAATATCTATTTCATGTGGCAGCCCATTATTCACTGTGGCAAACAGACCGGGAGTTACTCTACCATAACAATGTCCTGGGTACGCGCAATGTGTTGGCAGCAGCCCGCAAAGCTGGCATTGAGCGCACCGTTTATACCAGTTCAGTAGCGGCAATTGGGGTAGGATCATTTGGTCAAGTCGTCGATGAGACACATCAGAGTCCCTTAGAAAAGTTGGTGAGTGACTACAAAAAGTCTAAGTTTCTCGCTGAACAAGAAGCCATACAAGCCTTTGCTAAAGGTCAGGAGGTAGTTATAGTCAATCCCAGCAGCCCAATTGGCTCGTTGGATATCAAACCTACCCCGACAGGTGATATAATCCTGCGGTTTTTGCGACGGCAAATGCCCTTTTACTTAGATACTGGTTTGAATTTTATCGATGTGCGGGATGTAGCATGGGGGCATTTACTGGCTTTGCAGCGAGGTAAATCAGGCGATCGCTATATCTTAGGTCATCAAAACCTAAGCCTCAAGGAACTACTCGAACAACTAGCCGATATAACAGGTCTAAGCGCGCCTCAACGAACAATACCCGCTTGGCTCCCTCTTAGTGTTGCCTGGGTTGATGAAAACATTCTCGCACCCTTGGGAAAATCGCCCTCAGTGCCATTGGATGGTGTTCGGATGGCGAAACAACCTATGTATTACGATGCCGCCAAGGCTGTACGAGAGTTAGGTCTACCTCAATCTCCGTTAAAGGTGGCACTTAAGGATGCTGTAGATTGGTTTGTTGCTCAGGGGTATGTTAATCCCTCTGGGGAATTCAAAATTCAAAATGACGCTCGCGGACTCGCTAACGCTGCGCTAACAAAATTCAAAATTAAAGACCCCACAGATAAATCTTGGGGTTGAGAACGTGGTGTTTTCATCAACAGAGGAGTAATAGAATGGCAGTTAATTTACAACAAGCTATGGATATTGGGAAGTATCTTATTACCCAGCGTTTGAAAGGACGTAAACGCTTCCCCTTAGTATTGATGTTGGAACCTCTTTTTCGGTGTAATCTAGCCTGTACTGGTTGTGGTAAAATCCAACATCCAAAGGAAATTTTAAAGCAAAATCTTACCCCAGAACAGTGCTTTGCCGCAGTAGAAGAGTGTGGCGCACCAGTTGTCTCAATTCCTGGGGGAGAACCGCTTCTACATCCCCAGATTGATGACATTGTTCAGGGATTAATTGAGCGCAAGAAATATATTTACTTATGTACCAATGGCTTGTTATTAGAAAAGAGCCTGGATAAGTTTCAACCTTCTCCTTACCTGACTTTTAGTGTGCATTTAGATGGGATGCGGGAGTTGCACGATCAGTGTGTTGATCGCAAAGGTGTTTTTGATATTGCTGTCAAAGCCATTCGTGCCGCTAAAGCTAAAGGCTTTCGTGTCACCACTAACACCACTATCTTTGAGGGTACTGAACCCAAAGATATGCAAGAGTTCTTCGACTTTCTGGAAACGCTAAATACTGACGGGATGATGATTTCTCCCGGTTACAGTTACGAGTGGGCACCAGATCAAGATCATTTTCTCCACCGAGAACAAACACGCACCCTCTTCCGGCAAATTCTGGCTCCCTATAAAGCTGGTGAAAAAAACTGGAACTTCAATCACAATCCACTGTTCTTAGATTTTCTCACTGGTGAAAAGGACTACGAATGCACGCCTTGGGGTAGCCCAAGTTATAGCGTTCTCGGCTGGCAAAAACCTTGCTATCTGCTAAACGAAGGTTATTACTCTACCTTCAAGGAATTACTGGCACAAACTGACTGGAGTCAATACGGCCGGGCTAGTGGTAATCCCAAGTGTGCCGATTGCATGGTTCACTGCGGCTACGAACCTACCGCCGCAATGGATGCAATGCAACCGCAAAATATGGCGCGTGCCCTTGGCAGTGTGTTTGGCAGGGGCTAGTAGGCTGTTTCATTAATTTTGAGGGGGTTGAGAAACGAACCGCATAGACGCAAAGCCTTTTCCCGCAAAGGAAGAAAAGTTTAGAATAAGTTCACCCATCATATTTAATGCAATAGACCACTAATTTAACAGACTACTAGTATAGTAGGCGCGGAAATAAACATACCATTTCTAATGGCGCAAGAAGCTCGGAATACAATTATGCGTGACCTTTGACCGTCGCTTCTCTACCAGACGCTGTGCGTAGCTTGCTTCGACCTAGGAGTATGCTCCAATTAAAAATTGAAAATGTAAAACTAAGAATTGAGAAAAATTCCTAAATTTTTAATTTTTAATTCCCCGAACGCGAACAGCGTCTCCAAGGGATGGTGTTAACTTCTGCCTTACGGTACTAGCCCTAAAGGACAAAAGCCCTTTCTCTTTCTACACAAAACTTAATATTTACTGATTTTAATTAAATATCCTTTTAGACATTGCTCTGGGAGCGTTTGGGCTTCGTTTTAAAAATCTAATTACTGAAGGATGCTTGATTATTATTAACAAAACCTATGAATCGCCTCTACCCTTTGGTAGATTTAACATTGACAAGAAATTTTTTTATACAATACGTAGATTATACGGTCAATGCCCCAGGTAGTTTTAGTTAACCCACAAATTCCTCCTAATACAGGTAATATTGCCCGTACTTGTGCTGCTACGGGTACAGAGTTGCATTTGGTGGGGCCTTTGGGATTTGAAATTAGCGATCGCTACCTCAAAAGAGCAGGATTGGATTACTGGCCTTACGTTAAACTGCACTATCATGAATCGCTAGAAGCCTTTAAAACCGTACATCAGCAGCGTGGAGGCAGATGGTTGGGTTTTAGTGTCGGTGGAAATTGTAATTACGTCAGCTTTCAGTTTCAACCAGATGATTGGTTGCTGTTTGGTAGTGAAACTACCGGCTTACCACCAGCAATTCTGTCAGATTGCGATGCTACTCTGTATATTCCCATGAGCCAACCGGGGGTTCGCAGCTTGAATCTTTCAGTGAGTGTAGCAATTAGCTTATTTGAAACCCGTCGTCAGTTAGGCTATCTACAATAGTTATTTACCTTCATAGTCATAAGTAAACATACTTATAAAATTTCTAGGTATCTATTAAACTAACGATTTGTGGCAGTAAAAGTTTTCTTGATTACTGCAATAATATGTAAAACAAGATACCTAAAATTAGTTTTTTTCCGAAATTGTAGTGGAAGATACTTACAAGGATAGGAAGGTTATTATAAGAAATTTGTATATAAAAGTTGGGATATTGCCAAATTTGAATGATAGATTTTGATGAATCTGAAGCATCCTAAATTGGGGGTAAAAAGAGCTAAATTCAGTCACATTAAACATTTGAGCCATTTTAGTTCGAGCAAGGTTATAAAGTAGCCCCAAAGTAGCCGATAGATCATACGGTTGTTTTTTAGGGAATAATCAACGTAAAGTCTCGTGTTGAGAAGACTGATTGGGTAGAAATATCTTGAAGATATCTACAGTGGGGGGCATCACTTTTCCAGAAGTCGCAGCAATTTAATTCTCGGCAGCGACTATGGACTTGGCAAATAGTTTGTCCAGTCCCCGCGATTGACGCAAGACAATGGCGGACAATGGTAAAAAGTAAAACGTCCTAAATGGTGTGAGGAGTGGTTCGGACAAGTAAACACAGCAAAATTTAAATTTTGCTAATACGTGTGAACTTGTTTAAATCAGAGAAGCAGGTTAATCTTGCGTAAGCATCTCTGGTGAATGCGATCTTGATCTATCATTCGTTGTGATCTAAATCATTTACTAGTATCCAACTGAAAAATCGAGGTCAGTTAAGCGCTAGTGATCATAGGAGGTCGTCTTTGAAACGAGCATTGAAAAAGAGAGTGAAAGCTGTGTTGAACAATAACCCCAGCAGCGATGATGCCCCGGTAGAACTGCTAAATGTGATAAATCCAAAAGTTAACCGCCGGGTGCGGACAAAAGCCGCCATGATTGGCTTGGCAATCTCTATGGGAGCAACCAGCCTTTTGGTGACTCGACAAAGCGATCAAGCCCAAGCAGCAGTACCTGTAGGTAGCCAAAAGGCAACTTCAACGATTCCTGCTGTTCCTGACACTGAGGTGAAATTCGCCTCCACAAAGCTGGAGTCCCAAGCAGTCTCATCAGCGAGCGTGCCGGAAAATCCTGTTATCGTGGAACCAACGGCAGTCTCACAAGTGCCTGGGCTTGAAGCTAAATGGCAAGTCGCGGCAAAGGGAATGTCTTTGCAAGTTCCTGCATCAGAAAGGTTTTCCCAAGGAACAGCAGTTTATAAAAATTCCACTTACCTGAACCCCCAAGTGGCACAGGGATTAAACAATACCTTAGCTGAGACTAGTTTCCCAACAGTTAATAATCTGTCTGAGTCTAGTGCTAATGGTGCTGGTATTGCAAATGCATCACTAACTGCCCAGCCACAAATAGTGGCAACGTCAACCGCAGCCAACAGTGAAATAAATGCACAACTTAAGGCGCAACAAGAGTTCGCACTGAATCGTTTACAAGAAAAATCGAACCGTTTAAGAAACAGTCTGGCACAGTTGCGGTCTGGGGAAACTAAAGATTTATCACAAGCTGATATGGGGTTGGCTGCGCCAACAACTGTAGTTGAGAAGACCGTATTAGCCCAGTTGGACACTTCTGGCGATGCAAGCAAAGCGAACTTGATATCGAAGTTAAAACAGAAGACACAGACGACTGCACTAAAACCACCAGTTGCACCAACAGTTATTGCGTCCTCGACTCGAACAGCCTACGAAGTTAAGCCTGGAGATACACTAGCAGCGATCGCCAGCAGATATAACACTTCCGTATCAGAACTAGTTAAGGCAAATAACCTCAATAATCCAAATGAACTGAAAATTAGTCAACAACTAATTATTCCTGCTGTTCAAATTGAGGCAACTGTAGCAAGTAACCCCACTGTAGCGAGTACTACTTTTGTAGAGTCCAGCAAAGCTCCGAAAGTAGACAACTCCCCTATAATTATTGGTAGTGCCAACTCATATTTACCTAGTTCACAATCACCAGCTATTGCCGACAACAGTAACATTACCGTCCCTACACCGGTAACTGTTCAGATTCAGGCAAATAGTGCGACCGACTTAGAAACAGCCCCTACCCCTACTTCTTATGGCGTCGGTGGTGAAAATCAAGTGCCACAAACTTTTGCCGAAATGCAACAGTTTAAAGCACCAACAAATAGGGTAGCAAGGGTCAACAATAACAACAATGACCGTTTGCGGAGCTTACAAGCGGAAATTCAGAGGTTACAGCAGAAATATCGCACTCAACAGTCTGGGAACTCAGTTGTGTCAACAGCAGCTTCTGAAACTAATAGTGCTGCAATGCTCGCTCCTATTTCTACCCCTAATAATTTCACTGTACCCAATGCGGCTCGACCCAATAGTGTAGCAATCCAAATTCCAGTTCCTACACCGATTCGGAGTAACTATAGCGTTCAGCCAATTAAGCCCCAATTCCGTACTTCTGTACGCCCTAGTGAGGTAGTAAACCCAGAGTTCTTACCTAATCTAGGGTCTGCTAGTAAATGGACTCCCTCTCGCACTCCAGTAGCCGTAAAGGTTGCAACACCTTCAGTAAGAGTAAATGCTTCTGACTCCTTAGGAATGATGCGGGGAAGGACTGTTTCTCCACAGGTAATACCACCTTTGGCAGCAGTTGACCAATATCTGCCCAGACCCATTGATGAACTAACGCCTCCTCCATCTACTTCAACCTTAGCTTACACCTGGCCAGCAAAGGGCACTCTCACTTCTGGCTTTGGTATGCGCTGGGGAAGACCGCACAAAGGAATTGATATTGCTAACTCCACTGGCACACCAGTTGTTGCCTCAGCTGAGGGTACGATAGAAAAAGCTGGCTGGAACAACGGTGGCTACGGCAACCTCGTTGAAATCCGCCATCCTGATGGCAGCACGACTCGCTATGCTCATAACAGCAAAATTCTGGTACAACCTGGTCAGCAAGTGCATCAAGGAGAAACAATTGCTTTAATGGGTACTACTGGTCACAGCACTGGCCCACACAGCCACTTTGAAATTCATCCAGGAGGTAAAGAAGCTGTTAACCCAATAGCCTTCCTACCCCAACGCGTGTAATTCCTGGCTATCTGTAACGAAATTATTGCCTTGTTAGTTGAGGGAGGTAAACTCCCTCTTTTCCTTTCTATTGCCTCAAAAGGGATGAAAGCTGTAAAAAATTGCAAAAAAGGTTAGCCTTGAGCAAATTTATATGCTATATTAGTTAATGATTTGGAAAGACATGGCTCAGTAGCTCAGTTGGTTAGAGCACGGGACTCATAAGCCTGGGGTCGTTGGTTCAACTCCGACCTGAGCCACTTTAAAAGTTATAAGTAAAGCGATAAGTGGACTTGAGTGTATATTCACAAATTAGATGTCGCCGTTCACAAATTAATGTCGTTTTTCACTAATTTTTGACGAATATGGTAAGCAGCGATCGCTAAATCTGGCGCTTTTTCTTGAGGACTATCTCGAATAGGTTGTGGGCCTTGTTCTATAGAAATGTTTGCCTTAGCTGCTTGGCTCTGAATACATCCGATTAATCTGTTGTAGCTCCAACATTTGAAATTGGTTTTCGCTTGTCTAGTTACTATTAAAGCAATAGCGTTACTACAAAATCTTCAAAATTCGCCACAATTAAGGTAAATAGAGTTATTACAGATTGAAAGTTTTCAGCAGAAAGTAGTATGGCAAAGCGGTAGACAACAAAATTGAGCAATCAGATAATTGTTAGAGTGAACGATGAGACAAAGGAAGCTTTTATGAAGAAAGCTAATGCTGAGGGCAAGACAGCCTCAGAATTGATCATGGGATGGATTCGTTCTTACATGCCTGAAGAACTTCAAGAAACTCCAGACTTAGCCAAAATGCAAGCGGACTTGGAGAATCTAAAACAACAAGTTTACTTTTCTTCACACAGTTTGCTTTTATCGTGCCGACTTATTTATATAAGTTTTGCTTAAGCGTTGTTAACGAAAGCATAAGCGTTGCTACAAATAGATAAGCATTCGTTACGAAACAACTTAATTGATAAGTTTTGCTTAAGCTGTAGTAATGATTGCATAAGCGTTCTGAACGAAACAACTTGTGTTGTTAACGAACAGACAAGCATTCTGAACGAAACAACTTGTGTTATTAACGAACAGACAAACGTTCTGAACGAAACAACTTGTGTTGTTAACGATCGCACAAGTTTTCGTTACCAACAGACAAGCGTTCTGAACGAAACAAGTTGTGTTGGTAACGAACGGACAAGCTGTGGTAACGACAACTTCTGTGTTGATAAGGAATGGACAAGCTGTTGTTACTAACGGACAAATATTTGTAACGTCGCTGCCGCAAAAGTACTTAAATTATTCTTGTAAAAAGGATTTTCTTTAAGCTTTGCATTGCACGAGTAACAAAATTATGCTGATGCCAAGCTTTATAAAAATCCTGGTAATGTATATTCTGGGCACATTTCCAGGCTAAATTATAGTATTTATCATCTAATGACCAATAACCACTTAAAGCTTTGACTACCGCAATGTGATGCTGATTATCCTGTAGAATTTTTCCTAATACTAATTTTGTATAAAGATGTACCAAATTTAGAAAGGAACGAACCCCAGAGACACAGAGAACACAGAGGAGAAAAAGCAAGGTTAAAAAATTCAGCGCAGCTTCATAAAGAAATGATATAACATAACCCAGTTTTTTATTTTGTCTGTGTAGCCGCGACTTCTAGTGGCCAAGATACTATAAAACAAACGGTGCGTTACGCCAAAGGCCAACGCACCCTACGAAAATATATCAAACTAATTATGAATTATCAATTAGACGCGCCCTTTTCTGCTACAGTACGAATTATTTCCTCCAGCGTTTGGAGTAATTCTTGCTCGTTGTAAGGCTTAGAAAAGTAAGCCCGCGCCCCCAATTGCATAGCTAGTTGTCGATGTTTATTACTACTACGAGAAGTCAGCATTGCAACTGGAATATTTTTTGTATCAACGTCTGAATTTACCTTACCTAAAAAGCCATAACCATCAAGGCGAGGCATTTCAATATCACAAATAACCGCCTCTACTCTCAATCCACTATGTAGTTTTTCTAAGGCATCTTGACCATCTTTAGCTTGCTCTACTTGATACCCTCCTTTTTCAAGGGTCAGCGCTAAAAAGCGGCGAACATTAATTGAGTCATCTACAATCAAAATTGTGCCTTTCTGTTTAACAGAAGCTGCTGATATTTTGTCTTCATCAAATATGAGGAATGGTGTCTTTAACCTTGCTGATGGTAATTGAGTACCTTTAGGAGTCCGCCGATTTGTAGCAATCCAATACAGCAACTCATTAACATTGACTAATGGCACTACTCGACCATCACCGAGAATTGTGCAGTTGCTGAAGCCTTCAGGTAAAGGTATATTTCCCTCCACTTGGCGAATAGCAACTTCCTGTTCACCCCAGCAACGGTCTATTTGGATCGCTACTGGCTGATTATTACCTTTGACTACTAAGACGCTGTTTGCATTAATTGCTGCCGGAGTTTCTAACTCTGAGCGATCATAGCGCAGACAATTAAACTCTAAATATTGAGTCAAGCGAATCAGTGGTAGCATGTTTCCTTGCCAATTTAGGACTTCGCTACCTGCCATTTGGAAAACTCGCTCGTCTTGGAGTAAGGATATTTCTGAAATGACATCTGTGGGAAATGCCAATAGCATTTTGTTGATTTCTACCAGCAAAACTCGTGCAACGGAAAGGGTGAATGGTAGTGATAAGGTGAAGGTAGTACCAACTCCTGGTTCCGTATCAACTTTCACATCTCCTCGAATCAGTTTGAGGTTGTTACGAACCACATCCATACCGACACCGCGACCAGATAATGCTGTGACTTGCTCGGAGGTGGTAAAACCTGGTTCAAAAATTAGTGATAACAGTTCTTCATCACTAGCATTAGCGAGTAGAGAAGCATCCAATCCCATAGCTAAAGCGCGGGTGCGAATTTTCTCTAGAGAAATGCCCCAACCATCATCACGGATAGTAATCAGGGTGCGATTGCTGCGGTGAGTAGCTGTAATTTCAATCAATCCTTGTTCTGGTTTACCCAAAAGGCGGCGGGTGCTAGAGTCTTCGATACCATGATCGAAAGCGTTTCTTAAGAGATGCATTAAAGGTTCGTTTAATGCTTCTAAAATGCTACGTTCAATTAAAGTGTTGCCACCTTCAATTTTTAACTGGACATTTTTCCCATACTCTACATTTAAATCGCGTAAGGCTCTGGGAAAACGTTCAATTAAATCAGACAGAGGCCTCATTCGGATGTGATTTAGCTTTGTTTGTAACTGTTTGGATGTTTTATTTATTTTACGAGCAATTTGGTCTGTATCATCTACACTGAGTTGAACGTCAGTTGTTACTTCTTGTACCTGAACAATGGTTTCCATAACTTCCTGCGATCGCAGGTTTAAATCGTTATAACGATCCATTTCTAAAGTATCAAATTCTCTCTCTATGCCTTGTGTTTGTTGGCTATTTTCAACTTGCACCTGCACCTCAGATTGAGTAGAAATTTTGTCATAAGCGATACGTAATTCCTGGTTTTCGCGGTCGAGAACTTGGACTCGCTGATTTAAGTTCCGAACGAGTTTGCGTAATCTTTCTAGTTGCGAATTTAACCCATTTCGCTGAACAATCAGTTCGCCAAATAAATCATTAATTTGCTCTAGTTGTTTGCTGGGAACTCGGACGCTATTTTCATGAGTTTCCCGCTCTTTAGCAACGCCATGCTCCCCTTTACCTTCGCCCAATTTGGCATCTGGAGGATTATTTTCTTTAGAGAATATTGTATTATGCTCTGTGACATTGACAGCATTAACATCATCGGCAAATTCTACATCTACAAATGTAAAACTAGCAGCGATTGCTTCATGATTAATCCAATTTTCTTTAGTGTTTTCTGGTTGCCAAACAGATGTTGAGACTACTTCTGTGTCTGTGGCGATATGTGGTATTATTTCTGCTGGTAATAGTGGCTGAGATTGCGTATAACTAGTATTTAAGTCAAGTTCTGTAGGCAAGTTATCTAATTGATTTGTCAGCACCAAAGCTTGCGATCGCCGCCATGCTTGCAATGCTAACCGGGCAATTTCGGGAATGCGCGAACTAGTAACAGTTTCCAATTGCTGCGTTACTGACTCACAAAGCTTGGTAAAAGCTACCAACTGGAGCATTTCACCCAAACCGCCCAATTCTGCTGCCATTATGACAACTTCTTCATGCAATCCGGGCTGTTTGCTATCTGCCAATATAGATTCTAGGCGTTGCAAACACTCTTCTACTTCTGTGCCAAATAACAAGGGGATAACGTCTTGGCCATCTTCTGGGGATAGCATAGTTGAGGCATCTTCAGGGGTGGGGTCACCCAAGCGATCGTGCAACTCATCAAAAATTGGATAACAAAAGGTTGCTAACCACTGATCTTCGACAACATTTCCTTCTGCAAGCAATTCTACAATCTGACGCAGCCAGTCAACTCCAGATAGCAATAAACTTTGCAACTGAGTATCAATTTCGAGAGAATTTTTTTTAGTTTTTAAAACTTTAAAAGAATCTTCCAGACGATGAGCTAAATCACTTAGGGATCTAAATCCCATCATCCCCGCGCCACCTTTGATAGAATGAGCGGCTCGGAGTGCAGCATTAATTTTATCCAAATCAATGCGGTTACTAGTATCGATTTCTAGTAATACTCCTTCTAAGGTATTTAAGTAATCAGTTGCTTCTTCCAGAAACTGCATCTGGATTTCTAGTTCTTTGTCTTGTAACATAGTTTTTGTCCTTAGTCATTGCTCATTGGTGAGCCAGTGCGGTCTTGGGGGTTTCCCCCATGAGCAACTGGCGTTAGCGCAGCGTTAGCGAGGCACGAGCGTCACCCGAAGGGTCATTAGTCATTAGTCATTGGTAAAAGGACAAAGGACAAATGACAACCGACAAATAACAAAAGTCATTCGTCATTGATCACTAGCAAATAGCAAAGGACAAATGACAAATGACAAATGACAAATTTAACTAACTTTGAAAGCCTCGACAGTCTCTTGTAACTGATGGGAAATCTCTACAGTTTGTTGCAGAGATTCGGAAACTTGACGAGAAGAATCGCTGGTGCGTTGTGATACAGCAGCGATATCTTTCATCAATTGGCTAACACTTTGTGATGTTTCAACCTGAGATGCAGTTGCAGTGGAAATCGATTGCACTAAGGAGTCAATTTCACGCGATACATCCAAAATTTCACTCAGACTTTGTTTAGCCTCCTCTACAATTCGAGTTCCTTCTACCACTTGGGTAGTGCCTATTTCCATCGCTAGTACCACTTCACTGGTTTCTCGTTGAATGTTTTCAACAATTTGTTCAATTTCTTGGGTTGCTGCGGCACTTCTAACTGCTAGTTCACCGACTTCTTCAACCACTACGGCAAAACCTTGACCTTCTTCACCCGCACGCGCTGCTTCAATACCGGCGTTAATGGCTAGTAAATTAGTTTGAATAGCAATTTGGTTAATCAAGGAAACCACGCGAGAAATTTGTTGCGAAGATTCTCCCAAACGTTTCACTTTCTTAGCAGTTTCACCCACAGTTTTCCGCAAAGACAGGATGTTTTGTACTGTTAAATCCATCGCGTGTCCACTCTTAGTAGCGGTGTGAGCCGCATGATTGGCAACGAAAGCAGCTTTTTCGGCACTTTCGGCTACACCTTTCATGGATAGGGTCATTTGGTCAACAGCATCGAGGGTGCGATTGATTTCGGCAGCTTGGGTGAGTGCTTCCTCTGCTAAGTGGCGGATGGCTCCTTCGTTAGAGCCAATGGCAGTATTAACGTGGGTGGCAGCTTCTTGAACTTGGGTAACAATATCCCGCAGGCTTTCTACAATGGAGTTGAAAAAGTCGGCAACAGTGCCTATTTCCCCAGCTGTCACGTCTGCACGTACTGTCAAGTCGCCTCTGGCTGCACCTTCTACCTCATTGAGCAGTTGTAAAAGTTGCTGTTGCAGTGTTTCTTGTTGATGCATTTCGTCGCCAGAACCGATTATTGCAACATTCCTAGATTGTATCTCTTCTAATAACTTGGCTTGTTCTAAGGCATAGCCGATTTGAGTTGCTATCTGTTGAAACAAGTCAATTTCCGGCTGTTGCCAAACACGAGGAGTTTCGCACTGATGAGCAATTAATAAGGATAAAAGCTGTCCTTGGGCAAGAATTGATACGATCAAATTACCTTTGACAGCAAATTTTTCCAAAAGTTGGACGTAACCGACGGCATTTTTCAAGCTTTGGTCTTGATGAATGTTTGCAATTGCTTGCACCTGTCCATACTGAGCAGTTTCTACATAACGTTCCCGAAAATAAGGATCGTCAATTTTCACTCCAAGCATTTCCGGCCAATTATCAGTTACCGATTCAGCAACGACAACGCCATTCCCAGTATTTTGATTTAGACTATAAATGATTACCCGGTCTGTTTTTAGCGATCGCTGAACTTCTTTTACTGCTGCTTGATAAATATCTTCAGTTTTGAGAATTTTCCGAATTCGTAGGGTAATATCTGTTAGTAATTTTGCCCCTTCAACGTCCAGTTCTTGTTCTTTAACTAAGACCTGCAATTGTTCGGCCATCTGGTTGATGTTTGCACTCAATACTCCTAATTCGTCTTCTCTTTCGATTTCCAGACGGGTATTAAATTTACCTTGACCAAGCTTTGCTAATGCCGCAGTCGCATTTAAAATTGGCTGTGTAGTAAGTTTAGCTAACCGAGATGCGATCGCAGCCACAATCAATGCTGTAACTGCTGTGCCAATGCCTATAATCCACAACAATTGTCTTTGCGGCTCAAATACAATTGCTGTGTCTGTTGATAAAAGTACTTGCCAGTTTAAATCTGGTAAGCCATCTAACTTAGTGGCTGGTACGTAGCTGACTAGTTCTTCTTTTTTGTAAGTTTTGGGAACTTCTATAAAACTATCTACCTTATTAGCTGCTACCAGTTTAGGTAAACTAGAATACTCTCCCTTTGCCTCTTTCCCTAACAATTCCTTTTGTGGACTCAAGAAAACTGTTCCCGAAGCATCGAGCAAATGGTATTGTTGCCCATTGACTACGTAGTTTTTGATGACTTCTTCTAAAGATTTTACGGGCATACGTGCCCTTACCACACCAATGGTTTGACCCGTCCTTATCTCTTTCACAGGTGCAGCTATATAAATACTCACTACATCAGTATTTTTTGCTGCTTCAGGTTTACTGATGATAGGAGTATCTTTTTGTAAAGCCTCTTGAAAGTAGGTACGGTCTTTTTGGTTGTCTAGGGGTTCGCCTGTGGATTGGACAATCAATTTACCTTGGCGATTAAAAACAGCAACGCTGTCATAAGCTTTGTAGGCTTCGATAACTCCATCTAAGATTGCTTGTTTATCTTGATTAGTGATACTTACACTAGCCTGGGGACTTGTCAAAAAAAGTAAACTTGATATTACCTGAATATCACCGTAGCGCCCCAACATGAAACGGTTAACTTTATCACTTAAGCCAATGGCTTCAGCTTGTTGAGACTGGGTAATTTGCTTAGTAATTGATTTGTTGGCAAAGCTAAAAGCGATCGCGCCGATGCCCAATACTGGTATTGTACCGATTGCGATCGCTAAAATAGTCGCTTTCTTAGCCAATCCGAATTTTGTAAAAGAGGCAATAGCCTGATTTAGTAAAGAATTATTAGCCGTTTCACTAGTAGTCTTAGCTGGTAACTTTATGACACTACCATTTATTTTTTTGGATGAAATCAATGATGCTCGTTTTTGAGCGCCACTACCTTGATTTGTATTGGTTTTATTAAACATAAAAGTAATTCTCCTAACTATGTGAATAAGAACACTAAAAATCCTTTTTAGTAATACACCCTAATCACTGCGGAGAATAGAAGACTGCACAATTGCCTGAGCATCTAATACCAGTAATATTTCTTCTTGTTGCACAACGCACCCACATAAATAAGGAACTAAACTGGATGCTACTTGTCCGATAGGAGAATGAATATCATCAGGGATAAACTTAGTCGTACCTTTTATTTCTTGCACAACTAAACCCAACGCCAATGATTCCACCAGGATAACGATCACACTGTACTGTCGCAGTCGATAATCTAGGGATTCTAAATTAAGCATTCTTGGCAAATCAACAACCCAAATTATCCGACTCCGCCAATTCATTAATCCTAATATACAGGAAGGCATATTAGGCATTGAGGTTACAAATTCAATTGGTACAATAATTGCTTCTTGCGTATGTTTCATTGATAAAACAGCAGCAGTCTGTTGATTTAGCTGAAACTTCAGATAACCGTCTGCTAAATTATTTTGGGTTTCTTTTGAAGGAAGTGTAATGTTTATACTAGTCATTGATTTAAATTACCACTGATTTAATAGTACTTAGCAGAAGTTCGCGGGTGTAAGGTTTAGTTATGTAAGCATCTGCACCTTGTCTCATCGCCCATAAACGGTCAATTTCTTGGTTTTTAGAACTACAAATTACAATTGGCACTTTTGCAGTAATCGGATTTCTTCTCAGATAACGACACAATTCAAATCCGCTCATTTCTGGCATTACTACATCAGTAACAATCGCATCTGGTTTTTCTAATACAGCTTTTTCTAAACCCTCTTTTGCACCACTTGCTTTAATTACGTTGTAACCACTTTCTTTCAGATAATGGCTCATCAATTCCAATTCACTGGGAGAATCTTCTACAATCAGAATTGTGCCAAGTAAAGTCAGACTCACTATTAAATCTCCTAAAAAAATAAATTAAACATATTAGAATTCAGGAGTCAAGAATCAGAATTTAGAATGGAATTAGCATAACTTTTCAGTAGTTTACTAACTTATTAAATTTTAAGTTTTAATTCCGAAGTCACACCATATTCCAAATCATTTGAAAGAATTAGATAATAACGACATTCTTCTAAAGAACCTTGTACAATGTTTAAAAAACGTCTTTTATCTGCTAATTCTTTTTTCTTAAATCCCTCTGCTATATTTGCTGGTACATAAATTGCTGCCCGTCTAAATTGAGAGGTAAGCCCATATATTTCTGATTTATGAAAGCGAGCAGTAAATGGGTACACTAATAAAATAAATTGATGTGCTTTCTGCCAAACTATCAAATTTTGAAATGTCTTCGCTGGCTGTCTCATTTCTTCTGACTCCTGAATTCTGACTCCTGAATTCTGACTCCTAAATTAACTAAGATGTTTGAAAACCATTTTTAGCAGTTCTGATTGTGTAAAAGGCTTAGTCAAATATCCTGATGATCTGACTATTTTTGCCTTTGCCCTGTCGATAAATCCTGTTCTACCAGTCACCATAATAATAGGCGTATGTTTAAAAGCTGAATGTTTCCGTAATAAAGAACATAGCTCGTAACCATCTAAACTTGGCATTTCAACATCTAGCAATATCAGGTCGGGTTTACTCCGAAGAATTTGCATTAAAGCCTTTACAGGATCGTTGATCATCACAACTGAAAATGTGTTTTCATCCAAAAAGTGTTTAATAGAATTCAAAACTGTTTGGCTGTCGTCAATGCAGGCAATTGTATATAGTTTTTTACCAGCAGGTAGCTGAGTATTTTTCTTGTTTTCAGGAATATCAAAATTGATTGGTATCGGTAACTTTTGGCCAAGTTTTATTTGCAGTTGTGGCTGAACTTGAGACGGTTGTATTTTAGACAAAACTTGGGAACCCCCACCAGCCGGAACTGATGACTGGATATTTTGCCGATTTCGTAATTGCTTTTGACAGTGTTCAACAAGTAATCGCAAATCCAGGCGACAGAACTTTGGTAATTCATCCAAAGAGCTTTCTGGGCTGAATTCATAGCTACCTTCTTTTAAACATAGAAATGATTCCAGTACTTCCTTTGCTAATTCGTCTATCAGGCTTGCTGCTTGCACAGAAGTAATATAATCCTGATTTACTAACCAACAAATAGCTTGGTAATCTGCATTTGGTATTGATTGGTGTTCATTCTTCGTCTCAAACATCAGCCGCATCTGCACACGAGCGGCGCTGTTAAGAGCAGGAATTTGCTGGCTCAAGCGCCGCAAGTGACTGTCAAGCCGCTCAAACAGTTTATCTGAATAGGAGGCATAAGTAAGTTTACCGTCCTCTAGATAAATTGACCAAGAAACTATTCCAGTAAATATATTTAAGCACCCTGTAGCACGCCGACTAGTTAATTGTGCCAACAGAGATAGCGGATGTAGTTTCTGGAACAACCTGTAGCTACCTATAGGAGTTGTGCTCATTTTGCTTTTACTTCAGTTAAATTCGATACGTGTAAGCTAAATTCGTACAGAGTTATTCCATAATTGAGATCAAGTAAAAAGCATCAAACTTTTGGATTTTCAAGTACATCAGCTTATTTCTAGATTTAGTGGTGAAACTCAACGAAGACAGCATTATTTTGAAATGATCAAATCTCAGTAAATTCGTAAATTATTATTAATTTACTTACTGTTACTGAGATTTACAGACATCTTTGGACAATTAAGACATAAAAATGTCAAGACTAGATGAAGCCACTTTCCATTGAGTAACCCCAATCTGACCACGGGAATAATACTGATTTTGTAGATAGTGATATATTTGAACTTCTGTATTTACACTGAAGTTAGATTTAGTCTTTAATCAGATAAGCAGTATATGAAGCTACTTTGCGTCGAGTAACTTCAACTTGACCACAGTAATAATACTGATTTATTGATAATAATAAATTGATCTTTTAATATTCACACTTAAAAACGTAGATACAACGGAATACAAAACTTATCTTTTGTAGCGACAGCTTAACGCAGCGAAAGCACTCGAAATGGTACGTTAGGGACATAACGCACTTTACCTACGAAAATAGTAGGTTATTAAATCCATATTTTTTATATTTGAACAGAACTCTGCTAATGACAAGCTTTTTAAGGGCAGGATTTCTGATGTGTAAGTCCTATTTAGGCAATGCAATATTTAAATATGCTGGCAATTAACCTTGAAATTTCAACTCAAGTTTAAGCACCAGCCTAGATAAGGCAATTCAATTTATTAATAGTGCGGATGAAAGGACTTGAACCTTCACTCCTTTCGGAACTAGAACCTAAATCTAGCGCGTCTGCCAATTCCGCCACATCCGCATCAGCTTACTATCATACCATAAGAAATTATTTTTGGGAATAGGGAATGAGGAAGCAGGGGAAGCAGGGGTAGATAAAGAACTACTTATTGCTGGGGGCAAGGGGGAGAATAAAAAATTACCTCTTTCCCCTCTGCTCCCTGCTCCCTGCCCCTCTGCTTCTTCTCCATGCCCAATTACATAACCGCAACACGAGGCAGACGATGCTTAAACCCACAGAGAATTTCCCAAGAAATAGTGTTTAGTTGTTCTGCCCAATCGTCTGCTGAAATTTTTTCTTTTCCCTGTTCCCCTAGCAAGGTGACTACTTCCCCTTCTTGGATATTGGGTATAGCACTCACATCCAGCATCAACTGATCCATTGTAATTGCCCCGATTTGCGAAACTCGCTGACCGCGAATTAACACCTGCATTTTGTTGGAAAGATTACGAGGCACACCGTCAGCGTAGCCAATTCCTACGACGGCGAGGCAAAGTTCACGCGGGGCAATAAATTTATGCCCGTAACTAACAGCTGTTCCTGGGGCAATTGTTTTAACTTGGGTGACTCTTGCCTTAAGTTGCAAAACCGACTTGAGATCAATCGCGTTTTGTAAATGGGTTGCTGGGTAGAGTCCATAAACAGCTAAACCTATTCGCACAATGTCGTAGTGCAATGCCGGATTTGTAAGTGCAGCAGCTGAGTTTGCCAAGTGCAAGCAAGGTGGTTCAATTCCCATTGCTTTGATTTGAGCGATCGCTTCCTCAAATCGTCTATGCTGTTCTTCCATTGCCGTAGTATCAGGATCATCTGCTGTTGCCAAATGAGAATAAATACTGGCAATAGATAGATGTGGTAAGCGCTGCACTAATTGCACAAATTCACCAGCTTGCTGCCAATTAGTTCCCAACCTAGACATTCCCGTGTCTAATTTGATGTGTACGGGCACTGGAGAACCATAATTCATGGATTCTAGGATATCGGAAAATACTAAAGCTTGTTTAGGGCTACAGAGTGTGGGCTGAAGTTTCCAATGTGCGATCGCATGAATCTGCTCTGGTGTATGAGTTGCTCCTAAAATCAAAATGGGCGCTTGAATCCCGCCTTCTCGCAATTGAATCGCTTCTGGAACTGTAGCGACTCCCAGCCAACTAGCTCCCGATTCTATTGCAGTTTGGGCGACTGTTACCGCTCCATGTCCATAAGCATCAGCTTTTACTACTGCCATCAACTCAGTACGCGGCGATAAAAACTGCACCAATTGCTGTACATTGTACGACAACGCCCCTAAGTCAATTTCTACCCAGGCTCGTTGCGAAAACCACGCGTAGGTGTCGCACTGCTGATTAGGAACTACACCAGGGATTTGTTTGCGACTTAACATTTGTACTGACTCCTATGCCACCACGGCTAAACTTCCAAGTTATCTATACACGCTTACTAAAGCGAGATCAGATTAAATAGGAAGTGTAACCTTCATATTGGAATTGATACAAGATATTGCGGTAGTAAAGTAAAAATTAAGAATTATCAGTTGGGATCAAAGGCAGAGACGCTCCCCACTTCTCAACTTCTAACTCATAACTTAATTGCCGAATTATCACGAAAGTATAATTTATTCTCATCTCCCTAGTAGGATGTATTTGTGTTAACATTTATGTAAAGCTAATACCCTGAGCGCAGATAAATGGGGAAGGTTTTAGTCTTAAACGCCTCTTACGAACCTCTCAATATAACGAGTTGGCGTCGTGCTGTGGTTCTTTTAATTAAGGGCAAAGCAGAACGCGTGGAACACAACGGGAAATTCCTATACTCGGATTTTCCGTTGCCGACCGTAATCAGGTTACGTCATTACGTGCGTGTTCCTTATAAAGAAATTCCTCTGACTCGCCGAAATATATTGTACCGTGACGGTCATGCGTGTCAATACTGTGGTTATACAGGGGATGAGTTGACCCTAGACCATGTAATACCGCGATCACGCGGCGGGGGCGATAGCTGGGAGAACATTGTGACTGCTTGTGTGCGTTGCAATGTTAAAAAAGGCTGTCGGACTCCCCATGAAGCTCACATGCCTTTACGTCATCCTCCTCGCCAACCTTATAGCAGCCTCTATTTCGAGGTCAGCAAACATCTTAAGAGTGGACTGCATACAGAGTGGCAAAAGTATGTTATAGGTCTTTGAGGAAAAAGCAGAGGAGCAAAAGATAAACAAGAAATACCTTTTTGCTTTGGGACAGTGGCAATAGATTTAGTTATCGGTTGTTAAAAAATTGATGGCTATATCGGTTGCAACAAATGTGATCGTGTCTCCTAAAGAGGCGCAATGCGCCAACGCTCAAGCCTCTACATTTATATATGAGGCTTGTTTCCTCCCTGGCTTCTCCCAAGGGGAGACGCTAAAAGCGATCTGCCTTCTTGCACTAGTACAGCGCGGCCTAAATCAAGCTACCATTTTAAAACTTGCAAAAGCCTTGATATACAAAACTTTTGACTTTTGACTTTTGCCTTGCGGTACTAGGTTTCGCTCTAAATTATCAAAATTTTTAAAGGGGAAAAAACACGCATTGTTCAATAAAAATAATTGTTAATTGCTCAATAGTCACAATAATGAGATTATTGAGTATAAGAGTATTTAAAATATCAAGGACTAACCCGAAAGTATAAGATATAAAGTATACCCTAAGTAAGATTAAAATTCTGCTAATTGAATTTACGCAAGAGAAAAAAAGCTCCTCAAGCAGATTTATGCTATCAAATACAGCCCAATATGCTAGAGTTCCTTGTTTCCAGCAGTTATACCTCATCTAGTGGAATTTAGTTCATTGTTGAGCTCTGGTGTGACGAATAAAAATATACTTAGATGTATAGTGCAATGTCCTGATATTTTTGCGAAGATCAAAATAATGTGGCTGAATTCAGTGAATGGCTGATTGTAGTATTTCTGAATTAAAGGAGCCTCACACTTTAAAAAAGTTCCCTATGTACTTGAATTCTCCCGTTACTCAGTTTGAGAGTTTGTCATCGACCACAGAGCCAAAGCCAGAGGAACCTGAAATAGAGAAAGCGCCAGTGGAAGTTTCGTTTAAAACTCCGTCATTACCGCCATCGGTAGGTGAAGGAGCTATATATCTCAGTCAGCGTGGTAATTCCCTGGCACAACAAAAGTCAGAAGAACTGCAAAAAACGCTTCTGGCACACCGACACGATCGCCAGATCGTAATTCTGCAAGATTTTCCTGATCCTGATGCCCTTTCCTGTGCCTGGGCTTATCAGCTAATTGCCCAGCAATATGATATAAAATGTGAAATCATTTATGCTGGCGCGTTAAGCCATCAAGAAAATATTGCCTTGGTAAAATTGACTAATTTACCTATCCAACGTTGGACGCCGCAAACCTTGAAAACCAAGGATTTGTCATGTTACCAAGGTTTTGTATTAATTGATAACCAGGGAACCACTTCACAACTACTGTCAGCAGTGCAGCAGGCTGGAATTCCCCTAGTAGTCCTCATCGACCATCACAGTATCCAAGGCGATCTGCAATCAGAGTTTGAGGATATCCGTCCTTATGTAAGAGCGACGGCAACAATTTTTACTCAATATCTGCAAACGGGATTATTGGCATTAGATAGCAGCATAAATCAACACGTCAAATGCGCTACTGCCTTGATGCATGGGTTGCGATCAGATACAAATCGGCTCATGCAAGCGCAAGAAGAAGATTTTATGGCAGCTGCGTATTTAAGCCGATTTTATGACGCTCAACTGCTAAACGCCATTTTACAGGCGAATCGTTCCAAGCGGGTAATGGATGTGATCGAGCGATCGCTTAAAAATCGCATCGTCCAAAATAACTTTTCCATCGCTGGTGTTGGTTACCTACGCTACGAAGACCGTGACGCCATCCCTCAAGCGGCTGATTTTCTCGTCACCGAAGAAAACGTTCACACCGCCGTAGTTTACGGCATTGTTCACGATGAAGACGAAGAACTAGAAATAGTCATCGGCTCCCTGAGAACTAGCAAACTTACCCTTGACCCCGATGAATTCATCAAAGAAGCCTTTGGGCAAGATAGCACAGGGCGCTTTTTCGGCGGTGGAAGAACAAGCGCAGGTGGCTTTGAAATTCCAATGGGCTTCTTATCTGGCAGCAACGAAAATTCCGCATACGCGAAAATGAAATGGGAAGTATTCGACGCTCAAATTAAGCAAAAACTGCTGAGGTTAGTTAATCCTAGAGACAACCCGATTCAGGCAGAATAGAGAAAGAAGGAGATGGGGAGAACTCCTAACTCATGCAGCAGTCAAAGTGTTTGGTCAGATAGCATCCCTAAATCATTTGTGATAAACATATTTCCCGACTTTTTAGAAAAGTCGGGAAATATTGGTCTTTTCGCAGAGGCTGAACTGATTGAGGATGTAGTTCGTGCTTAATGTTAAGTAGGTAGACACAAATAAAATTAACTCGCGCCTACCTATTTTATTTGCGAACAAGGAGCGCCATGAAGTCTATAGAACTGCAAATGTTACAAACTCTGTATGAGCAAGATTTTTGTGCTTGGGTAGAGCAGACAGCGGAGCTTTTGCGATGTCTACGACGGGCTACGCCAACGCACCACTGGGAGACGCTGGATTTAGAACACTTAATTGAGGAAGTGGTAGACTTGGGTAAAAGCCAACAACGAGCGTTGCAAAGTGCGTTGCGGTTGGTGTTGTCGCATTTGTTGAAGTGGAAGTATCAACCAGAACGTCGTAGTCAGAGTTGGCAAGTGACCATTTACCCGTGAGCGACTGAATATAGATGAATTGCTGCAAGAAAGTCCTAGCTTACGGCGTTTTTTTAATGATGCTGAGTGGATAAATACTACCTATCAAAGAGCGCGGCGAGAGGCAATAGTGGAAACGGGTTTATCAGAGGATAACTTTGCGATCGTCTGTCCGTTTTCTGTTGATGAGATTTTAGACTTAGACTTTTATCCTAACGCTGGGGAATAACCGTAATTGGATAAATATGGAGAAAATTTTTGTATACTATACAAAATTAAAAACTTGGAATTATCTGATAAATTAAGTAAATATACCTTTAAATTAGGTTTAATAAGTGGGTAATCTAATTTGTGTAGAAGTAGCCTTCCTAAGATAGGTAGAAATATGCAACTCAAATTTGAATTACTCTGTATTGACCAACAAGAAAAAGTCAAGTTCAAAAAACCTAAAAAATATTACTTATAAGTTTGATGATAAAATTAACCACCGCTTTAATTTTGCCTTTGTTAGGGTTTACAGTGACTACCTTGCTCAGTAGCTGTGCCTTGAATTCTCGTGACATCAAGCATGAGTTAGATACCTACGGCTGTTCTGAGCAAGAATATAGAAATTCTGACTGTCAAAGTAAGTAAGTTGGCGTTAAAAAATCAAGCAGTTTTACATCATCAAAATTGACCAGGCTGTATCTGACACAGCAGTTGATTTATTGCGGTCTTATCGGCTCAGTCATAATTTGGCCATTCCTGATAGTCTCATTGCAGCTACAGCAATAGTGTGGAATTACCCGTTTATCACAAAAAACCAACGGGATTACAAATTTATTCAAGGTTTAAACCTGTTGCCATATCCATAACACCTTAAAACATCTAACGCCGCATTGCACCGGACAGATGCCAGATCAACGAATACGTAATAATGATTAAGATTAGGATAGGTTAATTCACACTAGACGTAAATCCTAACTAAGCACGGGCTACGCCCCGCTGCGCTAACAGAACTCAAAGTATGGAACTATATTTAATTCGTCATGGCATCGCCGAAGACAAGGGATTAGGCATCAAGGATGAGGAGCGCAGCCTTACTAAAGAAGGACGGCAAAAAACTGAGAAAGTTGCTCAGAAACTTGTTAAATTGGGATTAAGCTTTGATTTGATTCTTACCAGCCCCTTAGTGCGGGCCCGCCAAACGGCTGACATTCTTATAGCAGAAAAATTAAGCTCCCAGTTAGAGGAATCTAGCTACCTCGCCCACCAGGGTCAAATTTCTAGTTGGCTAAAAGACTGGTTAGAGCCAAGAAATTATTCCCAAAATACCCAACTGGCGCTGGTTGGACACGAACCTGATTTGACCAATTGGGCAGAAATTCTCCTATGGGGGGAAGTCAAAGCAAGCTTAGTCTTGAAAAAAGCAGGTATGATTGGGATAAAACTACCAGAAACAGGTTCTCCTCTAGGTCGGAGTCAGATGTTTTGGTTGACACCACCTAAGTACCTGTTATAACAGTTTTTCAACATTTCCAATTGTTGTTAGAAGGGCTACTGTTATAGCGACAATAATTTCTGGTAAGTTAGCTTGATCAGATATTTCACAAAGCGAATGGTGGTGCCATGATGGTGTGCGAATACAAGCCTGGTTTAGAAGGCATTCCCGCCGCCCAATCAAGTATCAGCTATGTTGATGGGCAAAAGGGAATACTAGAATATCGTGGCATCCGGATTGAGGAACTAGCAGAGAAAAGTACATTCCTAGAAACTGCTTATCTCTTAATCTGGGGCGAACTGCCAAGCAACGAAGAATTGAAAGCATTTGAGCATGAAGTTCGTTACCACCGGCGGATAAAATACCGCATTCGGGACATGATGAAATGCTTTCCAGAAAGCGGTCACCCAATGGATGCGCTGCAAGCCTCTGCTGCTGCTTTAGGCTTGTTTTATTCGCTCCGGGATTTACATAATGCTGCCTACATTCGAGATTCAGTGGTGCGCCTGATAGCAACCATTCCCACGATGGTAGCTGCTTTCCAACTGATGCGAAAAGGCAATGACCCGATACGTCCCCGTGATGACTTAGACTACTCCGCCAACTTTCTATACATGCTCGATGAGAAAGAACCCGATCCTCTGATGGCGCGAGTTTTTGATATCTGCTTGATACTTCAGGTCGAGCATACAATGAATGCTTCCACTTTCAGTGCCAGGGTGACAGCTTCCACCTTGACTGATCCTTACGCTGTGGTTGCTAGTGCCGTGGGAACTTTGGGAGGGCCCTTGCATGGTGGAGCCAATGAAGAAGTAATTCAGATGTTGGAAAAAATTGGCTCTGTAGAGAATGTCCGTCCTTACATAGAGCATTGTCTGGAAACTAAATCTAAGATTATGGGCTTTGGACATCGTGTGTATAAAGTGAAAGACCCACGAGCCACAATCTTACAAGGTCTAGCAGAACAGCTGTTTGAAAAGTTTGGGCATGACAAGTTCTATGATATTGCCCTAGAGATGGAACGCGTGGTAGAGGAAAAACTGGGTAGCAAAGGGATTTATCCCAATATTGACTTTTACTCTGGTTTGGTGTATAGGAAGATGGGAATTCCCACAGACTTGTTTACGCCAATATTTGCGATCGCTCGCGTTGCTGGTTGGTTAGCCCACTGGAAAGAACAACTAGCAGAAAACCGAATTTTCCGTCCTACCCAGGTTTACAACGGTCGGCACGAAGTTACTTATATCCCTATTGACCAACGGTAAATGGGGATTGGGGATTGAAAAGAGGCAGGGGGCAGAGGGGAAAACTCTTCTCCCTTATCTTCCCCTACTCCCCCTACTCCCCCTG
>NZ_CAXTNE010000025.1:0-48162 GCF_964245445.1 uncultured Nostoc sp.
GGGGAGTGGGGAATGGGGAAGGAAAAAGTTTTCTAAATATCTAATATGCGATTTCCAATATCCAATCTTTAGTCTTTTTTACTAATTTTTACCTCCCCCATCCCTGTATGCGAGAGTGCTGACAACTTAAAATTTTGTTTCAAACCGCTAAAGTCCGATTGGGGAATAGGGGTTTTATGTCATGATGGCAAAGTAGAACACGTATGATCTTCTAACTACAGGGAATCTCTCATGGCTCTCCGTCTAGGTGACACAGTACCCAACTTTACGCAAGCCTCAACACACGGCAACATCGATTTTTACCAATGGGCAGGTGACAGCTGGGTTGTGCTGTTTTCTCACCCTGCTGATTTTACACCTGTTTGCACAACAGAACTTGGCACAGTTGCCAAGCTAAAACCAGAATTTGACAAGCGCAATGTCAAAGCGATCGCACTCAGCGTTGATGACGTAGAATCTCACAAAGGCTGGGTGGGAGACATTGAAGAAACTCAAAGCACCACCCTCAACTACCCAATTTTGGCGGATGCAGATCGCAAAGTTTCTGAGCTTTACGACATGATCCACCCCAATGCTAATGCGGCTGTGACAGTGCGATCGGTTTTCGTGATTGATCCCAATAAGAAACTCCGTCTCTCTTTTACCTATCCTCCCAGCACGGGACGCAACTTTGATGAACTGTTGCGGGTAATTGATTCTCTGCAATTGACTGATAATTACAGCGTGGCGACACCAGCTGACTGGAAAGATGGAGAGGATGTTGTAATTGTCCCCTCACTGAAAGATCCAGAAGTACTTAAAGAGAAATTCCCCAAAGGTTATGAGGAAATTAAACCCTATCTGCGGCTAACTCCTCAGCCTAACAAGTAAATCTGAAAATGATTTCGGATAAAAAACAAAGACGCAAAGTTATATCTTTGCGTCTTTGTTTTTTGCGTGAGAATATAGTCAGTGAGCTAGGCATCCGAACCTTGAGGATATCCCGATGTTTTCATCCCCTTTGGTTTTGCAAATTCCGTCATCAATGCAAATGACAGAGGAACAATTTTTTGAATTCTGTCAAGTGAATCGTGATTTACGCATTGAGCTAAATAAATTTGGAGAATTGATAATTATACCTCCTACTGGTTCAGAGACAGGAAACCGAGTAGGTAATATCTCAGGACAGCTATGGGTTTGGTCAGAACAAGATAGTACAGGTATAACTTTTAGCTCTAGTACCGGATTTAAGTTATCAACAGGTGCAGAACGCTCTCCAGATGCTTCCTGGATTAAACTAGAACGGTGGAATTCTCTGTCTCCAGAACAGCAGCAAAAATTTGCTCCTATTTGTCCAGATTTTGTAGTCGAACTCAAATCTTCTAGTGACAACCTCCAGACTTTAAAGGAAAAAATGGAGGAATATATGAACGAACCAGAGATACAGTTAGGCTGGTTGATTGACCGTAAACAGCATAAAGTCTATATTTATCATCCTGGATTGCAAGAGGAATGTTTAGATAATCCTGCGACTGTTAGCGGCGAATTGGTATTGCCTGGGTTTATTTTAAATATGAGTAAAGTTTGGTAGGTAAAGTTCTATAAAGCAATTTAACTATTCACAAGCAGCGAGGTTAAAAATGTTGACTAGTATTGAAGGAACATATCGTAATGGTTGAGTGGAACTCACTGAACAACCCATTGATGTAGATGAAGGAACGCGAGTAATTGTAACTTTTATCAGGTCAAATGAGATTGGCCTAGCTTCTTAAGGCATTAACGAAGCGCAGGCTGAGATTTTGCGATCAAGGATAATCCCAAATGTGTAAAAACATAAATTGTCATTGTGAGCATAACGTAGTGAAGCAAAGCAATCGCATTTGTGTATAATTAACGAACACAAGCTCCAAGCCCTATACGTTCGCACAGCATTGAGAGTCCTAGAGAAAGTATTAAGAGTACATTCCAGCTAATTAACTTAATTGCTAATATTTCAAGAAACGTAAAGTTTATTCCTACAAATAAATGAGTACCTAGCTGCAAAAAAATAAGGCTGAGGATACCATTAATACAAAAAATGCCAAGACTATATTTTGATAATAGTTTGACAGTTATCCTTATAAATAAAGGTATTTGATTTTCTTCAATAGAAGAAAAGCATACAAACATAACTATTGCACTCAATATACAAGAAAACATTGCATACTCAAAAGGAATAACCTGTCTATCAGTAACCGTATCCAAATAGTTATATTCACCAATCATAATTAAGGTGGTAGATATAAGCATAAATATTTTTAATAGTGCAGGTATATAATTAGATAATTTTACAACTTTAAACCAGTTTTTATAAAAACAAGCACCTAATGACATATACACAAACCAGTAAGCAAAAAAAGGACGACCTATACTTCGTAAAAATATAATTATATCTGTACCAAATACTCCTAAGTTGGATAAATAAATTAAAGCTAAAACAATTACTTGAAAGATTAATACTATAAAAAATTTTTGAAGTTTCCCAAATTGGCGATTTAAAATAATAAATATAGGTAAAAACTGCAACATTACCAAAAGGTAATAATAACCAGGAAATATTTTGCCCCGTAAAACAAGTATAAGAAGAGATTCAGTTTGATTTGCTTTACCTAACAATCTTAAAGCCACAGCTAAACCACCCCAAAATAATGTAGGGATTAGCAAGCGAGTAAAGCGTTTTTTTAATACAGGATAGAAAGATGCAATAGAGTTTTTTTCTAAGCTACGCTCGAGCAGTAGAAAAGAGATTGTGAAAAATACTGGTACACAAAATCTTAAGGGCGCAAATAGTATATCCATCAAGTATGAAGCTGATGAATAAGTGGACTCAGGAACAAAAACACTGTGGTAAGAAACAACTGCTGTAATGCTTATTGCTTTGAGCACATCAACCGAGAAAAGTCTGTCTATTTTTAGATTGGCATTTTGTGACACATCTAAATCCTTTAATGTATAGTCAAATTTACGGTATTTTATAGTAAAATTTTGTTAATTTACGGGCACTTTCTTCCCACTTTTGATTACCTGTAACAGATGCCCAGTAAGCAAAAGCACGAATTTGTGATCCAGGCCCTACTTTTTTATATCGGGAACCATCCCTGATTTTTTCTCGTCCACCTGTGCGGGTATTCCCCTTGGTGCTAATTTCGCCAGAAGGCAAAATTCGTGTTTGTTCCCAGGAGAGTGATTTGTCAATCATCTGTGCTACTTTGGGAGTTAAGGAATCATTAGGGAAGTATGTTACCCAACGTTCGGCATACATGATACCTACTGTTTGGTAACTGCTGTCATGACCACCTTTTTCTGGATTCACACCATCTGGACGTTGCAAGGATAAACCGTCTTTAACCGACTTACGACTGTATTTAATCAATTCTTCATCGCCAGTCAGTTTACCCGTAAGCCCTAAAGCTGCTGCAACTAAATAACGACGATGGCTGTAGGGTTTGTTCCGTCTGATTCCTTTTTTCCAGACATTAGGCAAAATCATCCATCTCGCAGCACGATGCACCAAAGGTTTATATTTGGCTACTTGGTTAGCATACTTTTCTGAATATGGAGATTGTTGTATTACTAAAAGGCTATGAGCAACAGATTCTACAAAGAAGGATGTACTGTGAAAACGATCTCCGGTCATAAAGAAACTGCCATCATCAACTTGGTGGGCAAATCCCCAGTCAAACATCTTAAATCCCGCTTCAATGGCTTGTGGATCATTGTTAATCAACCCACTAATGATTAAGTCTTCCCCATATCGCTGCTCTTCAATATACCAATGTCTAGCCTGATTACTTATCCAAAGGATATTTGCACCATTAGCACCATTGGGCATCATTGATTTCTGCAAACCTGACAAACGTCGGTAGAGAACATTGGCAATTAAATCAGTTGATTCATGCTCAAAATCTGTTTTTTGGGATAATTGAAGCTGAGATGGGTTACTTTGCTTTGTCCTTAAACCTACTTCAAACTGCCTATTAGAATAATTACTATGTTGTTTAGCAAAAACCATAGTAGTTTTAATAGTTGGCAACAATAAAAAAACTAACAAAGCTGCTAAATATTGCTTTTTCACCGTTTTATTTATCCTTGCTGATATCAAAGTTTTTATCCTGCTACATCATTCCATTTTGCCTTGCCTTGCTAATTGGAATCCTGCTGAATCCAAAAGCAAAATAAAAGCTCCTGGCAAGCTCAACAGCCAGCTTAAGGCTGTAATTGTTAGGGATAATAGCAGAGCCTGTTCTGTAGTTAAGCCAATACGATTGAACAAGTAAATCCATAAACCCTCTTTTAAACCTAGCCCTCCTAAAGATATAGGCAGCAAGGTAACTACTACGATAATAGGAATAAATACTAAAAGTTGTAAATAAGAAATAGGAATTTTTAATTGTTGCGCCACAAGGTAGTGATAATAAACTATAGCCAATTGGAGTAACATTGATAACCCCATTGATACAGCTAAGGCTGTACGATCCTGAGCGAATTTTCGCAACAGAATTTGAATTTTAGCAAAACGAGCAGCTACTTTGCCGAGGCGAAACTTTTCTAGCCAAGGTTCTGCCAATATTAGTAGTTTGGGACTTGATATGAGTAAGACTGCTCCTACTAAAGCACCTACACAAGCAAGAAATAACAAAATAATATCCCAGCGTCCTATTAATCTAAAAGCGGGAGGCAAACCAATTAAAGCCAAAGCAGATAAAGCTGCCAGTCCAGTAAATCTTTCTAAGAATACAGATACAAGTGCAACTTCTGAATCCTTCGTTACTTGAGCAACTCTATAAACACGATATACATCTCCCCCAAGAGCGCCTGGCAAAAAAATATTGAGAAACATTCCTGCAAAATAGCTGTTCAGCAAACTGCTCATTGGTGCTGAATGACAGCTCGAATTGAGAACAACCTGCCAGCGCCAGCAACTCAACAATTGGCAACCAGTGTAATAGATCAAAGCTAAGATGATAAAGGGTAAAGATAAATTTTTAAACTGAGTCCAAGCTTGACTAAAGTTTATGCGAGTAAATACAAAAGCAAGTAAACTAATACTTATGCTTGTTTTTATGAATGTACTTGGTTGTATTTTCATGTATTTTTAGAGTTGATATCTATATTTACTTAGTTAATAACTATAGTTAAAAAGCATAATTAATAAGCTCCAAAATCCTTACCTTTATTGGGTATATACTTTGGTAAACCATCTTCCGGTTGCCAAAGTCGTAAACGAGTTCCAAAAGTTTCAAAAACAGGTTTACCTAAATTTTTAATATATTCACGTAGCTCAGGTGTTACTCTAGAATTTCTAACATCATCTAAATTAATCCATACTCGCTTTGACTTTTCAAGAATATGGTTTAATTGGTCTACATTATTAAGAACAACACCACCACCCCAACGATCAATTAATCTGCCATTATGCCAATATACGGCATCAAAATTCTCACGTTCTATAGGATTGAATAAATAGTAATCTAATTTTCCTAAACTAATAGGTGTAAAAGAAGACATAGGTGATATGACTACATCTTCCGCTTTCCTATGAGTTTTTACATAAGTCAATAGCTCATTATTTCGTCTAACTAAAGACTCTTGATAACTAGCTAAAACTCTAATAGGTTGTGTATTACATACAATTACTATAATAAGACTACCTAAAGCGAATGATTTTAAAGAAGGTAAATCATGTGTTAATAAATTTATTTTTTCTACTAAAGACTCAATGAGAGATATAGCACTATAGATAGACAGCAAAATTATTAATGGATAAAGACCATATACATAGCGTTCCGCAAGATTATAAGTCAATAAGGTAATTAACAATAAATTAATAAATACAGTAAAAAATAAAAATACTAAACTTGTATTTTGACATTTTACAAAGTAGAAAAAACCCATTAAAAAGAATAAACCTAAGACTATATGTGTTCTATCCGCACCAATCAATAACATAGCAAACAAGTTTGTAACATCATAAAAATGAAGTCGCAGATAAGAAGCTGTTGAATCAGATAATGCAGCTAGAGGAGTTATATTTCGTATAGCAACAACAGCCAAATTATAAATAAAAATGACTATAGTCATTATGCTACCTACAACAATTGGCCAGTCATTGCGTAGGCTAAATGGACGATAAAAGTAAACAAAACCAATAAAGAATACTGGTAGAACCGTTAAATTAATCTCTTGAGTCAGCAAACTCAAAGTTAAAGATACAAAAAAGATGTATTGATAATACCTTCCTGATTTTTCAACAAATCCCTTTAAAAATGCCCATAAACTAAGAATAGTTAGAAATTGGAGAATTTGGTAATAACGGATAAAACGAGAATACCAAAGCTCGCAAGGTTCTATAGCCAAAACGAATGTTACTAGTAAAGCAATCCAAACTTTACCAGTAACTTTACGAGCCAAGAGATAAACTAAAATTAAGGTTGCTGTACCCCAAATTACAGATAGCAAACGAGCATTAACTATAGAATCTCCCACTACCCGTAACCAAAGAGCGAGTAGATATTGATAAAAAGGACCGCGAGTGTACCAAATACCAGAAGTAGCTATGGGTGCGCCTGTACGAAGAATACCTCTACTGGCATCCAAAGAAGTATTTTCATCGGAATCTAAGTCAATAAAACCAAGGTTATAAACCCTTAGCCCAAACCCTACACTGACGATGAGGATGAGAAATATCCACTCGCCCCAGATAGGCCATCTCTGCTGTATAAGATTAAATTTATCTTGCAATACTGGGATTGGTGATTGTTCCCGTCTCTGCATCCAAACGAAAATGTAGACAAGAATCGCTGCTACAAACGCTAAACTAAAGACAAAGAAGACATTTCCACCCGATGCCAAACTGAAACTAACACAAGCTACTAAACCTAGTGAGAACCAAATAAAAGATAGAGGTAATTTATTAATTTTTCTATCGACGCGAATGTAAATTAATGTCAATACAATTATGGCTGTAAAACCAAACAATATTACATAGTTGCTTTGCGGTTGGGCAAATAGTAAACCAACTTCTGCTTCTGCAAAACGGTGTTTTAGTAAACCAATAGCCGCTAAAAATAAAGTATTTGGTGAAAGTATTGCAGATCCTGCAACAAAGTTATCCCACCAACGATTCCCATATCCCAGCCATAAACCTAAAAGTGAAGCATAAATTATCGCAAAGACAACTCCTCCCATTAACCATAGACTTTGATGCCATAAATAATTAGGGTAATTGAGCAGATAGGCATTACCTTCAAAGTTGCGTTGGAAACCTTCTACTTTAGGTTTACCTAAAAGACTTACAGGTTTATCCTCACCTGTACCTTCTGTCCATCTAAATACAGGTTGATTTAAACCTGTCCAGGTATTATCAGTAGCAATTTCTCCAATAATTTCACCTGTTGCTGTTTCTGCCCATCCATCTAGAAAGAAATTAAGAATACTATTAGGGTTATTAGAGTTAGTCCGTGTTAAGACTGTATTTAGTGGGCTAATTAAGCTTACAGCTAATGTATTATTTCCAGGTTTTAGAAACCTTGTAATTTCTAAAAGATGCAGTTGGTTGCTATTTTCGTTTCTGTAAATATTAATAAGATTGCCGTTGATTAACAGAGAATATGCACCTTGCCCAGCAAATCGAATGTAGGCACGAGAAATCCGATCTGTTGGTATTTGCCAACTACCTCTGAGCCATACTTGCCCTTGAGAACTTAGATTTCCTGCAATCCAATTCCCTTGTAGAGGGCGGTCAAACAAATTTTTACTTAAGCGACTGTAAGTTGCTTCTCGAACTGAACCCAGTACCTTAGCTTCTGGCCAATTTTCATCTAAAAAATCTACGTCAAACCATTGGAGAGATTGACGAGTTTCTGACAGATTAGAAACTCTCCAGGTAGTTTCTCCGGTTGATAAACTAATCGGTGTAGCATCATCTGTAGGATAAACAGCCCCCTCAACAACTACACGAGGATTAGTTTGTCCTTTTTGAATTTCTAACCCAATAACATTTTTTCCTGGGCTTAAATGACGAGTTATGTCTACATAAGCTGTTAATTTCCAGTCATTGGAACTAGCTAGTAAATAATTGGATGATGTTTTAGTTACGTAGCTATTACTATCATTAATATTTTGAAAAGGTAGTCTTAGACCTGCACCTAGACCACGAGAACTATTGGTAACATTGTTTTCTCTTGCTACCTGCCTTCCATTCACATACAGGGTAAAATCATTATCAGCACTTATTCGTAGCCAGCCTACTTTTGCATTATCAGGTAAATTAAAGGTATTACGTATATAAAAACGGTAAGTAGGTGTTTGAGGGGCAATCCATTGGGTTTGTTGTGACCAATTTACGCGCTCTACAGAAGTAGGTATTTTCTCCCAAATAGAAAACATCAAACTTCCCAGTAATAATCCTAAAGCTAATATCAACCCTAATGGCAACCAACGCTCTGAACGTTCCATTATTATTCCTCTACTCCTGATTCATCCCAAGCCTTGGTGTCAACCGATTGACGGTATTTTTCCCAGGTTTTACTAATATTGCCTTTGTTATATTCATCCCAAGTTAGATGGACATAGGCTTGTCCCATTAAACCAATCCCTGGTTCTTGAAAGTACTTCTGCCCATCTATGATTTGTTTAGCAACTTCAGCCGATTTCTGAAATTCTCCATTAACAACCCTGGCTAGCATCAGGTCATATAAAGCCTCAACATGACCCGGAAATATGCTGAATGCTTTTTCAAAAATATCTGATGCTGTGCCAGCATTCCTAGTATTAGGCTCGTTAAAATAATTGATTCCTCGATTTAGAAGTGCTGCAACCAAATACCCTCTTACTAAAAAGCGATTAGGCTGTCTCTCTAAAGATTTTTGAAAATAGTTCTCTGCTTCTAAAAAATTACTATCTTTATAATTTTCTAGACCCTGAATGAAATTAACTAATCCTGGTTCGGCGGCATCTGTATATAACTCTGCTCTGGCCAGGCGCTCTAAAAATTCTTCATCTCCCTGCAAAGGTGGATACAATCTTGTTAAAACTTGACTGGTGTTTACTACTTGAGAATATTCACCTTTAGCAAACTGCACATTTAATTGATAATTAACAATATTAAAATAAATGTGAGAGCCTAAAATAGTAGAAAATAATAGTAAGCTCATAGGCACTAATATTTTCATATCTTTAGTTAGAGAATTGATTCCCTGCTGTTCCCAGGCTAGATAAAGACTCATTAGGCAAATCAGTATTCCAATGAGGCTGAAGCTCCAACCTTGTCCAATAAAAGCAAAAAAACTATTTTTATAGCCAAATCCTTCAAGGATAACTTTATCCCATGATGGTAGTTGAAAAAATCGGCTATCTTCAATTTCCATGCCAAAAGTAGAAACAGGAACATCTGGATTATCTAAAACTATATTCTGTTTCCATTGCGCCTGAACTTCTGAAAAACTTTTATCTACATGAGATGATACTTTTTCTCCTCGGTTATAGGATTCTGCTGCAATAAAAGATATAGTAGGTGACCAAGTTGTAATGAAATAGGGAAAAAGTAATATTGGTATTAATGCACCCCAAAAAACTAAGCGTGGAGCTTGTCGAACATGAAATACAAAAGTGTAAATAAAACCAGCGATCGCACACAAAGCTAATGGCACTCTCACAGTATTTGCCCAAAATAGATTTGTACCGAATGCTTCTAGGGTTTCTGGAGGTAACCGATACCAAGGATAGATGGCTCCTAATAATAGTAAAATAGAGCCAATTAACAGAGTAATCCTTTCTCGATTAAACCAATTAGTAAAGGCAAAAAATCTGTAAGTCCAATAACTTTGATTCATCTGTTAATTTCTCTCTGCGATTGGCAATGATGCAGATTTGGTGTCTAGGCGATCGCCTGTATTTAGAGCTAAGGGAGATAACACTACTTCTTCTCCTGACTTTAAGCCTGCCAGCATTTCACGCTGATTATCAAATGTTCTTCCTAGCTTGACTTTTTTCACAACAGCTTTGCCTGCTTCGGCAACCATCACCATACCTTCACCAGCAGATAAATGAGTAACAGAACTTTCTGGAATCATTAAAGCTGTTCTAGTTTGATCGGTAAACTGAACATAACCTTGCAAACCCGGAGGCATTTGCAAATTATCAACGGTAACCCAAACAGAATAGGTAAACTGTCGGTCAATACCGACTTTACTGGGCTTATTGGTATTAGTTTGTACGGTTGGATTAAGCTGAATGACTCTTCCTTCAAAAGTACGTCCAGGGTATGCCACTAACCGGACTACAGCGTTATTACCCACTTTCACAGCGTTAAGCCTAGCTTGATCAATGTAAGCCTTAAATACAACATTCTGAGTTAAGGTTACTAACGAGTTCCGATCTCGTGCATCCGCTATTTCACCAGCATTTATATTTACCGAACTCACTAAACCATCGGTGCTGGCATATATAACTGTTCTACTTAAATTTCTCAGAGCCTCTTGCAGTTCTATTCTCCTGTTGTCAACTGTCAGGTGAGCATTTTTTACATCTTTATCTAGTGTCTGCTGGGCTAATGACAGAGCTTGCTGAGAAGAAATGAAGTCGTTTTGGCGAGCAATGTAGAAATCTTGGTTGGTAAATTGCTGGCTTTGGGTACTAATAATTCCCTGTTGAGCAGCTGCTAGTTCTCTTTTGCGCGTTGCATAGATATCTTGCATATCATAGAGTTGAAACTTCGATATTGCTCCTTGATCTGCTAAAACTTTAATTTGTTTTAGTTTCTCTTCAGCAGTCGCTACCCTTACCTGAGCAGCCTGAACATTGGTGTTTAATTCTTGATCTGCAAGTTTGTCAATTGTTCTTAGTCTAGTTTTAGCTGAATAAAACCTGTCTTGAGCAGACTTAACATCCTCTTTCAAGTCTGATAACTTTTCTGATACTGAGTTTTGCACGGCTGCGAGGTTCTTTTCCGCAATAGCGAGGTTATTGCGAGCCGTATTTACTCCATTTACAAAGGGAGCTTTTTGTAACTGGAGCAGAGGTTGGCCTCGGCGCACCCATTGCCCTTCCTCAACAAAAAGTTTTTCTACAGGCCCCGATACTAAAGAACGAACATTCACCTCCTCCATACCAACAGATTCACCAGGAGCAGCTAGATTATCCTCTAAAGCTTTTGACGTTACTAACGCAGTTTCTACTTGGATAGGTTTGCCAGCCATACGTTGTAAAGCTGGATAACCAAAACCTGAAGAGTAAAATCTAGATGCTGGGTCTTTGAGAGCAGGAAAAAGTACAGTAAAGCTTAAAATCCCCATTAAACCTAAAGGAGCTACTACGCAAGTAGTGAGAATCCCACGAGTTAAAATCAGACGTTGTTGTATCATGGTATACAAAAGACTAGAGCTAATTCAAAAATGTTATTCAAGTCTGGGTTTACTTACGTACCTTTGTAAAGGCTATATAAATACTTCCCTAAATGGACAACAAACTAACATTCCTCATAAAAATCACAATTAATCGCAAATTTTTACTAAGCAATAGTTCCAGTAGCTTTTCCGGGTACAGTGTTATTCAATGCGTTTGCGAATACTTGCTGCCACATAGGTGTAATGTGATGCCAGTTAAAACGAACTTGTATATCTGCTAAACCTTGTTGACCCATTTTTTGGGCTTTAGTGGGATTCGATAACAAAGTCAAGATTGCTTGTGCTAAAGCTTCTGGGTCTTTTTCCGGTACTAATAATCCTGTAATTCCAGAATGGATGACATCGACAATTCCCCCTACAGCACTGGCAATCACAGGCTTTTGGTGGGCTAAAGCTTCTATCATTACTATTCCTAAGCCTTCAGTATCGCCTTTGCTATCCACAATTGCTGGTAGTACAAATATGTCACACCCAGCGTATTCATCAGCTAATTCTTCTTTAGTGACAAAGCCAAGGAAATCTACTACATCATTTAGACCTATTGCATCACACTGTGATTTAATCTCATCTTCGAGAATTCCCTTGCCTACAATGCGTAAGCGTACAGGATATTTCGCTAGAACTGAAGGTAGAGCTGCCAATAAATATCGCAAACCTTTACGTTCATCTAACCTACCAACAAACAGAAGCGATCGCACTTCCTCTGGGAAACGTTTTTTAGGTGGCTTTGGCTTTATAGTCATACCGTAAGCGATAACGGTAACAGGCCCGTCATAAATTTTACGGATTAACTCACTAGTAAAAGAAGAATTGGCTGTCACACCTTTAGCAAGAGGCAGTAACCAACGGAGGATATATGTCACGAAACTGAACTTATTAGCTAACATGAGTTCGGCTCCGTGGAAACTAAACACCATCGGAATACCCAATAATATACTCGCAGGTAAAGCAATTAACCCGTGAGGAAAGGGCCAATGAATCTGGAGTAAATTTGGCTTTTCCTTGCAGCATACCCAAAACAATTGCAACATACCAAACAAGATATAAAAAGCAGCAGCTATCAAATAAAGAGGCTGTCTTTGCAACTTGGTAGGAGCACCATCTCTTGCCAAATTTTCAAAACGTTTTGGGCAGTAGCGAAAGCGATATACTTTTACTCCATCTAATACGTGGCTTTTAGAACCTTCGTAGGCAGGAGCAAATACTGTAAACTTAGCCCCTGTTGCTTGCAAGCGTAAAATTGCCTCACGTACAAAAGCACCATGATTGCCGTCAGCAGTCATAGGATATACAGAAGTGACAACAAGAATGTGTTTACCTTCAATATTCATAGATGTGAAAAAATTACTACATTAGGATAAAAATGAAACCCAGGAGAATATGACTAATTCTCTCTGGGTTTATTTCTGGCTATTTGAATTGACTAAATTATTTCCTGTTGAACAACACCAACATAGTTTATGACTGAATTAATCCTTTTCTCTTGGCGTCGATTAATTAGACGACCTTGAGTTTGAAACCACCACCATAACTTGATAAAATCAATAGCTGAAGTCAGAAGACGCTTCTTGCCAAATTTACTTATTCCAGAGTGCCGAGGATGCCAAGGTGTAGGAACTTCTATAACGTTATGTCCCTGTGCTGCTAATACCGCCAATAAGTAGCGATGGGTAATTGTTTCTACTGGCAGAGTCGATAATAAATCACGACGGACTAGTTTAATCCAGTTCATATCATGAATTTTTAAACCGAAGAGTAAACGACAAGTGGTATTGGCTAATTTAGAAGCAAGAATCTTCCCATCACCCCGTTTTTGCCGCCAACCTGCTACTGCATCTACACCTGGTACACAAGCTTTTAATAGTAATGGTAAGTCAGTCCGAGGATCTGACTCTAAGTCTGCTTGTCCCCAAAATATCCAATCAGTTTTGACATAATCTAATGCCGTCTTCCATACTCCAGTTACACCAAGCCTGTGGGGATGGCGAATGATCCTTAAATAATCGTATTTTTCACTCATTTGCTTGAGGATTTGATAGCTATTATCTGTACTGCCATCATCAACTACTAGTACTGGCAAACTAAAGCCCATATCCTCAAATGTTTCTTCTATATTAAGCAAGAGCCGTTCTAAATTTCCTTCTTCGTTAAGACATGGGATAACTATAGTAACTGAAGAATTATGATGCAATATATCTTGTTTAAGAGATGAGTTTTCAATTATGTCTCTAGCAGTTGTAGTAACCATGTTTTATGCCTCAAAATTCAGTATTTGTCTTAAAAACGCCACTTTTTGAAAATTTATAAGTATTGAATGTTTTCACATTGAAAGAGTAGTATTTAAACAAACTAAATACTGTTAAATAGTGCACCTAATTGCTAGTAAAGATTGGATATGAGTTGATATTCAATGTTATTAGCTAGTTGATCAATGGCTCATCAGTTCTAGCCTACAGATTTATCAAAGAAAGGAAACTTATTTAATCGAACTAATATTATGTAAGTAAATTTCGGTATTAATGAAATAAAGTTTTAGTTCTTGATTCAAATCCTGTCTTTATAAACAAATATAATTTCTAATTTTATAAAATCAATCAGTATTTATAGCAATTTGTTGGAAAATTATTATTAACAATAATAGGATTTTTGTTGATCAAAATTTATTATTATGAGTATTTTTACTATTGTTTTTGAATAAAAATAAGTTATTAGTTTTTTTAAGTGCTATTACGTAATTAAGATAATATCAGGTAATATCTGATACTAACTATTAGTTTAAAAGTAAAAGCTTGAGCTGTGATTGTGAAAATTTCTAGGTATATAACGAAAAGTTAAGCAAAAGAATTGGAGTTAAGTTTTATATACCGCGTATTATAGTTTCCTCTTTTTCCTTTACCTTGAATACCATCAATTACGTAATCGACCACGGTGCGATCGCATATCGTGCAGAGCAGGTGCAAGTGAAAAGAGTTACTCTGCTCCTTGTGAGGAGAAAGCCAAGTCTCTGGCGATGAAGTGAGGGACTTCCAACAAATAAATTATCTAATCTTGTAAGGTGGACATCTTGTCTGCCTTTGGCTACGGGCGGGCCAGACGACTACCACACAAGAAGTAGTTGAGTATTTTTTTATCTGGAAGTCCCTGAAAGACTGTTATGAAGTCAATTATTCCGCTACGCCCATTGCTTAAACATCATTTGAGCGGCTCTACACTCCCATAAGTCAGCCAGGAAGCGAGACTGATTTCGGAGATGCACGAATTACGAATTAAGTAGAGCCGCATAAATAATTCAAGGTTCGTAGTGAGCGGCTCCAGCCCTCATTTGAGGACTAAAGTCTTCTCTAAGAAAGGCTACGCGTAGCAAGATCCCAAAAGGATACACTATCAACTAATCTCAATATTTTTACATTACTTAACTTAGTTTGATTTCTTCTCGGCTACTGACTTAGACTCACTTGTTATACCAGCTTTTTCGCCACTGCTGCATTTCCTTAATCTCTGTATTTTGTGCCTTGATAATTTCTTGGGCTAATTGCTTGATTTCAGAGCGCTTAGACTTACTTAAGACATCTTTAGCCATTGTTACAGCCCCTTCGTGGTGAGGAATCATGGCATTGATAAAACGCAGATCAAATTCAGCATCGGCTGCACCTAAATCCTGACTCATCATCATAGTTTTCATTTGATCAGACGACATTTCCATCATGTGGCCCATTTGACTGTCATAAGCCATTGGTTTATCTCCCGCCTTGGGATACCAAGCTTGTCGCCACTGCTTCATCTGAGTGATTTCTTGGTTTTGCGATTTGATGATATTGTCTGCTAACTTTTTGATTTCAGGACGTTTTGATTTCTGCTGCACTTCTTTTGCCATTTCCACAGCGCCTTGATGGTGCGGTATCATAGCGTCGAGAAATCGTAAATCAAAATTAGCATCGGCTGGGCCTAAATCCATTCCCATGCTGTGATTCATGCCACTACCGTGGTTCATCTGCTGCTTGTCGTTAGCATTGGTGGCGGTTACCTCCGGCGCTTGGCTTTGGTTTTGAGAAGCAGTATTGGTACAGGCTGTGATTAACCCACTAGATGAAGCGATCGCAGTCAAGGTTAACGCCAAAAACCTATTTCTCAAAAATAGCAGTTGCATAAATCTCACCTAACAGTTTCCTAATTCTATATTTACTTCTTAGCTTTGCAGCCAGAAATGAAATTAGGATGAAATCTAAAGAACCTCGACTTTTTTAAGAAATCGGGGTTCTTGTTGTTCATTTATCACTTAAAGTTGTGTAAGCTTCATTTACTAAGTGCATTTTCTCTTGTGCTTGTTTTAGCAGTTGTGGCTGATTAACAAACAAATCTGGATGCCATTTTTTTACTAAAGTTCGATAAGCCTGCTTTACCTCAGCCTGAGAAGCATTAGTTTGCAATCCTAAAATGCTATAGGCGCGAGTAATCTTATCTTTTTCCGTCTGGGTTTTTGGTTGATTGGGTGCTTTGTTGCTTTGAGTTGAATTTTGCTGTTTGCCAGTTTGAGAACCAGGCGATGTCTGACGACAAGCCTTAGGGCTACGCATCTCTGCTTTCATTCGCGCTATTTCCTCATTCAGTTCCCACTCACGAAATTTCGCCTCTACCTCTTCTTTCCGTGGAGAAGGAGAAGCTTTTGGCGGTGGAGAAACAGATTTTACCCTTGTCTGAGTATTCTTAGCAGTATTTTCCTGTTGTTGCTTAACACCAGGAGCTTTTTCAGGATAAATTTTAACTCTCTCTGGCTGTGGCGAATATTTTCTATTAGTATTCGTGTACTTTGATATTTCTTTATAAGGTTGATGGTTTGAGAGAATTTTGACTTTTTCTAACTCTCGTAATAACTGATTGAAACCGTTTTGTAACTGTTGCAATTTTTCACGCTTATTAGTAATGTCTAGCGGTTCCTGACTGAATTCAAAACAAATTACTTTTTCAGCTTTCTGTTCATATTCAGCCAAAATAGATAACCCTTGACTACTGAAGACAGATAAATAATCTTCAATTGCAGTTATACAAAGTTTAGCAACTTCCTGATGATAAGATTCCTTTGCTAATTGATCGTCTTGTTTTTGGATATTCTTGTTTAACAAATAAGAAATACTCCCAACGACAGCAGCACCAACTGGGCCGCCTAACAACCAACCAATACCACTACCAACAGCAATTGAACCAGGTTCACTCAAATCATCAGTATTGCTTGGCTTTGATGGTAATATTACTTGTGGTTCGCTAGGAAAGGGAATTATTAAATCTTGCGGTCGTTCTTCTTGGAAAAATTCGTAAGCTTGATAAAGCCATTTTACCGCAGCAAATTGTAATTGAGTCAAGTCTTTTTTAAAAGTATTTGTTTGCCAAGATTTAAAGCTATTTTCTGCCAATGCAACTGCCGCATCAGCTTGATATTTTGTGAGTAGCTTGGGTAATGCTAGCCAATCGCGTAACTCTCCCACGCTAGTAGAAAAACCTTTATAGATTAAATTAGCGGCTTTTCGTTTAATTTCAATTTTAGTATTTTCTTTATCATCAAAGGATTTTATTTCAAGAGCAATTGAGTCAATTTTAGCTTTTAATGAGTATTGGATTTGAGAAGCGATCGCTTGTACCCTTGGCAAACGCACACTGCCACGATTTAGTTGTAAAATTCCCACAATATTTTGCAAAGCTGTTTCAAAAGTCGCTAAACCGCTACTATTAGCAGCAGCAACATCGCCTTTTAATCTAGCTCTTAAAGCAGGTAAAGCATCAACGCGATATAAATTACTAAAACCTGGAGGTAATTCGGCTCGAAAGCTTTCTGCAACAAACAGCAAGCGATTTTGAACCTGTTTTTGCTCGTAGGGTTCGAGTAAGTTAAGAAAATTAACGACAAAAATAACTGTTTTAATACCGCGATCTAATAGCCAATCTCGTAAGTTTTCCCGCTCACCTAAAGTCATTAACTTACGTGCATCTAATAATTGAATAACTAAATCTGCACTTAAAAGTTGTTCTCTGACCAAATTATCTTGTTCATCTCTATCATTAGTTCCTGGTAAATCGAGAAATTCTACACCTGTTTCTAAGAAGGCATGTGGGCAAAAAATTTCCACAGATGCTACATCTTTTCGCATCTGCCTATTGCCATCAAGAATAGCAAATTGCTGTAATATTTCTGTGCCACTGCGATATCTTTCTGTACCATCAACCAACATGATCCGAGTTCGCACATTAGAGCCATACTTGACAGTAATTGCCGCGCCTGTAGTGGGAATTAAATCAATTGGTAAGGTGCGATTCCCTAGTATGGCATTAAGTAAGGTAGATTTGCCATGATTAAAAGGGCCAAACACCGCAATCCGAAAACTAGGATTAACGAGATGATTGCAAATGGTAATTATATCTTGATGCAGTTGCGATTTGCGTTCTAAATTCAGTAATGCAGATGCAGATTTGAGAGAATCTGCTAAATCCTTATAACCTTCATACTTTTGTTGCATAGTTCCTCGTTCCCAGTCTCCGCCTGGTAATGCAATTACCTTACATTCTTATGGTTATGGAAGGCGGAGCCTCCCAGTAGGTATTCCCAGCTAGAAGCTGGGAACGAGAGTAATGATATTGATCAACTATAATAAGTTAATAAATTGCTATACGCCGCCTCGATTTTTTGCAACTGAGCTATTACATCTTCTTGTAATTTTTTTAAACGGTTTAACTCACCATCACGATTTATTTCACGGGTTTGTTTTTGCTTGACTAAATTATCTAATTCAGATTTACGAGAGACAATATCATCGTTAATCCGCTTACTCACTTCTCTTTCGTAAGAGTCAAAACACTCTTTTACGGCATTGTATACAACCTGAGATTGCTCATGTGCGACTTGAGGGAGATGTTTAACTAACTCTTTATTCGCTGTTTTAACTAACTCTTTACGGGCTTGATCTGCTTGCAAAAATCCGACTCCTAAACCTAGCAGTGCAAACCCGATGGGGCCAAGAAAAATACCTGTCACTGCTGTAATTATCCCGCCAATGCCAATTACAGTAAAGTAGTTTAACAATATATTTTTCCAATCAAATCCGGCTCCTGCTAGTGCGAAACCAGCAAGATTTCCCTTAGACAGTGATAACAATCCCATTGCCCATTTTGCCCAGCCGGGAGAGTTATCTTCTTCAACTGTGTTAGTGGCATTTACTTTGACGTTTTGTCCGGTGAGTTTTTCTGTGATTTGATCTGTGACTTGACTGTAAGACGCGCCATATTGTGAAGCACTACGAGAAAGTTCTTTAAAAGCGGCATTGATATCTTTTTCAGCAGTTAATGTCCAAACAGCAGATTTGTCAGTGATATATTGCTCAAAGGCTTTTTGCAGTGCGGTGTTAAATGCTTCTCGTTTACCACTACTGAGAAAATCAAACAAATTTAATTCCGGCTGATAGCGCAAGAAATCAGTTTCAAAAGTATCACCTAAATTTAAAACGTAGCCGCGAAAAGATTCGGAAATTGTCCTTGCTTGAGTGTCTCCTGTATTAAGAATTTCTTTTTGGAATTCATCCCGAATACCTGTAAGTTTATTAAACTCAGGTTCCACTGAATCAATCCGTTTTTTTAATTCATTCACATCTTGATCGAGTAGTGGTATACGCCTTGCAACTGCTTCGCGGGTATGATTGCAGGCAAGTCTTGCCAAGGTTCTCACTTGACGAAGTTCTGCGATCGCACGTTCTCTGGTAAGAAAAGTATTAAGGGCTTCCATAAACTTTGGAAAGCCAGTCCCGTCTAAATCAGCCTGGGGATTTTTCAACCGTCGTCTGAGTGCTTGAATTGACGAAAGCTCAAACACTCTTTCGTCATAAATATTCTGACCTTCTACAGTACAATATTCTGCTAAGTTCGCGTTAAATACTTGCCGTAATCTATTCTCAGATGCTTGTAATTCTTCAACATCATCAGGATCAATCAATGATTCTCGCACCTGATCCCAAGCATTAACTAAGAAGAAAACTGTCAATCCTCGACCTTTGATATAATTTTCTAGGTAGCGACGCTCACCTAAGGTACAAGGTTGAGAAGCTCTCATTACAAACAAAATTGCATGGCAGTTATTTACATAACCTAAAGATAATTCGTTTCGCGCTTCTGTATCATTCAATCCTGGACTATCGACAATTTCAATTCCCTTTTCTAGTAACGTTAAGGGATACTCAACTACTGCATAATCTACATTAGGAAATGCTTGTTTTTTCTCTTGCTCTAGTTTTTTAGCTTCAGCCGGATCAATAGTATATTTATATTTAAAGTTTTGAAAATCTAGCTGTTGTGGGCTTTTTCCATCATTAAAATGAATGGTAACTTTCTTTTCTGGGCCATAGCGTAAAACTGTTAACACTGCGGTACAAGGGTTAACATCACTTGGTAATAAATTTTCCCCAATTAATGCGTTAAGAAACGTACTTTTCCCGCGTTTCATATCGCCTAACACTAAAAGGCGAAATACACCTTGGCGGAGGTTTTTACTAGCTACTGTAATATCTTCAATATCTCGCTCTAAACTGAGTTTTCCTGATGAAGAGTCTCCAGCCAACTCAGCTTGATTAATTGTTTCAGCTAGTTTAGTTAAACACACAGAAATCTCCGATCGCACTTGAGCAACGCGCTCTAAATCTTGGATAAATCTGTCAGTTGCTACCTGATCTATCATAACAGTACACCTTTATTAAAGATTGGTTTTTTTAGATTCCAAAAATAATTTGTAAGACATCCACCCCAGTGCAGCAACAATAATAAATCCAGCCAGCACTGAGGCTATTCTCACTGCAACCAGCGCTACCACACCAAGAACAAATAGCTTCCCACCCAGAATCACTTTGTTCATCCAAGGTTTCTGAGAATTTTCTGGCTGATGCTTCACAGTTTGATGAAAAGCCGCATCGGTAGCATGGATGTTACTTTCCATTTCCCGGAGTCGCAATTCAAGTTCTCGTTCTCGTAATGTACGTTCTCGGTGTTCAAGTTCTTTTTCGCGATCGCTTTCAGATGTCATCGGTATCCATCCCGTCTAAGACAAAGAAAAGATGTCACTATTCACTCGTGATTTATACTGTATCGTAACTCACGAAAATATTTAATAACCCCAGTGAAATTACTATTTTAATTTTCATTGCCTGCTAAACTTAAGTTGGAACTAGATACCACAAAATGCACCTGCTTTCCAGAAAATTGTGGCGAAAACTAATATTACTGTCTCACCAAAAGAATGACTTGCGTAAGAATAAGAAATACAAGCCAGTCGGGTAGATAGCAAAACCTAGAGGAAATCATTATGTTTTCATCCCCTTTAGTTGTGCAAATTCCTCCTTCAATGCAAATGACAGATGAGCAGTTTTTTGACTTTTGTCAAATTAATCGTGAATTACGCATTGAGCGAAATCAATTTGGAGAAATATCAATTGTGTCCCCCACTGGTTCAGAGACAGGTAATCGTAACTTCAACGTTGCCTTACAGCTAGGAGTTTGGGCAGAAAAAGACGGGACAGGTATTTGTTTTGACTCCAGCACAGGATTTAAGCTTTCAACGGGTGCAGATAGATCACCTGATGCTTCCTGGATTAAACTGGAACGGTGGAATGCTATCTCCCCAGAAAAACAGCAAAGATTTGCCCCCATCTGTCCAGATTTTGTAGTTGAACTTAGGTCGCTTTCTGATAACCTCAAACCCTTAAAGGAGAAAATGGAAGAATATATGAGAGAGCCAGGAGTACAGCTAGGCTTGCTAATTGACCGCAAGCATCGCCGAGTCTATATTTATCGTCCTGGTGTACCAGAGGAATATCTAGAAAATCCCGCGACTGTTAGCGGTGAATCGGTATTACCTGGGTTTGTTCTGAATATGAGTAAAGTTTGGTAGTGTACGCATCATTTTATTTTAGGCAAATCAGGCAAATCAATTGTAAATTATGCCACCGCTATAAGCCAAAATTTTTATAGATACTCACACAGGTATAGTCAAAATGGATATTAAGAATGGCTTCGTCGGCGCTGTTGGCAACACACCCCTAATTCGCTTAAACAGTTTCAGTGAAGAAACAGGATGTGAAATCCTTGCTAAAGCTGAATTTCTCAATCCTGGCGGTTCCGTCAAAGACCGCGCCGCACTTTATATCATCGAAGATGCAGAAGAGAAAGGTTTACTCAAACCCGGTGGCACAGTTGTAGAAGGAACTGCTGGTAATACTGGCATTGGATTGGCGCATATTTGCAACGCCAAAGGCTACAAATGCCTAATTATTATTCCTGATACTCAGTCACAAGAAAAAATAGACGCACTAACAGCACTAGGCGCAGAAGTTCGTCGCGTCCCTGCTGTACCTTACAAAGACCCAAATAACTATGTCAAACTATCTGGCAGAGTTGCTGCTGAGTTGGAAAACGCTATTTGGGCAAATCAGTTTGATAACTTAGCCAACCGTCGCGCCCACTACGAAACCACAGGCCCAGAAATTTGGACACAGACAGATGCTAAAATAGATGCATGGACAACTGCAACTGGTACTGGTGGTACTTATGCTGGTGTGGCGTTGTACTTGAAAGAACAAAATCCGGCAATTAAATGCGTTGTTGCCGATCCTTTGGGTAGTGGACTGTATAGCTATGTCAAAACCGGCGAAATCAATATAGAAGGAAATTCTATCACTGAAGGCATTGGTAACGGTCGTGTCACAGCCAATATGGAAGGCGCACCTGCTGATGATGCTATTCAAATCGATGACCAAGAAGCTTTACGGGTAGTTTACCAACTGCTAAGGAAAGATGGGCTATTAATGGGCGGTTCAACGGGTATTAATGTTGGCGCAGCTGTTGCCATAGCGAAGCAGTTGGGGCCAGGACATACCATTGTCACCATCTTATGTGATAGTGGTTCCCGCTATCAGTCGCGGATATTCAACCCTGAATGGCTAGCCTCAAAAGGACTTTCAATAGATTAGTCATTAGTCATTGGTCATTGGTCATTGGTCATTGGTCATTAACAAAGGACAACTGACGAATGACAAATGACAAATAACAAAGGACAAATGAACAACATAACTCAACCATCAAACTTCCCCACAATAGACCAACCCTCTTCTCCTAAATGTGTGCGGGTTTGTCAAAATCGCACTTGCAAAAAGCAAGGTGCAGTTAAGGTTTTAGCAGCTTTTGCAGCTTTGCCAATCCCTGGTGTAACAGTAACGGCTAGCAGCTGTTTGGGACAATGCGGCAATGGGCCGATGGTGCTGGTATTACCCGATATGGTCTGGTATAGCGGCGTTAAACCCGATGAAGTATCTCTAGTGATAGAAAATCATTTGCTAGGTGGTCAAAGAGTCCAACAGATGCTCTATTATCGGTTTCATCCCCAGAAATCAAACTAATTAATAATATCAATCTCTGCAATCTTGTTGACTGAAGTGAGGCATCCAATGAATATCCAAGAGCTGCGTCAATCCTTAAAACAAAAATGGCTTATTTACTACAAACAAAATATTTCCTGGCTGGTCAAAATGCGAATTTGGGGCACTTACGATGGTCTGCGCCGTCCTTTGTCCGGTTTTATTTTGGCAACACTGTCTGTTTTAGAACCCCAGTTTGATGAAATACTTGCTTTTATGGTGGATCTGAATAACGATCCAGATAAAATAGTCGCCGCTTTAGGTCTTAACTTCAACCCTGATCAAGAGTTACGTTTAATAAAATCAGAGCATTCTATAGTTATAAGCCAAGTTGAAAGCGAGTCGCCAGATGAGAAACATTCTGAGGATAAACATCTGTCATCGGTAGTAACAGCCAGCAAGATTGCCTCTCATTCTGTTGCCAATACTCTAGATTCCAACTTGCCACGCGCCGATCAAGTTGTGCCATCATTTACAGCTACTACTGAGGTAGTTCGCACACGCAAACCGGATTTGATAGTAGCAAATGCAACTAAAATTGCTCCAGATACTCCGGCAAAAACGCCATCCTCCGGTTTGCTAAAGGAATATCAATTAGTACGCTGGCACTCTGGTCAGTTACCTTCAAGAGCATCGGCGACAATGACCAGTGAGGTTAACAGCAAAGCCAAAACTATGCCATCTGTGGCATTAGCTACTGAGGTTAAAAGCAACACGCCATCTAGCCGAATCCCTGTGGGCGCATCATTGGCAATTACCACTGAAATTAACAGTAATGGTAAACCAGTGCGATCGCCCCTTGGGCGGCTCCCTTCAGGAGCATCGCTAGCAATTAGTACTGAGGTTAAAAGTAACGGCAAACAACCGAATATTCAACCACAATATGTTAAAAGCAAAGTAAATTTACCAACCACAAATGCCCGTAGTCTAGCTTCTTGGGTAGATGAATTTTGTTACGGCGCTAGGAATAAAGAAGATATTTTGACTTGAATTAGTTATGGGTAATCATGAGAAACAAACGGGATTTCTATGACTTCACCTTCAGTTTCTCCTACTTTAACTTTCAACCCCACGCCACCCGCTTTAGTGCGAATGTAACCTAATCCAAAGTAACCATCAGCCGTTTCTGTGTAACTGGTAAGTTTGCCGACCTTTTCATCTCCAACTGCGATCGCACTTCCAACTGCCGCAGGGGCACTGAGGCGGATACCCAAAAGGTGTTGTTTTACACCTTTGTATGTGTTTAACCGAGCAATAGTTTCTTGCCCAATATAGCAACCTTTAGTAAAAGAAATTGTTTGCCACAAACCAACTTCCAGAGGATTGTAATCATCTGTGAGTTCAGCATCTGGGGCGGGGCGGCCTTGTAATATTCGCAAGGCATCCCAGGCGCGATCGCTCATTTCTACTGCCCCAGCTTCTAACAATTTATTCCACACTGAAGATTTATCAGTATATGGGAAAGTAAAAGTGTATCCGGGAGCAGCTAACCCACTACCTACAGCAATCCGTACTCCTTCGGCCGCAGCAATGGTGTATACTTTGTGACTTCCGTAAGGTTGCCCAATGAGTTCGTCAATACCCAACTTTTCTAAAACAGCGTCGCTTCCTGGGCCAATGAGGCTAAAGGTGTTGGTATATTCTGTAATATCAGATAATTCCACCTTATCGGCAAAGAAAATATATTTATCCAGCCATTCCATGAGATATTGGCGGCGGTTGGGTGAAACCAGCAAGATTATTGCATCTTCTCTAACGTAGGCGGTTGCTAAATCAATTGTCCTGGCTGTGGAAGTGACGAAAACTGTATCACAACCTTGTCCAGGCTTGAGTATTTGGAAATTGTTAGTACTTTGGTTGTGTAAGAAGTTGAGGCGATCGTCGCCAGATACTTTGATACGTCCCCAGGCGGTGCGATCGCATATTGCAACCCCAACTCTGGCAGCTTGGATAGCTACTGCATCTTTATCGTCAATTGTAGATGTTGGCATGGTGATGAGAAGTTGCCCTGTTTCAATGTTGTCGCACTGAAAATCTTAGCAAATAAGCGTTTGCGGCTTCAATGGCAAAGGAGTGAAAAGGGCGAGGCGATGCCTACGGTGGGCTGCGCCTACGCTGTTTTTCAAAATTTACATTGTAGTTGAGTATTTTTTTATTTGGAAGTCCCCGATTAGAATTTATCCTCTCACATTTGAATTATAAATCTTTCAATCCAAAATTTAAAATTTAAAATCCAAAATTCGAGGATTAAATAGCGTTAATACTGCTTACAAGTTTGCTTTCGAGACTTTTTTAATTTGCCCAGCAAAGTATGCTTCCTCATGTTTGAGTTGTTGCGCTACTTCTAACCCTTTTTGAAAAGCTGTTAGTGCTTGAGGAAATTCTTTGCGTTCTAGATACAATTGCCCAATTTGGTCATAAGCTTGCATCAGCCCGTAAAAATTGGTCGCTTGCGTCTCTGTCTCCACAAGAATTTGACTAGCCTGCAAAGCCTCGTCTGTTTGTCCTTGAGAACGGTACAGCGCAATTAACTTCTGCAAAGCTTCACCAGCACGAACGTACTCCTTTAATTGCCATGCAGTAGTATAAGCTTCTTGATAATTATTAAAAGCTTCTAGCAGTAAGTTAGGATCTTTCTTTGCTAGAGATTCGTAATGTGGCGCGATCGCTAGCTTTAATTCTGGTATTTTAGTAAGATTATTTTCACTAACGTAAATTTCTACTAGTTTATTAAGTACATTCAATGACTGCTGTGGTTGGCTTGTCCAGTCGTAAATTTCAGCCAGTTGTTGCAGATATGTTACCTCGTTTACACGTTCGCCTTGAGAACTAGCTAAACTCAACAATTCCTCGTAGATTGGCGCAGCTTTGGGATAATCAAACCAACTCAAATGCACCTCTCCAATTGTCTTGAGGGTTTCTATGAGTGCTGTTGTATCTTTTTGCTGCCGCACTACTAGCAAAACTTGGTCGTAAGCTTCCACAGCTAGTTTAGGCGATCGCACATTTTGATAAGCTTGACCTAGCGATCGCCACAATTCGAGATCAATTGGGGCAGTTGTTTTCTGAGATTGTGCCTGCTTTTGAATTGCTTGCAATCGCTGCGTAATATATTGTACTTCTTGTCCATCATTTTGCTTCCACGCGATCGCCCCGACTCGTGATAGTGCTTGCACCTCTGCGAATGAACCTAAAAAGCGGCGCAAACGAAGTTCCCGGTTCCAAATTTCAAACGCCGCCACTTGATCTCCCGCTTGCAGTTTCGCTGCTGCTTCTTGATTTAACGCATCCAGCGCTGGTTCTAGCTTTTGCTGTTCTTGGAGAGTTAACAGCTGTTTATCTTTGGGCAAACGTGGTAGCAGTGGATCGGGTGTGGTAATTTCTAGGGGATTAGGAGGAAATTTATCCGGTGGTTTGGGGTTTTTAGTCTGTGCCAGCGTCAAGGAACTGCTAAAGAGTATAGCGGCAGTAACAATCATAATTAAGCGCCTAAACATGGGTACTTTACCTTGCCTTGAGTTAGTTGCATAAGTTAATTATCCCCATACCCTATTGTTTTTACCTTATTCCAGCAATTCCGAAGCGTCACTGACATTACTTTATGTCTCTATTTAGTCCAAACATCCAGTAAATAAAGTTAATATCAAGCTAAATATAAGTAAAGCTTTTTAAGTGTAATTGCTGAATTTAAATAGCATATTTACATAATTTATGCAAGCGAGAATCTCTTGAAAATGGCTGTGGGATATACTGAATAATTTAATATAGTTTATTATTTGTCTTTCTATGAGTCAGGAAATATACGCTCCCAATAATTAACTAATACAGGTATCCTTTATTAGAGCTATTAGAACTATTAGAGCTAATTTGCTCTAGAAGTTAAGAAACTTGGTATTAGTTAGCACGACTATGACGAGTAGTACCCTGAAAAACTTTTGGCATTACTGATTTAGAGTATGAATCAAGAGGTAGATACGTGATATATCGCGTTTCTATATAGGTTTTCTTATTCAGCAAGCCAATTTTTTCATGGGTCTTGTTTGGTTGGAACGAAGATATAGCCGCTTGGACTCGGACTGCTAGTCACCCTTCTCCTTCTGTACGGTACGACGCTAACGCGTAGCTTGCTTAGGGGTAGGGGTAAGGACTTTCTAAGGTCGCTAACGCTGCACTAATAAGTGTTACCCGTCTACAGAGCTGGCTCACCGTTTTTACCAATTTAGTCAGCAACTACTTTTTCAACTAGGAAGGTAAAAAATGGAATGGGCTATTTACAAAAAAAATACAGGCAGTTTTGTAATAGCAGTCGCAATTATGACTGGTGTTGGCGTAATTTCGTATCTTAGTTTGCTTCAGTATAGAGAAAACGCTCAATGGGTAACACATACACGCGAGGTGCTAGAAAAGACTAAAGAAGTAATGTCACAGATCAAAGATGCAGAGACTGGACAACGGGGCTATCTTCTCACGGGTAAAGAACGGTATCTAGAACCCTATCGCACTGCAACTAGCGAGATTACTCAGAAAATTAAGACTCTGCGCCAATTGACTGCGGATAACCCCAATCAACAACGGCGGCTTGATCGCCTTGAGCCCCTGGTTGCCAAAAAACTAGTTTTGATGGAACAGGCGATTAACGCTAGGAGCAAAAATTTAGAGTCCGCGCTGCAAATAGTTCAGACAGATCAGGGTCAGCAGATCATGGAGGACATCCGAATGCTGACTACAGATATGGAGAACGAAGAGAATGAGTTGTTGAAACAGCGGTCAATAAAGGCAAACGCCAGCGCTCATCAAACAACTTTCTTGACTATTTTTGGCAGCGTTATAGCTTCTGCTATCGTCGGTTTAGCAGCGATAATTACCAATCAGGAACTTGTAAAACGCAAGCGGATGGAAAATTTTCTCCAAAAAGCTCGTGATGAGTTAGAAATAGAGGTTAGCAAACGGACTGCCGAACTGAGAAACATTAACGAAGAATTGCAAACTGAAATTAATGAGCGTAAAAGGGCAGAGTCAGAGATTCTGCGCTTGAACGTTGAGCTTGAACAGCGAGTTGCAGAACGCACAGCACAACTCGAAGCCACTAATAAAGAGATGGAAGCATTTAGTTATTCTGTATCTCACGATCTGCGGGCCCCCTTGCGGAGCATCGACGGCTTTAGCCAAGCGCTACTAGAAGATTATAGTGATAACCTTGACGTACTAGGACAAAACTACCTACAGCGAGTGCGTGCAGCCACCCAGCGAATGGCACAACTGATCGACGATTTACTGAATCTGTCACGACTGACGCGTAGTGAGATGCGTTACGAAAATGTGGATCTGAGCGCACTGGTGGAGGCGATCGCCACAGAGTTGCACAAAACACAACCAGAACGCCAAGTAGAGTTTGTAATTACACCGGGATTGGTTGCCAATGGTGATACTCATCTTTTACGGATCGTGCTAGAAAACCTACTGGGTAATGCATGGAAGTTTACAGGAAAAAATCAAAAAGCACGCATAGAGTTTGGGCTTTTACACCAAGATGACACCCATGTGTATTTTGTCCGTGATGATGGCACAGGCTTCAATATGGCCTATATTGACAAACTCTTCGGTGCTTTTCAGCGCCTGCACGCCATGACTGAGTTTGAAGGCACTGGCATCGGACTAGCTACTGTGCAGCGCATTGTCCATCGTCATGGTGGCCGTGTCTGGGCCCAAAGTGCAGTAGAGCAAGGCGCAACATTTTACTTCACCCTTTAATTATAGGAGAACATACAACATGATTTTACTTGTAGAAGATAATCCTGACGATGAAGCGCTAACCCTACGCGCACTCAAGAAAAACAATATTCTGAACGAGGTAGTAGTGGCACGTGATGGAGTAGAAGCCCTAGATTACCTTTTTGGGAAAGGTGTATACGCCGATCGCGACATGAGCGTTATGCCGAATCTCATCCTGCTAGATTTGAAGTTGCCTAAAATGGATGGTTTGGAAGTTTTGCGACACCTGCGAACCGACGAAAGGACAAAAATCCTTCCCGTCGTCATTCTCACCTCCTCCAAAGAGGAGCAAGACTTAATCAATGGTTATAGCTTGGGTGCCAACAGCTATGTTCGTAAACCAGTAGACTTTTCTCAATTCAGTGAAGCAGTGCGACAACTAGGATTGTACTGGTTTGTGTTAAACGAATCACCGCCAAGGGTATAGCTTACCAATCCTCCAAAATCAGGTTATAGATACAAAGCTGACTTTCTTAATTACGAATTACGAATTACATGGGTATACCACTGCGCGTATTACTTGTTGAGGATTCAGAAGATGACGCTTTGTTGATGCTGCGTGAACTGCAACGTGGTGGCTATCAAGTAACCTTTGAACGGATTGATACACCCACAGCCATGAAAGCTGCGATCGCAGGGCAAACATGGGATATCGTCATCTGCGATTATTCCATGCCCACCTTTAGCGCCCCTGCTGCATTGAAGCAAGTCAAGGAAAGTGGACTTGACTTGCCATTTATTATTGTCTCAGGCACTATTGGTGAAGATACCGCAGTAGCAGCCATGAAAGCTGGTGCCCATGACTACATTATCAAAGGTAATCTAGCACGACTTATCCCTGCTGTTGCACGCGAGTTGCGTGAGGCACAGGTGAGACGGGAGCGTAAACAAGCAGAGGAGCAGATTAAAGCATCGCTTCAAGAAAAAGAGGTGCTATTGAAAGAAATTCATCACCGGGTAAAAAATAATTTGCAGATTATTTCTAGTTTGCTCAACCTGCAAGCAGAGTATATCAAGGACAATCAAGCCCTTGAGGTATTCAAAGATAGTCAGAACCGGATTGACTCAATGGCTCTGATCCACGAGAAACTATATCAATCTCAAGACTTGGCAAAGATTAATTTTGCTGACTATATCCAAGATTTAGTAACTAATTTATTTTATTCATATAACGTTAATTCCAGTGCTATTACCTTAAAAATGAACGTTGAGGAGGTTTTCTTAGCCATTGATGCAGCTATTCCTTGCGGCTTGATTATCAATGAACTTATTTCAAATTCCCTAAAATATGCCTTTCCCCAAAGAGAATTGGGAGAAATTTGTATTGAATTCTGCTCCATAGAAGCAAATTTATTTACACTTACTATCAGTGATAATGGTGTCGGTTTTGCCCAAGATTTTGACTTTCAAGCTACAGAATCATTAGGTTTGCGATTAGTCAAAGGTCTAACACATCAGCTACAAGGCAATATCGATTTTATCAGCTATAACGGAGTAGAGTATAAAATTATATTCCCCACTAAGAATTTATAAAACTATAAGTTTAAAAATCATGAATCCAGTAAATATATTAGTTGTTGAAGATGAAATCATCGTAGCAATGGATATACAAAATCGGCTAAGAAAATTTGGATACACTGTTATGGGGCTTGCCGATTCTGGAGAAGAAGCAATTAAGAAAGCAGCAGATGATTCTCTAGATTTAGTTTTAATGGATATTCATCTCAAAGGAAAGATGGACGGTGTGGAGGCCGCTCAAATAATTCATAATATTTTTCAAATTCCAGTAATATATCTTACCGCTAATGCAGATGAATCAACATTGAATCGAGCAAAGGAAACAGAGCCATTTGGTTACATTCTCAAGCCTTTCAAAGAAAAGGAATTAAAGTTCACTATTGAAATTACGCTTTCCAAACATCGAACGGAAAAAAAATTAAAACAGAATGAACAATGGTTGACTACTGTACTTAAAAGTATTGGAGATGCTGTAATTACTAGCGATGCATCTGGATCTGTAACTTTTATGAATCCTATGGCGGAGGAACTGACGGGTTGGAATTATTCTGATGCGTTTGGTAAAGAAGCAACAGAAATATTCAATATTGCTCATGAAGAGACTCGTATAATAGTTGAAAGTCCGATCAAGCAAGTCCTTCAGTCTGGCGTTACTGTCGGTATACCAGAAAAAACGATACTTATTACTAAAAACGGTACAGAAATCCCAATTGATGATAGTGTTGCAGCGATTAAAGATGACAACGGTAACATCACGGGTGCAGTTTGCGTTTTTCAGGATATCACCGAGCGTAAGCAGATATTGAAGGCACTAGCGCGTCGCCAGCAAGAATTCAAAGCACTAGTTGAAAATGCACCTGATATTATTTCTAGATTTAATACTCAATTGCGCTACGTTTACGTTAATCCAGTTATTGAAAAGGTTACAAGAATATCAGCCGAAACATTTATCGGCAAAACAAACGCAGAGTTAAATCTGCCAGAAGAATTTTGTCGGATATACGATCGCAAGCTTGGGCAAGTTTTTCAAACTAAGCAAGAGACGGAGTTTGAATGCAGTTTAGCGATCGCTTCCCAAACAAAACATTACCATACCCGGCTTGTGCCTGAATTCGCTAGCGATGGCTCAGTATATTGTGTTTTGAGTATTTCTCGGAACATTACTGCTCTAAAACTTGCAGAGGCGCAATTAATTTATGACGCTTTTCACGACATACTAACCGGTTTGCCAAATCGCGCCTTATTTATAGAACGATTAGAACGGGCGCTAATGCTGGCAAAACGACGTGCAAACTATACATTTGCTGTTCTCTTTCTAGACTTAGATCGCTTTAAAGTTGTCAATGACAGTCTTGGCCATACAATTGGCGATCAACTACTAACTGCCCTTGCTCGCAGACTGGAAAGCTGCCTACGTGCTGGAGATACGGTTGCGCGTCTAGGGGGAGATGAGTTTACAATTTTGCTTGAGGATTTTAACACCATCAATGACGTAACTGGCGTAGTGGAGCGGATACACGAAGCTCTGACATCTGCATTCCAACTCAGTGGATATGAGGTATTTACCACCGTCAGCATTGGCATCGCTTTAAATAAGGGTAATTACAAGCTACCAGAAGAACTCCTGCGCGATGCTGACATTGCAATGTATCGCGCTAAGACATTGGGTAAGGCACGCCATGAGATATTTGACTCAAGCATGTACAGGCAAGTAACGGAGCTATTAGAGTTAGAGATGGATCTACGGCGGGCAATTGAACGCCAAGAGTTTCAGGTTTACTACCAGCCAATTGTGTTGTTAGAAACTTACAAAATTATTGGCTTCGAGGCTCTCGTTCGTTGGCAGCACCCGCAACAAGGCTTAGTTCCTCCAGACAACTTTATTCCACTAGCAGAAGAAACTGGGTTGATTATCCCTATTGGTTATTGGGTACTTAGCGAAGCTTGTCGGCAGATGCGTGCTTGGCAAATACAATTTCCTACTGACCCACCCTTGACAATCAGTGTAAATCTTTCCACTAAACAGTTCTCACAGCCTGAGCTAATTGAGCAAATTTCCCAAATTATGCAAGAGACTGGTCTGGAAGGCAGCAATTTAAAGCTGGAGATTACCGAAAGCGTACTGATGGAAAATATTCAATCAGCAACTTTTATGCTCTTGCAACTGCAAAAGATGAATATCCAAATACACTTAGATGATTTTGGTATAGGTTATTCATCCTTGAGTTACCTGCACCGCTTTGCAAGTAATGCCTTGAAGATTGATCGTTCTTTTGTTACCAAAATTGGTGCTAACGGCGAAAACTTGGAGATTGTTCAAGCGATCATCACCCTAGCCCAGAGTCTAAATATAGATGTAATAGCAGAGGGCGTAGAAACTGTAGAGCAACTGGCACTACTTAGAGCCATGAAATGCAAGCACGCACAGGGATATTTCTTCTCCCAACCCCTGGATGGCAAGTCGATAGAAACATTAATTGCATCTGGCATTCAGCCGATACAAGAATAGCGTTACAAAGCCTAAGTATTTAGCGGCAGGTTATTTACTCTCTCTTTCTCCTCTGGCTCGTTCCTGTGTCAAGCTATCAATAGCATCACCCAAGGCAATAGTAAGGCTATTGCGGGTTTGAGCGTGGTTATCCTGCTCAGTTTTCAAAGCTTGCAAGAGGCGATCGCGTTCTTTGATTACGGTGATGAGTTTAGCTTGCAATTCCTCCACAGATTTCAGTTGTTCTATTTCTTGTTGGATCGCTGTTACTGGTGTTCCAGCAGCCAGTGTCTCCATCTCAAGACCCTGGAGTTTATGCAATTCTGCCTTGAGGGATGCGATCGCCTGTTGAGACAATTGGGCATCTGTGCGCCGTTGTTCTGCTTCTGTGTTGTAAAGCTGACGCCATTTTTGGGCGCTTTCCCAAGCAGCATCGCGATCGCTCTGAAGTCCCGCCATCTGCTCTTTGAGTGTCTGGATTTCTGTCAACCACTCTTGTGTTAAATTTTGATTCATAAATAATTTGTCATTTGTCATTAGTCATTTGTCATTAGTCATTTGTCATTAGTTTTCTTCCTCTGCCTCCCCTACTCCCTACGCCCCACTCCCTACTAAGTATTATTGCGGTAAAAAGATAAATGCGATCGCTACGCAAAATTTGGCAAAGTAGTTAATAAAGCCAACCAGTTTTAACTCTAAATCATGCCAAAGCCTCGTTTTTTACGCTTCTTTCGCCACCTCAATTGGCGCACGCTCAAAAAAACTTTTGCCAGGACAATCGAAAGACGACTCTTTGGACTCGCCTCAGAAATTGCCTTCAATGCTATGTTATCCCTGTTTCCTGCAATTCTTGCGATCGTTACAGCCATTGGCTTATTAGCAGAATCTTTACAAGCTACCTTTAAACAACTGGCGGCACAACTAAGTCAAGTCCTACCAGAACAAGCTCTCGACTTGATACGTGATTTTGCCACCACAGAAATTACCAACTCCAAAAACACTGGTTTGTTTTCTCTAAGCTTTGTATTAGCAATTTGGACTGCTTCTGGGGCGGTGAGTACCGCGATGACTGCTTTCGACCAAATCCATCAAATTCCTTCAGAAAAAATCCGTCCCTTTTGGAAAGCCAAGCTCGTCTCTCTGGGATTAACAGTCGGTACTATGTTGCTTTTAGTGTTGGCTTCTTTCTTAGTGTTTACCAGCGATTTGCTGCTGGGAATGGTAGTGCGCGGAAATAGTTCTTTGATCATCTTGTTGCATCTTTGGCAGCTGTTACGCTGGCCTTTAGCTTTAAGTATTGTTGCTGTCGCCTTTAGCTTTGTCTATCGCTATGGCCCAAGCCAGTGGAACTCAGGCACGCCAATGATGCCTGGAGCAATTTTAGCAGCTGTTTTCTGGGCGATATTGTCTGCTCTATTTCGGCTTTATGTGGCAAATTTTGGCAATTATAATAAAGTCTATGGCGCAGTAGGGGCTGTGATAGTTTTAATGCTTTGGCTATCGATGAGTGCTGCGGTTCTGTTAATCGGCGATCAGTTGAACGTGACTGTCGGCGAAGATATGCGCCCAAAAGCACGTCAGAATCTCGTAAAAAATATTAATTTGTAAATATCGTTATAAATCCCTGAGAAAATTTTTGCAAAAGTTCAGTAGGGGAGTAGAATATCTAACGATTCAAGACAAACTTAGCGATCGCCTTCATGCCTGATTCTCCTTTTCAATTTTCGATGATTGAACCTGATGCCAAAGCACCCACATTGAAGCGCCTACGTCAGTTAAGTCGGCTGCTAGATAATGTTATTACCATTCCTGGTACACAGATTGGTTTTGGTCTAGATCCAATTTTAGGATTTATACCTATTGGTGGTGATTTTTTGGGAGTCATGTTTTCTAGCTACATCATCCTAGAAGCAGCGCGGCTAGGTGTATCTAGAGCCACTTTAGGCAAAATGGTTCTGAATGTAATCATTGATGGCTTAGTAGGCGCTGTCCCAGTTTTGGGCGACTTTTTTGATTTTGCCTGGCGAGCTAACACTAATAATATCAAGCTATTGGAAGATTACTTAAAGTTTCCTAGCCAGCAAAAGAGTGCAGACGGGTGGTTTATCTTTGGCCTTTTGGTAGGATTATTGCTGATTGCCATTGTTTTAGTAGCATTACCAGTGATACTAGTTAGAATGCTGTGGAACGCCTTAACTGGCGGTTAAATTATTTATTGATAACGGAATGAAAGATTGGTGGCAAGCTACTTTTCCTAAAGGGCGGCAAAGTCTAATTATTACTGATGCTAAAGGGTATCCTGTACAAATTTCTTATGGCGAAAAAGGTAGAGGTAAACCGCTAATTCTATTACATGGTATGGGTAGTTGGAGCTATAATTGGCGCCATACTATAGCACCATTATCTAAATATTTTCGGGTAATTTGTTTTGATGCTAAAGGTTTTGGTTTTTCCGAAAAACCATTGTCGCGTAGAGAACACAACGGTCATCAAGTTATTGAGTTTAAAAGAGTTATTGAGGCATTATGTGACGAACCCGCAGTAATTGTGGCTGAATCTTTGGGGGGATTGGTTGCCCTTGCCCTTGCTCAAGAAAATCCGCAGTTAGTCGGGCGGCTTATAGTCGTAAATGTACCTATTTTTGCCGAACGTCTACCCCATTGGGCTATGTGGTTGCTTGCCCAAACGCCTTTGGAAATAATACAAACAATTGATTCTTTACGTCTAGCATATTTGTTTGCACCTCTATTTAGAGAAATTATGGCGATAGAAAGACGTAGAGTATTATTTGATCCATCAATTTTGACACAGGAAGATGTTTATTGGATAACTTACCCGTTTATTGAGCTACCTGGTACAGTTGCAAAAGTCGCTGAAGAGTTACAAATAGCAGCGCGAGAAATTGAGAATTGGCAAGAAAATAAGCCGAATATGCTTACCAAAATTCAAACTAACCTAAGTGCAATTAAGTGTCCTACATTAGTTTTGTGGGGAGATAAAGATAGTTGGTTTCCTGCTATTCATGGTGAAAAACTGCATCAACATATTCCCAATTCTAAATTAAAAATTTTGTCTAACTGTTATCATGATGCCTCTGCTGGTGCTTTTGAAGTGTTGAATGCAGCAATTATTGAGTTTTTACGCGATACTCATTTCTGAAGATAATTCATGTTTTGATGGAAGTATCTAACTATGTAAAAATCCTTGACAATTTTGCGCGATTTGAAACAATAATTACGAATTAATAATTAAATAAAAAGAGAGTGGGAGGAAGCATATCAGTCAGCTTTCAAACTCCCACTCAGCCATTTACTACTGAAGTGAACAGGAACGTATACAGACGTTGCCCTTATTTTAGGGCTAATGCGTACTTCAACAACAACGTCCATAAGCATTTAATATTCCTGTTGCAGCAAATGCCAAACCTGATTATTAATATTTATCTGCTGATGAAAATCCTCTGCAAATAATTAGTAGAGATAGTTTTTTCTTGTGAATCACTTAGTAAATAGTGTTTTACAAAAGGAATTTTTACGTGGTAGTCCCTGATAACAAAACCCTTGAAGTCGTTTATCTTTGTACAATTTAACTTGGTTAATTAGAATCTGGTTGCCATTTTGGCAAGTTTTTAATGACCAGATTGAATAATTGGAGGTCGATTCATAAATTTTGACTATAACTTAAGTAAATACAAATACCAGACCCAGACGAACAGACGAAGACGATAGAGATTAAGCTGACTGGGGATTCCTGATAAACCACTCTTGGGCGATAGTATAACTGTAGATTCTTTCAATCCTCTTACCTACTATGCCAAAACAATCTATAGGTCTTGATCATCAAGTATATAATTACCTTTTATCCGTTTCGTTACGGGAACCGGAGATTCTTTTGAAGCTGCGCCAAGAAACCGCCAGCCATCCTCGAAGTGGAATGCAGATTTCACCAGAACAAGGGCAGTTTATGAGACTTTTGGTGCAGCTTATTGGAGCCAAGAAAACCCTGGAAGTTGGAGTATTTACTGGTTATAGCTCACTTTCTATAGCTTTGGCGCTACCTGCTGATGGGAAGATAATCGCTGCTGATGTGAGTGAAGAATTTACTGCGATCGCCCGCCGATATTGGCAAGAAGCTGGGGTTGCCGATAAAATCGATCTGCGCTTGGCACCAGGTTTAGAAACTTTAGATCATCTGTTGGCAACTGGACAAGCCGAGACATTTGATTTTGCTTTTATTGATGCTGATAAAGAAAATTATGATGGATATTATGAGCGATCGCTGCAATTGGTGCGTCCAGGTGGATTGATTGCTATTGATAATGTTTTATGGTCAGGACAAGTTGCTAACCCGGAAAATCAAGATGAAAGCACCCAAGCTATCCGGGCGCTCAACGAGAAGTTACATCATGACGAACGGGTAACGCTCTCCCTTGTTCCCATCGCCGACGGGCTTACTTTAGCCATCAAACGATTTTAATACAGTTTGATGCAAACCTAGTACTATAGCTGTTTTCAATTTGTTTAATTGATAGACTAGGGTAGCACAGATGTGCTACCCTAACGCGTGTTCTACTTCTATTTACTTAGAAGTTGTAGCCAACGCCAAATAGTAGCCCTACATCAGTGTCATCCAGAAAAGCAGCATTTACACCACCTGTCACCGTAAATCGAGAACCAACAGGAAGGTCTACACCACCAGTTAACAGTAATCCAACATCAGTATTAGCATTAGCTTCAATTGCTACACCAGCACCAATATAAGGAGATATGGCAAAGGTTCTTGTGCCCACCGAACCTGCTGTGCGGGGAGAAAAATCCAAAGTCAAGGGAACCAGAATTAGTGTATCATCCCCAAAGATCACTGATGGCCGCGCTGATATATTGCGTGTCAGACCAATTTTGCTAATTGCTGCAAAGTTACCGTCGCTCAGAGCTGTATCGTTGCCACTCAAACCAATGTTACCAGCAACTCCAATATAGCTAGGGCCACCAAGAGTAGTTCTACCTGGCCTCACCTGAGGCGTTGTTCCATTTGTGTTTCCTGTTGGCGGCTGATTTAACTGACTGATGTTAACATCAGGCGGAACGAGGACTTGATTAATTGCATGGATAACACCATTGCTAGCTTTCACATCCGCCTGAATAACTCTGGCATTATTCACCGAGACTTGATTGTTAGCAGAATCGATTTTAATATTTACAGGGCTTTGTTCAGAGGTTCTCAGTTCTCCAGCCGAGAGTTGACTAGAAGTTACTGCACCAGGAACCACATGGTATGACAAAATCTTAATCAATGCATCTCTGTTTTCTGGTTGCTGTAACTGCTGTAAGGTCGTAGCAGGTAAAGCAGCAAATGCTTGATCGGTGGGAGCGAAGACTGTATAAGGGCCAGCCTGTTGAAGAATATCTGCTAAACCAGATGTCTTTAATAGAGAAGTCAGAGTTGTCAAAGAACTACTGGATGCAGCAAGAGAAACAATATCAGTACCAGTTTGAGTTCCACCGACAATATATTGACTAGCTGGAAGATTGCTCGCAATGGGTTGCACTCTTCCTTGTTTAGCCAAAGCTTGATATAAAAGTGCCGCAGCTTCAGCACGAGTTAGGGGCTGTTGCGGATTGAGTTGTTTTACATCTGGATAATTAATAACAATATTAGATTGCGTTGCTGCTGTCACACTAGCAACAGCATAGTTCGGGATAGCTGAAGCGTCGTTATAGTAAGTGCTGAGGTCAGTACTGCTTCCAGTGGTGCTACCAGTTAAACCTAAACCACTGGTTACAGCAACGATCGCCTGTACCTTCGGTATTTGTTCACTTGGTCTAAATACGTTCCCAGGATAGCCTGCCAGAAATCCAGTTTCGTAGGCGTTCTGAATTGCAGAAGCTGCCCAATAGCCAGCAGGAACATCCCTAAATCCACCTGCGCTTAATTGCCGAACTCGATTTTGGTTAGGGAAAGCTTTTTGAATTAGGGCGGCAAACTCAGCACGAGTCACACCTTGATTCGGCCTAAAGCTGCCATCAGGAAAGCCAGTAATCACGTTATTGTCAGCTAAGGCTTGAATGAAGGGACGCGCCCAATAATCTGAGGAAACATCAGACAAGTTTACTGATGAAGTAGGCGATGGTGTCGCAGGTGATTGTGTTTCAGGTGATTGTGTTTCAGGTGATGGTGTCGCAGGTGATGGTGTCGTAGATGGAACAGTATTTTGAGATAAAGCTGGGGTAGAAATTACTATGGGAGTGATTGTAGCAGCTGTCATTCCCAGAACTACTAAAGTAACCCTTGCTGATGGCCAACGAAAGAAACTAAACATGGAAATATCCTCTATTATCTAAATGTTCACCACACGTAGTACAAAATTTCTATTTGGTTTTTAAAAAACCGCATATAACACTAACAAGCATAAGCAACGATATTGTGCTATATGGTATTTTGCAAAAATAAAGATCCTTACATGCGAGTAGGCGATTTTATCAGTTATAAAATCGCAGCCAGGCACTAAAATAATTAGCTTTTAATAGCCGTCTCTTTATAATTGCAGAAGATGGTTAATGCCGTCAAGCTACATGCATCATGATCTTTAGCAACATTATAAGAAATAAAATTTGTCTTGGCGATATTTTGTATTATTAATCTTTGAGCGAAATTATACAACTAACTAATGGCTGGATTTCGAGGAATAACTTTCACTCTTTAGATAGTTGAGATAGTTGTCTCTAATGGTAAATTTTAAAATACTAGACTGAAAATTAGCGATCGCAATCAAAAATTTTGGGCATGATTGCGCCAATATTTTTGGCTAGGAATTATTTTTTTGCAAAATACAATTTTCTAAAAAGGAATCCACGGATAAATTAGGATTTTTAAAGTGTCTAATATGTAACATTTTTTCTCATAACACCTCTGGAGGTAGGATAATAAATCCGGTTTTACTCCACTATTAAACCTAGTATTTTCACATAAATGCAACTTATTCTCGAGTTTTAAGCTACTGGAAAGCATCATTATAAAAAAGTTTTAGTTATACCTTTGCACTAGCAAATCTGCAATTGAGGTTAGTAATTAAGTTGGTCGTACTGGTTTGGCAAGGTGTTTTGGAAACCCGGCTGCTAAGACTCACCCAGCGATCGCTTTCTCCAGCATAGGGGGTAAGGGCGATCGCAAAAATCGGAAAACCCTCTTTTCTCCTGTACCCTGCGCCCCCTACCTCCTGCTTCCTTCAAATCAACATCCCAGCAATACAAGCGGTAATAAAACCCGCTAACAATCCGCTAATCATTGACCTTACACCCATACGAGCTAAATCATGCTGGCGATTAGGTGCTATTCCAGTAATGCCGCCAATTGTAATTCCAATTGAACCGATATTGGCAAAATTACATAAAGCGTAAGTCGCAATAATTACTGCACGTTGGGAAATTTTACCACTTTCAATTAGTGCCTTCAAATCCAAAAAAGCAATAAACTCATTTAGAATTGTTTTTGTACCCAATAAAGCCCCCACTTGCCGACAATCAGCCCAAGGTACGCCCATCAGCCAAGCTACGGGAGCCATAACAAAAGATAAAATCCACTGTAATGACAGTTGCTGTAAACCCACAAATGCCCCCAACCATCCCAGCAGTGCATTCAGGGCAGCTAATAATCCTAAAAAGGCAATAATCATCACCCCAACATTAACTGCTAACTTCACACCATCAATTGCTCCTGTCGTAGCTGCATCAATTACATTTACATAATTGGTTTCTACATCCGCTTTTGCCTTACCAGCCGTCTCTGATACTTCTGTTTCTGGGTACAGCAATTTTGATACCACCAACGATGTGGGAGCAGTCATAAAAAAAGCAGCAATCAGGTGTTCTGCTGGTATCCCAAAGGAGAGATATGCCCCTAGTACTCCACCCGCAATTGTGGCAAAACCACCTGTCATCAGGGCATGAAGTTCTGATTGCGTCATATTCGCTATATAAGGTTTAACCATCAGCGCCGACTCTGTTGGGCCCAAAAAGATGTTACCTGCACAGGATAAAGATTCAGAACCCGATGTTTTCATTGTCTTCATCATTACCCACGCCATTACATTTACGACTCGTTGTAAAATGCCGTAGTAATACAAGACGCTGATGAAGGCAGAGAAAAAGATAATTGTCGGCAGCACTTGGAAGGCAAAGAAATGATCCTTAAAATTTTCTCCAAAGACAAATTTAGCACCGACATCAGAAAATGCTAAAAATTGGCTGACAATATCTCCCAGAGATTTAAACACATTTAAACCCCAAGGAGTTTTAAGAATCACTAGCGCCAATGCAAACTCCAATCCTAAACCCCACGCCACTATGCGCCAACGCACCGCACGACGATTAACCGAAAAGGCGTAGCATATACCGATAAAAACTAAAATCCCCAAAGCAGAAATAATGCGTTCCATAATGACTCCCGGAAATGTATCGCAAAGGCACTTGGCCACAAAGCATACACAAAAATCCGCGTGTTTTTATGGGTTTGTAGTCAATTAATAGAGTTTTGATGTTGTAAATTAAGATAATTGGTGGTAGATAATATTGAACACCCAGGATATAACTTCTAGGCGATCGGATGCGGTAATTTGTTAAGTGGCGTTGGGTTCATCAGGATTTTCACCAAGGATTTCCTGTGCAGCGTGTCGGATGTGCAGAATACGCACTGTAGATACTTCTTGCCCCTCCAAAATAGTGAAAAGGATGCGGTATGAGTTGCGTCCTCCACCATAAAGTAGTTGTCGAATCTCTCGGCTGAAATACTCGTTTTCTAGCGCTAAAGGACAGCGCTTCGGCATTTGAGACAAAGAATCAATCGCTTGCAGCAATTTTGCATACCATTGACTTGCCTTTGAAGGGGATGTGACTTGGGACAACCGTAGGAACGCACTGTCTGTTTCAAACTCCGCCACACTGGAAATTTCGATGCGATATTTCATGAATCAGCTGGCAGATTATACTTGCGACGCTGTTCTTGGGCAAACTCATGAAAAGACCGGAACCGTCCTGCCTCAAAATCATCTAATCCTTGTTGAATCCCCTTTATTGCCTCCTCTGATTCTTGTACTTCCCACTCTAGGACACTGGTAAGCAACTCAGACGCTACAAGACTAACATCTTGACCTTGCCGAGCGGCTTTGTCGCGTAATAATGCTTCTAATTCTGGGCTAAGGGTAATGACAATTGGCATAGAGCTACTTCCTTTGGCATTCAGCCTCTGTGCGATATTTTAGCAAACACAGCCGTTTTTGTTGGTGCAAGAAGAATTTGTTTTTGGGCGAATACAAGTTTTAGGGAACTCAACTGAAGAATCAGCTAACACTTCTTTGTAGATGCAAAGTAAATTTTCTAGATGATCTCCGCTTAATAGGTTAAAGGGTTTAGGAAATTCTTCTACAGGTATAATATTTCTCTCTTCTACATTCAAACCTAAAGCGCGAAATCCAATCGTAACACCTGCATGAAGATATACTTCCTGAAGTTCAAAATCTAGATATTTAGTAATACGAAGATCGACATCATAATTGGCTAATTCACCAAAGCCTTCTACTTTATTTCTAACATCCTGAACAAATTGATAAATACTATTAAAGTTGTCAAAATCAAGAATACACTGAGCATCTAAATGTTTTAAAGCAATATCAGCCGCTAAAGCTAGACGCCTACAACCAACACGCCTTTGATGACTATGAACTTTTCCCTGCTCGTCTTCGCTACGAAAAGCTTTTCTGACAGCATCTTTTAAATTGTCAGCTTGTTTATACCAAGAATATTCTTTCTCTGCATAGAGATAAACATTCTTATGATAGTCCTCGTATATGTCTGTGTAGGATTTCATATCTAAAAACTTATAACTCAAGTCCTACTGTAATCTTTGAGACTATACTCGTCAACCTTTCTAGGTATATATTTCCCATTTTCTAACCGAATGTTAAACACCAAAGCAGGAATTTTTTGCCGCAGTTCTGTATTTATTTGTCTTTTACAACCCCATAACCGTGCGATAATGTGCTTCAATTTGTGCGACGGTTTCAGACTTGCGTTTTGTCTCCCATTGACTACGGTTAAATAATTCTTGCCGCAATTCATCAACGTTAATTGTGGTAATTTTGCCATCAGCAACAATTTGCTTGCCATTTACCCAAGCACTATCAACAACATTCGTGGGACGACCTAAGACTAATAAGCCAATGGGGTCTGTACGGGGTAATAATGATAAATTGGTGAGGTCATAAAGTACCAAATCGGCTTGTTTACCTACAGTTAAAGAACCGAGTTTGTCTGCTATATTCAGTCCCTTTGCACCTCCCAAGGATGCCATTTCTACAGCTTGTCTGGGCGTAATCCAGTGTTGATAATCTGAGTCTGTAACGTTGTGTAAGATAGAACCCATTTTGATGGCTTCTAGTAAATCTTGAGAGTCATTACTCGAAGCACCATCACAACCGAAAGTTACATTTACTCCAGCTTGGCGATATTTTAAAATAGGGGCGATGCCACTGCCTAAACGCAAATTACTTAAGGGATTATGAACAACTGTAGATTGAGTTTCGGCGAGTATGGCGATATCAGCATCATTTAACCAAACGCAATGGGCAAGTGTTGTGCGATCGCTCAAATATCCGATTCTTTTCAAATGTTCCACAGCAGTACAACCGTACTTTTCTTGAGCGAGTTTTTCCTGTGCCCTGGTTTCGAGTAAATGAGAGTGACGACAAAGATTATAGCGATCGCTTAACTCAGTACATCCTTCAAATAAAGCATCAGTACACAATTGAATCCCCGTTGGTGCAACTAAAATATTTATCCCCTCATCCGGGCGATGAAACTGTCTCACCGCTTCTTCGATAATTTCCAGTGTTGCCGCAGTTGAGCGAAAATAAAGTTCATGCTTTTGGGCTGATTCCCCAGATGGGATACCTGCGGTGAGGGATTCATCTTGAATTAAGGGGGCGATAAAGGCGCGAATCCCAACTTCTCTGTAAGCGCGAGTTGCAATAGCGATCGTTTCTAACTCAAGTCCCGGAATTAACACTAAGTGATCTACTACACTCGTACCGCCGGAAAGTAGGGTTTCCACCGCAGTACCCAAGGCGCTGAGATAAACCTGTTCCGGATCGAGAGGGGCAAAATCATACAGTTCCGCCAACCATAATTCTAAAGGGAAAACTGACATGATTCCCCGTTGCCACATCTCTGATGAGTGGGTGTGGGCGTTGAAAAAGCCAGGTAGCAATAGCTTATTTTTGCCATCTATAGGTGTGCCGATTACCTGTAGATTAGGGGCAATGGCTGCGATTGCACCATCTATAATCTGTACATCTACCGTTGCATAATCATCATCGGCGGCAATCAAAACGTTCTCGATGGTGAAATCTAGCATATTTAACCTTGATTAAGTAATTGTATTCTCAAGTGAATTTCAAGTTACAAAATAGAAAATGGCGTTGGGTATTGCAATTTTATGAATTTACCATTACGGACATTGGGAGTTGCACCAAATGCGTGGACAGTGAATGATGCGATCGCAGATATCACTCGTCCTCAAAAGGCCCCACAACCCGTTATTTTATCAACAGAAACTAAAACCCTGCGCCTAGACTTGGCAAAAGCTGCTATCCTCGTCATTGATATGCAAAACGACTTCTGTCACCCTGATGGCTGGTTAGCGCATATCGGCGTGGACGTAACTCCGGCGCGTCAGCCTATTGAACCTTTGAACAACTTACTTCCAGAATTGCGTGAGGCTGGTGTTCCAGTCATTTGGATAAATTGGGGAAATCGTCCCGACTTGCTCAATATTAGTGCTGCTTCGCGCCACGTCTATAATCCCACAGGGGAGGGTGTGGGATTGGGCGATCCACTGCCAAGCAATGGTGCTAGAGTACTCATGGCAGGTAGTTGGGCCGCAGCAGTAATAGACGAACTAGAAAAAATTCCCGAAGATATTTGTGTGGACAAATACCGCATGAGTGGATTTTGGGATACGCCATTAGATAGTATTTTGCGGAATCTGGGAAAGACAACATTATTTTTTGCTGGTGTTAATGCTGATCAATGTGTGCTAACTACCTTATGTGATGCCAACTTCTTAGGATATGATTGCGTGTTAGTTAAAGACTGTACCGCTACCACTTCTCCTGAATATTGTTGGCTAGCGACATTGTACAATGTCAAACAATGCTTCGGTTTTGTAACTGACTCCCAAAAGATTTTAACAGCGCTGCAAAAAGGTGAGGAGTGAATCAATTTTAGATTTTAGATTTTAGATTGATCCCATGCATAAATTTTCTTTCTTCCCTACGGGACGCTGCGCGAACGAGCAATAATTTTAGATTTTTTCTTGTTTTGAAATTCGCTTGTTCTGGGACATTTTTGAATTTTGAATTATTCAATTCAAAATCCAAAATCCAAAATTATGTTATTCAAAACTCGGATTTTAGGAATTTTCATACCTATCGAGAACTTTAGAGGAGATAAATAAATGAAAGCTACTCGTTGTGTAATTCCGGTGATAAAATCTCCCAAAGATTACCAAGTATATCGCATCAGTCCCAACGACTCTAATCGATTAGCAATTATTTTCGATTCGACAAATGCTAATACTTCCTTGACTTGCTGCATAGAAATTTTTGATGTTGGTGGACAAACACCGCCAAATCGCCATCAGTGGGCGGTGGAAATGTTTTTCGTCATCAAAGGTGAAGCGATCGCCATGTGTGACGGCAAAACTACCACGATTAAAGCTGGAGATAGTTTATTGGTGCCTCCCACTGGGACTCATTTGATTAAAAATACTGGTTCTACTCGCTTGTATACGTTGACTGTTATGGTTCCCAATGAAAATTTTTCGGAATTGATTCGTAGTGGTATTCCCACGGAGTTGGATGCAGAAGATATGGCAGTACTGGGGAGAGTAGATGCTTTGATGCCCTGTTAAAATAATTCCTAATACAGCAGTTTTCTTTTGCATGAAGTACAAAGCTACGGGTTTTGAGGCAGGAGGCAAGAGGTAGAAACTCTTTATATCTGATACGTGAAACCTGTATTTTGTACCTCACCGACTTGCAAACTGTTGTATCATTTATGTATACATAATTTAGTTATGCTGACCACAGTCATTAATCTGAGATTGATATTGTTAGAGTTCAGGATGTAGGTTTGTCTAAAACTTTTGAAATAATTCGTTTAACAACAACAACAAAGCGTTCCATGTCAGCGTGGGTAATAGCTCCCATTGTCGAAACTCGGAAAATAGATTGAGCTAAGTTTCCCTGTCCAGAATAAATGATATAGTCTTGTGCTTTCAATTGGTCGTGAAATTCCTCATAGCTGAAACCTTCTGGCAAGTAGTAAGCATTCAAGACAACGGATGAACTGCCAAGAGGAAGTAGGGGTTTAATTCCGATTGAGGCTAAACCATCTCTGACTAAGCTGGCAAGTTGGTTGTAATGGCTGTGTCTAGCACGCCAACCTCCTGCTTCTGCCATTTCTTGCAAAGCTTCTGTTAAAGCATAAAATGTCTGTACTGATTGCGTAAAAGGTGTGCCACCTCGGTCTTGTTGCTGGCAATAGGTTGCTAAATCTAAATATAAGGTGCGCCCGATTGTGTCTACTGACGGCAGTGCATCCCGTTGCAGGATGACAAAGGACGTTCCGGGGACACCATGTAGACATTTATTGGCTGTTGCAGCGCAAGCGGTGATTCCCCAATCAGCAAAATTTAGTTCTTCAGCAGCAAAGCTGCTGACTCCATCCACTAATAGTTTGATGCGGCGTTCTTGGCAAATTGGGGCAAGTTCCAGCAAATTATTTAAGCGACCGGTAGTAGTTTCGTGATGGACGATCGCAAGGTGGGTGATGTCGGCGTTTTCATCTAGGAGTTTGACTAAAGCGTTGATATCGATTTCAGCATTCCAAGGATGGGAAAGTGTAATGTAATCAATACCGTGGATTTTGGCAATTTTGGAAAGTCGTTCGCCATATACACCGTTTTCAATTACTAGTAATTTCCCGTCTGTGGGTACTAAACTGCTAATCATCGCTTCCATCGCGGCGGTACCAGAGCCAGTGAGGAGAACTGCTGCCCAGCGATCGCTTCCAAGACCATAAACTTGAAGTAATTGTTCGCGGATTCTGCTTTGAAGTTGGGAAAATTCCACCTCACGGTGACACAAATCGGGGCGCAACAAGGCATTTCTGACGCGATCGCTCAAATTGACGGGGCCGGGATTTAGTAAAATCATTTTGTCATTTGTCATTGGGCATTAATAAATGAAGAGTTTGTACTTTGAATTTATTAATTACGAATTACGAATTACCAATATGTTTCATAAAGCGTTGTAAAACTGCTTCCGGGGTGAGGTTGGGTCTGGGTAGCTTTTCTAAAGTTCCGGGACGGATTTTTAAATGAGCGAATTTAGGTCTGGTGTTAGCATCTGCGGTAAATAAGGCATCTAAAAGGGCGGGATCATCTCCGGCTAATGTGACACCATAACCGCACGCTTCGGCAATTTTGGCAAAGGAAATGCCCGCAGAGACGGTGGCTTGTGCGCCAGTAGAATCGTGGGCTTCATTATCTAAAAGAATATGGGTCAAGTTAGAACCGCCATAAGTGCCAATGGTAGCAAAATTACCCATCCGCATTAATGCTGCACCATCACCATCAATTACTACTACCTTGAGGTCTGGACGTACTAAGGATAGTCCCAATGCCATTGAGGAAGCGCAGCCCATTGACCCAACCATATAAAGATGATTGGCGCTGTCTTTACTAGCAAAAAGTTCTCGTCCCGTATATCCGGTGGTGGCAATTACTACAGTGTTTTTGGGATCAATTAGTTCTACAATCCGAGCTAGTGCTTCGCTGCGAGAAACGCGTTGTTCTTTGTGATCCCGAAAAAAGCTTTGCTGAATATGAGCGATCGCACTATTTTCTCGTTCGGGGATAGAAGAACGGGTGAGTGCATGGGGGGCGATTGCTCCTTTACGCATAATTAAAGCATAAGGACAGCGTTCTTGTTGCATATAGGCTGTGGCTCTTTGTAAAACGGGTTCTATTTGTGCTGCCTCTGTGGGAAAAAATTCCCAAGGTATAGTCATTGTTTGCAACAATTTATCTGTGATTTGCCCCATTAATTGATGTTGCGGTTCATCTTGCAACAAGCGATCGCCTCTTAGAGTACAAATCAGCAGCAGCGGAATCCGAAAGATATAAGTGAGGGAGGTTAGCGGGTTAACTGCATTTCCCAAACCAGAGTTTTGCATCATCACCACAGCAGGTTTTCCAGTAATTGCTGCTCCGGCTGCGATCGCTACAGCATCTCCCTCATTGGCTGCGGAGATATATTTAAGTTGAACGTCATTGATGACGTAGTTAATAAAAGGCGTGAGAAAAGAACAGGGTACGCCAGTGTACCACTCAAAACCAAGATTACGCGCAGCTTCTACAAATTCTTCTGCTTGGATCATGTTAAGAGATGGGGAGTGGGGAGTGGGGA
>NZ_CAXTNE010000026.1:0-12468 GCF_964245445.1 uncultured Nostoc sp.
GAAGGGAAGTTAGGCGGACAAGCTAGAGTCCCTGGCGCGGCTGGAACTTGGAAAGATTTGACGGATAATGTGAATGAATTGGCTGCTACACTGACAACTCAGTTAAGAGCGATCGCAGAAGTTGCTACAGCTGTAACTAAGGGTGATTTAACTCGTTCAATTGCCGTCGAAGCACTAGGGGAAGTAGCGATCCTCAAAGACAACATCAACCAGATGATTGCCAACCTGCGGGAGACAACGCAGAAAAACACCGAACAAGATTGGTTGAAAACTAACCTAGCCAAGTTTACCCGAATGCTGCAAGGGCAGCGAGACTTAGAAACTGTATCTAAACTAATTCTCTCAGAACTAGCACCCTTAGTAGGAGCGCAACACGGCGTATTCTTCCTAATGGAGTCTGGGGAAAATGTACCGTATTTGAAACTAATTAGTAGCTACGCTTACCGCGAACGCAGACATCTGGCTAACCGCTTCTATTTGGGTGAAGGTTTGGTGGGACAATGCGCTTTAGAAAAAGAGCGAATACTGCTGACGGAAGTGCCAAGTGATTATGTCAGAATTGCCTCTGGTTTAGGAGAATCGTCTCCACTTAATGCCGTGGTGTTACCTGTACTTTTTGAAGGACAGGTGACAGCAGTCATAGAATTAGCATCCTTCCGCCGCTTTAGCGAAATTCATCTGACATTCTTTGACCAACTTACCGAAAGTATAGCGATCGTCCTCAACACGATCGCAGCATCCATGCGAACTGAAGAATTACTCAAACAGTCGCAATCTTTGGCTGAAGAACTCCAAACCCAGCAAGATGAACTCCGGGAAACCAACAAGCGCTTAGAACAACAAGCTCAATCACTCAAAACCTCAGAAGATTTACTCAAAGGACAACAAGAGGAGTTGCAACAAACCAACGCCGAATTAGAAGAAAAGGCAGAGTTGTTAGCTATGCAAAAGAAAGAAGTCGAGCGTAAAAATCGTGAAATTGAACAAGCAAGACTCTCTTTAGAAGACAAGGCTGAACAACTCGCCCTTTCTTCAAAATACAAATCAGAGTTTCTCGCTAACATGTCCCATGAACTGCGGACACCACTAAACAGCTTGTTGATTTTGGCGAAGTTGTTGTCAGATAACATTGATCGCAACCTCACCGCCAAGCAAGTCGAATACAGCCAAACAATTTACTCAGCAGGTAATGATTTGTTGGCGTTAATCAATGACATTCTCGATCTCGCTAAAATTGAATCGGGAACTATGTCCATTGACATGACCCAAATGCCATTGACAGAATTGGGCGATCAGATTGAGCGCACCTTCCGACAAATCGCTCAGAGCAAAGGGCTAGGTTTCACAATTGAATTGACTCCCGAATTGCCCACAACCATCAATACAGATGTCAAACGCTTACAACAGGTGTTAAAAAATCTCCTCTCCAACGCTTTTAAATTTACAGAAAAAGGGGAGATACGCTTACAGATTGCGGTGGCGAAGCAGGGATGGAGCAAAGACCAAGAAACTTTAAATCGCGCCCAAAATGTCATCGCCTTCTCAGTCAGCGATACAGGCATTGGCATTGCCCCCGACAAGCAGAAAGTGATTTTCGAGGCATTTCAGCAAGCCGATGGCTCTACCAGTCGGAGATACGGCGGTACTGGATTGGGCTTATCAATTAGCCGTGAAATTGCCCGTCTCTTTGGCGGCGAAATTAAACTAATCAGTCAACCCGATCAAGGTAGCACCTTTATATTTTACTTCCCCCAATTGAGTGCTGAGTCACGAGTTTCGAGTCCTGAGTCAATATCAACAAAACCATTCCCTACTCCCTACTCCCCACTCCCCAGTAGAGACGCGATTAATCGCGTCTCTACCCACTCTCCACTCCTAAATGATGATCGCGCTGTTATTGAAAGAGGCGATCGCGTGTTACTAATTGTTGAGGATGACATTAATTTTGCGCGTATCCTGCTAGAGATGGCACAACAGCAAGGATTCAAGGTGATCGCTGCCCAAACAGGCAGTACAGGTTTGATGTTAGCGCAGCAATTCCAGCCTTCAGCCATTTTGCTAGATATCAGGTTGCCAGAAATGGATGGTTGGACTGTATTAGATCGTCTGAAGCATGACCCGAATACCCGCCACATTCCTGTACATATCATGACCGTTGAGGAAGGGAGACAGCGCGGTTTGCAACTAGGAGCGATCGCATATCTGCAAAAGCCCTTAACCAGCGATACAATATCCGAGGCGTTGACCAAAATTAAAGGTTTTGTTGAGCGCCAGGTGAAAAATTTGTTAGTAGTCGAAGACGACGACACTCAACGGCTTAGTATTGTCGAGTTGATTGGTAACAGCGATGTTTCTACCATTGCTGTGGGCACTGGTGCAGCAGCTTTAGAAGCCATTCGTTCCCAGCATTTTGATTGCCTCGTTCTCGATTTAGGGCTACCTGACATGACTGGGTTTGAACTGATCGAGCAGATAAAGCTTCTACCTCACGGTAAAACTTTACCAATTATTGTCTACACAGGTAGAGAAATTAGCAAAGCTCAAGAAACGGAACTCAGACGAATTGCCGAAACAATCATCATTAAAGATGTGCGATCGCCCGAACGTCTCCTTGATGAAACAGCATTATTTTTACACCGAGTCCAAGCAAATTTACCAGCACCAAAACGAGAAATACTTGAACAACTGCATTCAATAGACTACTTACTCGCTGGCAAAAAAGCGCTAATTGTAGACGACGATGTGCGTAATATCTTCGCGCTGACGAGTATGCTGGAGCGTTATCAAATCCAGGTTTTATATGCTGAGAACGGCAGCGAGGGGATTACCCTATTGGAAAGTACACCAGATATTGATGTGGTTTTGATGGATGTAATGATGCCGGAAATGGATGGTTACGAAACAACACGCTTAATCCGCCAAAACGAGCAATTTAAATCTTTGCCGATTATTGCACTGACTGCTAAAGCCATGCAAGGCGATCGCGAAAAGTGTATTGAAGCTGGCGCATCAGACTACATCACAAAACCCGTAGATACTGAACAACTGCTTTCACTATTGCGTGTTTGGCTATACCGTTGATCATAGCAGGGGGCAGGGGGAGAGAAAAAGCTTATCTCCACCGCACCCAGCCCTCAACCTCCGCAATTGAAATTCTTAATCCCCAACAAATTAGGATTTTAAAAGCTAAATCTTCTAAACTACCCAAGCTGCTAACAGTTAGTTGGGCGCTTGGTTGCGTTGGCATCGCCCGTCTTGGCGGCTACCTAGAACATCGAAGTAAACACCCATTCACCCATTGGTATTCAACTACTATGGCAAGGTTGGTTAAAATTGCACGATCTCTGTGTTCGCGTAGAGTCTCGTAGAGAGGGTTGGAAGCTGAACAAGTTACCCCTAGCGCATGGAGAAACTCATGCCGGGTGGAAGTATTGAGCGAAATAAGCTACTAGCTACAATAAGCCAGACTGCTTAATCCGGGAGTATTTACTAAGTCAGTATTGGCTATCCAACCATTACCGGATAACTCTCCAGGGAAACTTCTGGAAAGGTCGATTTCTACCCAAATATAATTTTCAGATTTGTATGACTTAACTATATTACCTGCAACCAAGTTCACAAACACGATTGTGTTGGAATTAAGTGTTGTAATAAAAGCTCCTTTTGTACTTGGTTGACCACGTAGAGTTACAGGTTGTACAATTTGCCGACATGCACTGCCAATAGTAGGTTTACTCCACAAGTTTTGAGCGTTGTTATTCGTCTGACAAAACTTCAGCACAGCAGTTTGAATAAACCCTGAAGTCGGAGCTTTAATTCTGACAAATCTATCTCCACTAGCTGGTATATATGCTAAAACAATGTTCGTTTTTGCCGGCAATATTCTGATAGCGTTGGATGATGTTGAAGGTTCTTTGAAAATTGCAGTATCTACTTTAGTTGCACGACAACTCGACTGTGAAGAATTGGAGGGAGTCTGCGCGATTTGAGCAAATACAGGTATACCCAGAGCAAACGTAGCAATCTTTACTAGAGTAAAAATATACAATAACTTCTGAAATTCCACGTTTTTTCCTCAATACCACTTACGAAAGACTGTACATTAGATTCGGAACTATAAACTCTGAGGTTACAAGAGCCTACAAAAATTATTTTAACCATTAGACTATCATATAATGGCTTATTAATACTAATTAGAAACTACGGAAAATCTATTAATTATGAATAAATCAAATAATACTGGAATACTTGAACAGTTTGTCAATACAGTGATGGGGGTAAAAACTTTTAAAAAACAACAGTCTCCAAATGCATCAATAACTACTACACAAGAACTAGATATCAGAGCAGTTTTAGTTTATACAATAGGGACGATTCTACAAATAGTAGTTATGATTCTCGTGTTGCTGGTTATGGAAAAATTAGTAATGTTGATTGATAATAATTCTTCTTTTTCCAGTTGGCTTAACATTTTATTGACTGGATTATTTTTTGCTATATTAAGTATCCGTTCACGATTTTTTTCTCTTTTAGATAATACCCGTTCTCGTCAGATCTATGACCAGGTAATCAAACCAAAATGGTCTCCTCCACCTTTAGTATTTCCCATAGTTTGGATGATAATTGCCATTTTACGGGTAATTTCTTCTCTATTGATTTGGCAGCAAATGAATCACCAATTTTTAGTGCTACCTTTAATTTTGTTTGTGGTACATCTGGCTTTAGGGGATACTTGGAATACAATTTTTACTGTAGAACGGAGATTAGGTGCTGCTGTACCTGTAGTTATTTTAGGCCCTTGGTTATCTGCTGTAGTGGTGACGGTAATTTATTGGCAAACTAATGCTGTAGCAGGAATAATTTTATCATTTTCTTGCCTATGGCTAACTGTAGCTACTGTATTGGTAGTTAGAATTTGGCAATTAAATGGTTCTGAGCCATTGTATCCTTTAAAAATAACAGTGGTGGAGAAATAAATACCTAAAATTTACCTTGATATAAAAGTAATAAAAAATATTATTTGACTTTTGAGTACCGCATTTAACATACATAAAAAACGTATCGATTCTAAACTAGATTGATACCTATTTGATGACACGCCCTAGTACCGCAAAGCAAAAGTCAAAAGTCACGCATTCAAAAAGCTTTAATTTCAGGCTTTCTGGCTGTAATAAAACGGTAGGTTTATTTCCGCCGACCTGTACTAGTAAGGTGGCAAATACCGTGTGATATTTGTGTAAGCGAAGGTGTGAAAATTTGCCTAAACCAAATACTGAGTTATTACCGTATATTGCAATACACAGTATTCTTAGTAATTAAAGATAAATGTCTTCCTCACAAATTCCTCAAATTGTTTTGCTATAAACATAAATATAGGGCGAAAGCCTTTAATAAATTTAAAATTCACAAGTGACTAAACATAGTTGAGGGATTAGTCATTTTTGACAATCCAGCATCTGGAAACCAGAAACCGTAAAGACCATTTACCAATGAAATCGGAGGTCTATTATGATGTTTAAAAAGATTCTAGTTGCATTAGATCGTTCGGAAATAGGGCAACAGGTTTTTGAGGAAGCCTTGGGTTTAGCAAAGTTAACACAAGCTAGCTTAATGCTAGTGCATGTCCTATCTCCCGAAGAAGAGGGTAGTCCTTACGTACCTATGCTGTCTAATTTTGACTACTATCCAGGATTGAGCAGTCAAAGCTTCGAGTTATATCAAAAGCAGTGGGATACCTTTAAAAACTTAGGAATCCAGATGTTACAATCTTTCTGCGCCCAAGCTAACGCAGCAGGTATAACTACGGAATTTACACAAAATATTGGTAATCCTGGCCGCATCATTTGTGATTTTGCTCATAGTTATGATGCTGACCTAATTGTAATGGGGCGTCGAGGTCGTTCTGGGCTGATGGAACTATTTCTCGGTAGTGTGAGTAACTATGTTCTTCACCATGCTCCTTGTACGGTACATGTTGTACATCTTTCAGTTGCTCCTAAAACACATGAAGTTGTCAAAGAAACTACAAGCAGCTTAAGCGTTAACTAATTACTAACATTGCATAAATCTGAGCGAGCCAAACTCTGAATTTGGTTTATTCTCGCCTACCTACTTCCTTCAATCTCCACAACCGATCCTTAACCGCACGGTATTGGGCTAAAATTAAGCGTAGACATCGCTTTTTCAGTGAAAAAGAAAAAGTCTGCTACCTAAAATTAGAGTTGAGAACAAAAAGTGGATCTATGGAAGAAGATACTATTAAGATCACTGGTTTTCATGCTCATGTTTACTTCGATCCCGCCAGTCGGGATGTAGCTGCGCGTGTACGTGAAGGATTGGGTGTTAGGTTTGACGTGCAACTCGGACGCTGGTTTGACAAGCCCATCGGCCCCCACCCAAAAGCAATGTATCAAGTTGCTTTCTTACCGAATCAGTTTGATAAAGTCGTTCCCTGGTTAATGCTTAATCGTGAGGGATTGGATATTCTCGTCCACCCTGAGACAGGCGATGCTGTGGCTGACCACGCAGTTCATTCTTTATGGTTAGGAGAAAAGCTAGATTTGAATATTGAGTTTCTTCGACGGCTTAATTCGACTTTATCTAATTAAAATAGGTAATTTACTTTATTGGGTAAAAGTTCTGGATTGCCGCGTAGAACTTTTTCTGTTGAACTATGTTAAGGAATATTAAACCGATTAGCGTTGAACAAAATTTAAATTATAAATTATCTTGACTTTAATATTTAGTCAATCGGCACTTGCTTGAGTAAAGCTATCCACATATCGGATGGATCTGAGTAATAATCAACTTCCTCAACTTGATATTGATAAGATTCACAACCTTCTTGTAAAATAATGCGATCAGAGGGTTTAATGCCTGTCTTGCTTCCAGTTATATACCCGATTGTTCCTTCATTGAGGCGCTCAAATACGTAGTCGCTTCCAGAAACTAGTTGGCTATAATCGTGTACTTTATGCTTCTGTTTTAATTCGTTTGCTGGAAAGCTAACTAGGGCTAACTTACTTAAAAAACTAAAACTTAAGTTCATACTCGTCCTGATCAAAGATATAAGTGAGTTTTCCCCAAGAAGAAATCTATAACGAAGAGTTCTGGACTCTAAGTGAATCTTAATTCCTTTCAATCACCAATCCAGAATTGAACAGGTGGACAATCTAGTTAGTAATCAACCACATTGACAGCTAGTAAAGGCAATTTATCACCCAATGTCTAATTAAGCAGTTCGTTGAGAAGGTAATTAATAATAATTTTAAAAGAAGATCAATAATTTTCAATTATCTTTCTTAAATCTTAATTTTCAGTTATTAATGTTTGAATTAGTGTTTGAATTAGTGTTTGATTTTACTCTATGATATCTTTTGCCCAATAACTATTTAAATTTACAGTACCATCAATTGCAGCTTCAACTGTAAAATCACCTAATTATTGGACAAGAATAGGTCAGATATGACATTCTTTTACTTAACTAGATAATCATAAAATTTATAAAGCTTTTATGTCTTGAGAATGTCATCTATGCATCTTTTTTAAGATAAATAGCATCTAGTTTTTACTAGTGGTTTTTAGGGCTACATCTACCTGCTCTAGTAATACTTCTAGGGTGGAAGAGTTATCTAAAACGACATCTGCATGAGCAACTTTTTCTTCGATAGATAATTGGCTGTTGATCCTGGCTTGTGCCTGTTCTCTATTTAAATGGTTTCGTTGTATCAATCTTTCTAGCTGTTGCTCTTGTGAACAACGCACTACCCAAATTTCTGTAACTAAATTAGTCATGCCAGCTTCAAATAATAGAGGCACTACTAACACCAGTATTTGTGAGGAAGATAGGGCGATCGCTTCCTGAAAGCGATCGCGCACATCTGGATGAATCAGATTATCTATCCAGTTGCGTTCATCTTGACGATTAAAGATAATTTCGCCTAGCTTTTGGCGGTTGAGGCTGCCATCTGGTAATAAAATTTGTTCGCCATAACGTTGAGCGATCGCACCAAGAATAGGTGAACCTAAAGATACTGCCTCTCTAGCATAAATATCTGCATCCAGAATTGACAGGTTATAAGCGTTAGCCAAATAATTGGTGACAGTGGTTTTGCCTGTGGCAATACCGCCAGTTAAGCCGATTATACGTTTTGTCATTAGTCATTAGTCATTAGTCATTAATTATTCTCCCCCTGCTTCCCCTGCCCCTTGCCCCTCATCTAATAACTTGTCGCCCATGTTATCAATGCTTGGGTTAAACCATCTAAAGTATATTCTTGGGCTTCTATATCCACACGCCTGAATAAAAAATGACAGGTTTTGGAGGTTTGAGGCCCGATAGAGGCAATACAAACGCCCTCTAAGAATTGACTAGGATCAGAGTTATTGGAAAATATCTTGTTAGTAAGTTGACAGAAAAATTGCACAGTTTTAGAACTGGCAAAAGTAATCACATCTATCTTGCGGTTTTGGAGAGCTAGCTGTGCCTCTGGTGGAATACCACTTGGACAACAAGATTGATATGCGGCAACTTCTATCATTTTTGCTCCCTTGAGAGTTAATTCCTTAACTAAAATTTCTCTGCCGCCGCTTTCAACTCTGGGAAATAAAACCTTTTTACCATGCAGATCCTCTGGGAAATTTTCCACTAAAGAATCGGCAATAAAGTTGGGAGGAATAAAATCTGGTTGGATAGAGTGTTGTTTGAGACAATGGGCTGTTTTCTCACCAACGACGGCAATTTTAACGCCTGCTAAGGCACGACTATCTTTACCTTGGGCGTTTAGCCTTTCAAAAAAGTAGTCTATGGCATTGGTAGAAGTGAGAATTAACCAGTCGAAGTCAGATAAATGAGCGATCGCATTATCCAAAGCTTCCCAACAGGAGGGCGGGCCGATTTCTAAGGTAGGCATTTCGATCACTGTTGCACCTAATGCGATGAGGCGATCGCTAAATTGGCTTGACTGTCCAACTGAACGTGTCACCAAGATTGTTTTGCCACTGAGAGGAAGACGAGATGAGGGGAAGTTACTTAACATAGGTTGGGGTATAAAAATACTCTCGTTCACAGCAGGAACCTGGGAATGTCTTTTTCCAGGTTCCTGCTTGATAATTTGGTCTAAATATATATTCTCAGGTTGTAAATACTTCCGTAGCCCAACAACTTCGCCAATAACAATTACTGCTGGAGAAAGGGATAATTCGGTGGTTTGTTCCACAATATTGCCCAGTTGCGCTGTCCAAATTTGTTGACGAGGAGTTCCTGCCCAACGGATGATGGCAATGGGTGTTAAGTGCGATCGCCCGTGTCGCACTAGTTGATGTACAATTTCTGGCAGATGTTGCCCTCCCATCAAAATTACCAGTGTCTCTAGCCGTGAGAGTGCCTCCCAGTCTAAAACTTCTGGTTCATGAGCTGTAAGCACTGCAAAAGTGCGACTCAACACTGGATCTGTGAGGGGAATTCCTGCTAACAAAGGTGCTGCAAGGGCTGAGGAAATTCCTGGTACTAGTTCAAAATCACAACCAGATGCTTTGAGTGCTTCAATTTCGGAAGTGCAACGCCCAAAAATCAACGGATCGCCTGATTTGAGCCGTACAACTTGTTTCCCTTGCTGGCAATGCTTTACCAGTAACTTGTTAATTTCAGCTTGGGTTGTACTGGGTTTACCACCGCGTTTCCCAACATCCAACTTCAAACAATCAGGTGGTACGCACTGCAATAATTGAGCATCTACCAGGGCATCGTAAACTAAAACCTGAGCAGCAGCTAAGAGATTATAAGCTTTTACCGTTAGGTATGCCACATCTCCAGGCCCAGCACCTACAAGGTAGACTTTACCTTTTTCTTGAGTCATTAGTTATTAGTCATTAGTCATTGGTCATGGTTCTTCTCCCCCTGCTTCTTTTCTAGCCCCAATACCCTTTATAAGAATCACGGTATGCGTAAAACGAGCGTGTATTTAGGGCTTGCTGAAAAACTCGATAAAAGTTATTGCATTAACTTCTTTGTTGTATAACTGCACTGCTAGAGTGAGTTTTGCGCTTGAGTGCTGCAAATAAAATTACACCAGCACCGAACGATAAAATCGGAAAGCCTGAAGTTGGTTCAGCTACAGAGACAGATGAGACTGGCGTCAAGAGGAAGGCGTGGAATTCATCATTAACTGCACCAGAACCTACAATTTGTCCATTAATATTAATGGCAAATGCTACTCTCAAGGTAAAGCCAGCGTCTGAACCAGGAGCAATTAAGTCATTTAAATCGTACAGAGTGTTATCACTATAAAGAAAAGGCTTCAGATCATTATAAGTGCCAGAATACCCGACTACTTGACCCAAATTATTGATCCCCTCACCAACACTGAACAAATCTGTAGGACTTAACTTACCGAGGTTTTGGAGTCCCGTGCTGGAACTGTAAAGGAAAGCACGACCATCACTTACTCCAGTGAGTCCAGAAGTACCAACCACTTGCCCTAAGTCATTAATATCCAGTGCTGAACTGTAGTTGTCACCAGGGAGGGTGCCGAGATTAGTAATTATGCCGTTATCGTATAAAAAGGCGCGGCTGGGACCGAAAATGCCGACTGCCTGACCTAGATTATTTATGCCATAGGCAACATAATTTTCTTCTAAATTATTGTTAATGATAGTCGTCGTACCATTGCTGTATAGGAAAGCGGTCCCGGCGGGAAAGGCAAGCTTTGGGAATATACCGCCGCCAGTCGTACCGCCAACCACCTCACCTGAGTCATTGATAGCATAAGGAATGCCGTTAAGACCGATACTTTGGGTTGTTCCACCACTGTAAATAAAGGCGTGATTATCAAAGCCCGAATTACCAACTACTTGCCCCAAATTATTGATACTTTCCACTGAAAGTTCATTGTCGCCAGGTAGTGGACTAATTTTTTTGAGCGAACCATTACTGTACAAAAAAGAAGAAAAAGAATCCCCAGAAGAATTAATGATTATCTCACCTGAGTCATTGATGTCTTGAGCATAACTGACGGGGTCTCCAGTAAGAGCGCCTAAGTCAGTAACTGAATATAAAGATGCCGCCAATGCCGACTTGGATGCAATCAGACTGATTGCAGTCAAGGTTATTGCTGTTATACAGGATTTCCACTTAAGTAAAACCATGTTACTTTTCCATGATTTTTTATTACCCTACCAAATTACCACTGAACAGTAGATGGATGCGTAAGCTAGGAAGTCACCGATTTTCAGAACATATATCACTTTAGGCTAAAAAACTCTCAATAAGTCTGTGTTTGTTTTTGTAATTTTAGTAATAAATTACACTATTAAGTTTGACAAATACCCAATTCGTTTCCATGCGATCGCATCCTATCTTAGTGAGCAGCTCAATCCGTATGCGCGACGGGGATCGAAATTGCCAGGGATATTTTTGGTCCAATAGGAATCCCATGACCCACTTCAAGAAGTCCGGCTTTATAATATGGCAGATAGCAATGTCTTAAGAATCTCAGTGGCTTCAGCCTTAGAGTGTCAATCAATTCGTTCGGATATTCATTTTTTGGATTAGCTGATCAACTTGCTCAACCATTTCCTTGTTTTCCTCAGCTTGGAATAACTCTCTGGCTTTTTTGAGATTAACGATCGCTTCTTCTAGCTGTTTTTCTCTTCCCAAAGTGATCCCCAAATTATAGTAAGTGAATGCATCGTTGGGTACAAGGCTAATGGCTTTTTTGTAATGGGCGATCGCTTCTTGTGGTTTACCTTGATCATCCATTGCATTTCCCAAACCTGTATAAGCTTGTGCATGTTTGGGATCGAGGCGAATCGCTTCGTTATAGTCGGCGATTGCTTCTGTTAGCTTGCCTTGAGCGTAAAAAGCGCTTGCTAAATTATAGTGAGCGTCTGCATAGTTGGGAGCGAAGCTTATGGCTTTTTTGTAATGTGCGATCGCTTCTTCTAGTTTGCCTTGAGCGTACAGAGTATTTCCCAAGGCGTTATAACCGGCGGGATTTTTTGGAGCGAGGCGAATGGCTGCGGTATATTCGGCGATTGCTTCGGCTGGCTTTCCTTGAGCATACAAGGCGTTCCCTAAGTAATAGTGAGCGTCTGCATACTTGGGATCAAAGCTAATGGATTTTTTGTACTGAGTAACTGCTTCTGCTAGCTCACCTTGATCGTACAGAGCATTTCCCAGACGCGTGTAAGTTGGCGCATAATTGGGTTTGAGGCGAATAGCTGCTGTATATTCGGTGACTGCTTCTGTTAGTTTGCCTTGAGCGTAGAGAGCATTTCCTAAGTTATAGTGAGCGTCTGCATAGTTTGGTTCAAGGCTAATAGCTTTTTTATATTGTGCGATCGCAGGTTCTAACTGATTAAGTCTTGCTAAAGTCAAACCCAAATTAAAGTATGCTCCAGAGTTTTTCGGATCGAGGCTAATGGCTTTTTTGTAATGTGCGATCGCTTCTTGTGGTTTACCTTGATCGT